>DATFUR010000022.1:0-22891 GCA_035260725.1 Patescibacteria group bacterium
TTTAGGCTTTATGTTTCCTCTGCCGTTTATCTTGATTGGTAATTTTTTAAGCAATTTCCCTCATAAGCACAGTAAGACTTTTTGGGGCAAAATATTGGCTTTTGGAATTTTTCTTCTACTTTTTATATATAATCTCTACGGTAATCCCTTTAGATCCGAACCAAATAGACAAAAAGACCAGGTAAAAACAATCTCGCAATTTGTCATTTCGAAAACAGATAGTAAACCCTATAATTTTGCTCTTATAACAGATCACAATTCGGACCATGCTTATAGATATTATTTCCAAACTCTAGGGAAACCCGACATTAGAATGGAAAATATAATGAATGATCCCCAAAGAAAAACAGTTACGGATCAACTTTTAATTGTTTGCGAGAGCAGCGAGTGCCACCCTTTAGGTTATCCTTCTTTTGAGGTTTCAAATTTTGGCAGAGCAGAAATCGCAGGAGAGTGGAACGTTTCTGTCGTAAAAGTCTTCAGACTTATTCACTATAGTGGAAAAAAGAAGTAATCTATGAAGATCGTAATTTTTAATCCTAAGGATAGTTTCACTTCTGAACAGCAAAAACAACTTTCGTCTCTCGGTACTGTTACATACACAAAAACTCGTGAGAGTCTTTCAATAGAGGAACTTTTAGCGATAGCAAAAGAGGCCGATGTTATTGGTTGTGATCCAGATCCATTGGGTGGATTTGAAAAGGCTAAAGATAAACTTTCAAAAATCATTGAATCTTTGCCCAATTTAAAAGGTATATGTCTTTCAACGACTTCTTTTGGCTGGGTTGACCTTGAGCTTTGTAAAAAAAGAGGAGTTTCAGTTAGTAATGTTCCCGGATATTCAAAGGAGTCTGTTGCTGAACAAGCAATCGCGTTTTTACTTGGAGCTGCGAAAAGAATTTTTGTTTCTGACAGACGAACACAGAAGGATAAATACTTTCTGGATCAAGGGTTTGAGCTAAAAGGGAAAACACTCGGAGTTATCGGTTTGGGTAACATAGGGAGTACTGTTGCAGAACTTGCAAAAGGAATTGGGATGAAAGTTATTGCTTACAATCGTAGTCCTAGAAAAATCAAAGACGTTAAGATGGTTTCACTTGACCAACTTTTAAAAGAATCAGACGCAATTTCGCTTCACATAACTCACCAAGAAGCAAACAATAATATGATAGGCAGAGCCGAACTTGAAAAAATGAAAAAAGGGGTAATTATAGTAAATACTGTTGATAGAGAGTTGGTAGATGAGAAAGCAATGGCGGAAGCTTTAGAATCTGGGAAAGTTGATACGTATGTATACGAAGGAGAAGATCTAATACACACACCGCTTGCAGGATTGGAAAATGCAATCGGATTTAAAGGATTTGCTTGGTACACTAAAGAGGCTTTGGAAAATCTCTATTCAATCTGGGTTAGTAATTTGGTAGCTTTAGCAAAAGGCAACCCCCAAAATATTGTAAATTAAATCAAGCTTCCATTAAAAAACCCCTGACTTCTTTTAACGGAGGTGAGGGGCTTTTAACTTCTTAAGAAAAATTCCGAGTACTCGGTTCTTAAGAACTAGGCGGCTGTTCCAATCCTGTACATTCCTGTACCACAGACTGGGCATTTGCCTTTGAGAGCTGGTTTACCATTTTTCATAGTAACTTTTTCTGCGTTTGGATCGTCTCTCTTGGCTCTGCATTTAACACAATACATTGATGCCATAATAATAATTCACCTCCTTTAATAAGAAATCCCGGGAATACTCACTAAGTGATTTTTTAAGCTGAAGAATAAAATTACTTGTAGTACCAGGACTAAAATTGTAAGCGTGAACGTTTTTTGCAAGTCATTTAATTGAAGAGCTGTTGTTTGGGAGGGTGTATAAGTTTTTGCGGAGGAAGATACAGACTGAAATTTATAGAAATTTCTAGTGTCAGAAAGCAGTTTTTCTTTTCTAGTTTTTCTAGCCATGCTGTGAAGCTAGATTACACTATTGACAAGGCTAATGTCAAGAGGCTAATATATACGAATAACTATGGTGTCCAATTTAATGTTGGGGGCAGCGGCGATTTTTTTTATTTGGCTGTTGATTTTGTCAATATTGATTTGGACTCTAATTTCCCATTACAATAAACTAACACAGGGAGTAAGTGAAAAAACCCTAAAGTCTATTCTAGAAGACCTTTTAAAAGAAGTAAGTTTTTCGAGACGCGATCTTAATAACCTGAAAATACATTTCCAAAGACTCGAAAAAGAAGGTCAGTTGCATATACAAAAAGTTGGCCTTCTTCGTTTTAACCCGTTTAAAGATACAGGCGGAGACCAAAGTTTTATTTTGTCCTTAATAGATGGCAATGACACGGGAGTAATAATATCCGGTCTCTATTCAAGATCAGGTACCAGATGGTACGCCAAAAGAATCGTTAACGGTAAGTCTACGGAACACGATTTGTCGGAAGAGGAAAAGAAGGCTTTAGAGAAAGCGAAAGAAAAGAATGGATAAAAAAAAGATTATAACAATCGCCTCAACAGCTGCTATATATATAGTGTCCGCTGCTATCTCCTATTTTGTATTTTCAAAACTACTTCCTTCAAAAAATGTCGTAAACGCACCTTTGCCTACTGCAAAAGGAGGACAAGGTCAAACTGTTTTTGATTCTACCGCTCCAAAAACCGAAAGCTGTCCCCTCAACGGTGTCTTATATTCAAAACAACAAAAAGACTGGTGGGTTCAGCACAGACCCTTGGGTATTATGATAGAAAACCATCAGGAAGCCAGGCCACAATCGGGCTTGTCTTTTGCCGACGTTATTTACGAAGCGGTTGCCGAAGGCGGAATTACAAGATTTTTATCTGTTTTTTACTGCCAGGATGCGGGTGTCGTCGGCCCGGTAAGATCTGCGCGAACTTATTTCCTGGATTTTATTTCCGAGTATGGTGATTCTCCTTTGTATGCCCACGTTGGAGGTGCAAATGCACCGGGGCCGGCAGACGCCTTGTCGCAAATAGACGATTATGGATGGGGAGGCCGCAATGACATGAACCAATTCTCTATCGGATTTCCTACATTTTGGAGAGACTACGACAGATTGGGCCACACCGTGGCAACGGAGCATACTATGTATTCCACAACGGAAAAACTTTGGTCTTATGCAAAGGACTCCAGAAATTTGACCAATGTCGATAAAAAGGGTTTGTCATGGGACGATAGCTTCGTTCCTTACACATTTAAGGATGATGCTTCAGTTTCTCAAAGAGGACAGACTCAAACCATACATCTTGAATTTTGGAAAAGTATGCCCGATTATTTTGTAGATTGGCAGTATGATAAAGTCTCCAATACCTATAAAAGATTTAACGGAAAAACTGCGCATTTGGATAAAGATACAGGCGTACAGCTTGCCGCAAAAAACGTTGTTGTTCTATATATGCAAGAATTAAATGCAAACGATGGATATGAGAACAACGTACATCTCTTATATAGAGATAAAGGGACAGGAAAAGCAGAGGTTTATATGGACGGAAATAAAATACTAGGAACGTGGAGAAAAGATAAAAGAACTTCCCGCACTCTTCTCTTCGATGAAAATGGTAATTCCATAAAATTTGACAAGGGACTAACCTGGTTTAGTATAATGCCAACCGACGGCACTGTAAAAGTTAATTAATATGTTGCAAGATATTATTACATCAAAGGCAAGAATAAAACTTTTGGGAGTCTTTATGGCCGATCCCTCGCAAATGTACCACGTTAGAGAATTAGTTAGGCGAACGGGAGACGAAATAAACGCAGTGCGCCGCGAGCTGGCGTTCTTAGAAAAAAAAGGAATTTTAGAAAGAGAACCAAGAGCAAATAGAGTTTATTATTCACTTTCCAAAGCCTACGTTTTCTATTTTGATCTCCTAAGAGTGGGAGCCAAGACAATTGGCCTCGGAGCAGATATTCTAAAAAATAGAATAAAGCTTGGGAAGATAAAATATGCGATGTTTTCGGGTAAATTTGCCAGACGCATTAAAGATAATCCCGACGAAGTGGACCTTTTAGTTGTCGGAACAGTTGTCTTGCCGGAGTTGTCTCTTTTGGTTCGGGACGAAGAGAAAAAAATAAATACGGAAATAAATTATACCGTAATGACTGAAGAAGAGTTTAATTTTAGAAAGAAAAAAAGAGACCCTTTTATTACTTCAATTCTGTCCGGTTCGAGGATTATGCTAATTGGAGATGAAGAGTCGATGCTCTCATGAAAAAACCCCGAGCAACGTTGTGGTTTATAATTTTCCTCACAATTGCCTCTATAATTATCCAACTTCCGATTGTTAAACAACTTAATTTTAGAAAGGGTTTGGATCTTGAAGGCGGCACCAGTATAACTTTGAGAGCGGATATGAATAATATCCCCTCAAGCCAGAGAGACACGGCGCTTGAATCGGCAAAAAATGTAATAGAAAGAAGAATAAATATTTTCGGTGTATCGGAGCCGATAATTCAAACCGCAAAGGCCAAAGATTATAGAATAATTGTAGAGTTGCCGGGAGTTCCCTTAGACCAAGCTATGACGCTGGTAGGAACTACGGCAAAATTGGAATTTAGAGAAGTTGTAAAAGCAACAAGCTCTGCGGTTATACCGTATGAAAATACAAAAGAAACCGGACTAACAGGGGCAGATTTAAAAGACGCGCAGCCATCATTTGATTCACAAACCGGCCAACCCATTGTACTTTTTAGGGTTGCGGACAAAAGTCAGGAAAAGTTTGCAAAAGTAACTCAAGGATTGATTGGCAAGCAAATGGCTATATATTTGGATAAACAATATATTTCAGCGCCAGTTGTTCAAAGTTCAATAAGAGACAGTGGACAAATAACAGGCGGATTTACAGCTCAAGCGACAAAACAACTTTCAGCACTATTAAATGCCGGAGCATTGCCTGTTCCGTTATCGGTTTTAAGCAGTCGCACTGTTGGTCCGACTCTTGGATTCACGTCTTTACAAAAAAGTCTTTTTGCCGGAGCCTTGGGTTTTGTAATTATAGTTATTTTTATGAGTGTTTTGTACGGAAGACTCGGAGTTTTGGCAAGCTTAGCTCTTATTATTTATGTTTTATTTGTTCTTTCCATTTTTAAATTAAGCTCGGCGACGCCCTATGGAATTACGTTAACTTTGTCAGGTATTGCCGGTTTTATTCTCTCTATTGGAATGGCGGTGGACGCAAATATTCTAATTTTTGAAAGAATGAGAGAAGAAGAAAGACACGGTCGAGACAAAAATGTAGCGACAGAGCTTGGTTTTTCAAGAGCATTTCCTTCAATTCGTGATTCTAATATATCTACCCTTATAACAAGCGCAGTTTTATATAATTTTGGAACAGGACCTGTTAGGGGATTTGCCTTAGTTTTGGCAATTGGAGTTTTGATTTCTATGTTTTCGGCAATAGTCGTAACCAGAACACTCTTAAGATTTATTTATAGATAACATGAATATAATTGCAAAGAAAAATTGGTATTTCTTGATTTCACTTTTAATTATAGTTCCGGGAATAGTTTCTCTTGTACTGTGGCATCTTAATCTTTCTATAGATTTTACTCCCGGGTCAAAACTTACGTTCTTGGTTTCAGATAAAAATGATCAAACCAAAATCGAAGATGCTTTAAAAGCGGAAAATGTAAAAGTTTCAAATGTTGAAGTCTCAAATAATCTGGTCTCATACAGAACTGTGCCTATTGATCAAGACAAAAATAAAAAAATTTTGGATAAGTTGGGAAATGGTATTAAAGAAGAAGAGTTTGAGACAATCGGCCCAACAATTGGTAAAGAAACTGCTGTAAACGCGCTTTGGGCTTTGGTTATAGCGTCAGTTCTAATTGTCCTCTATATTACCTGGTCTTTTAGACAAATCCCAAAACCCGCAAGTTCTTTTAGATTTGGAATATGCGCAATAGCAGCTCTTATTCATGATGTTTTGGTTGTAGTTGGAGTCTTCTCGATTTTTGGACATTTTTATGGAGTTCAGATAGACAGCCTCTTTGTAACGGCACTTCTAACAATAATCGGATTTTCTGTCCACGATACAATTGTTGTTTTCGATAGGATAAGAGAAAATTTACTGCGAATGGGAAGTTCGGACTTTCCGCATGTTGTTAACGAATCAATTCTCCAAACATTGGTCCGGTCGCTTAGAACTTCGCTAACGGTAATCTTGGTTTTAGTTTCGCTTCTTTTGTTTGGCGGAGAAAGTATACGGTGGTTTGTTGTAGCGCTTTTAGTTGGAGTGGTTTCGGGAACTTATTCTTCAATCTTCAACGCCGCGCCTCTTTTGGTTTTATGGCAAGAATGGAAAGAAAAAAAGTAACAGAAACTTTAAAAACAAGATCCCTGGACCCCATGGACTTACCTTTTAGTGAGTCTGATCTTAAAAAAAGATTTGATCTTGTTGTCTGTGATATAGATTACACTCTTGTTGATTTTGAGCCTGCCAATCAAGCAGGAATAAGAAAGCTTAAGGAATTTTTCGGAGAAAAGATGGGGGAACAGATAGACATAATTTTTCAATTAGTACTTGAGGGGAATAGGAAAAGAGAAGACGAGCCTTGGGAACATAGAGAGGAATACGAGTCTCTTATGGAAAAAGTCGCCGGGCTTCAACCGGTTACCTCAAAAACTTTTGGAGTTAAAGTTTGGAGCAGAGAGGCATATATAATAATCGCTGCCCAGGCAACAGGAGTAAATCTAGATAAAAAGAAAGTCGAAGAGGGCCGCGATATGTATTGGGAAGAGTTAAAAAATAATTATAGACTTTTCGATGGCGCTAAAAAGTTTTTAGATCTCCTGAAGACATTAAATATTCCACTGCTCTTGATGACTGGAAGTGACGCGGTTTTAAATGTAAACGATGATTTAACCTTAAATTATGATCCTGAATTTTCAAAGCAATATAAGATGAGAAGGTTATCGGCAGACTTTCCAAATATCCCAACGATTATTGGAGACCCAATCGATAAACAGTATCCTGAATATTTTGATAATCTTTTTGGAGTAGAAGTTAAAAAATTGGGTAATTTTTCTCCAGAAAGAACTCTCGTGATAGGAGATTCGGAAAAGGCGGACTTGATGTTTCCTAGGGAACGAGGTTATCCTACGTTACTAGTTGCCAGAGGTTAAAAACCTTTCCGTAAGCGAACATATCTTTCCAATTTGTCTTCAAGAAATGCCAATGCTCCCATCTGTCTGCCTCTTTTTCTACTATTAAGTTCGCTCGAAATGTTTTCTCTTAAATTATCGGCATTAAAAAGCCATCTTTCTTCCAAAGTCATTGGTGTTTCAATATATAGTGGAACACTTGGTATACTTCTTTCTTTCTTGAGAGAAGCCAGATGTGCTTCCATTGCTTCTTGACTTTTTTTCTTCCATTCAGGGCTTGCCTGTATTTCTAAATCTATCCAATATGTTCGTGGACTAAAAGGGGAAGGTACTCTAAGAGCAGAAGGTAATCTTATAGGAGAGAATTCCAATCCCATTAATTCGATTCTAGCATTTATTCTTATAAAGTCAATAATTATGAAAGCTTTTCTTTTACGAGCTGACTAACAAGTCCCATATCTGCTTTACCTTTGAGTTTTGGACCGAGTGCTCCCATTACTTTTCCCATATCCGTAATTGTTGTTGCTCCTGTTTCTTTTACAGTTTGCTCGACTATTGTTTTTACTTCATCTTCCTCCATTTGTTGCGGAAGATATGTCTTTAAAATCTCAAGCTCTTTAGTTTCCTTATCGACTAACTCCTGTCTGCCTGCGGTGGTGAATTGTTCGATCGAGTCTTTTCTCTGTTTTACCTGCGTTTGAATTACCGAGAGAATATCATCGACTGTCGCCTGATATCCTGCTCCGCCTTTTTGGATTTCATAATAATTTATGGCAGAAAGAAGAAGTCTCAATACAGAAGTTTTTAATTCATTTTTAGCAAGCATTGATTGCTTTAATTCTTCTTGTAATTTTTGTTTGTCCATATTATTTATTGTAGCTCTTTTGCTCTTTTTTCCAAATATCCTTTTTTATTTAGCGACAAATCTTCGTCTACTTCCTCAAATAATTTTTGCAAAATTAAGCCTATTTTTGGCCCCGGCTTGATATTTAAAATTTTCATTACGTCATTTCCATCAATTTTAAGATCATTTATGGAAAAAGGAGCCGGAGAAAGTTCTTTTTCCACTCTTTCTTTAAAAAGTTTTAGCCTCCAGCTTTCAGCTGTTTGCGTCCCTCCTCCAAGTCTGTCGCCGACTCTAAGGTCCATCATATCCTTTACATTTTCTACTCCAACTCTTCTAATAAATCTTCGAATAGCAGCATCGGTTATGTGTTCATCGACAGTAAACATATGCCACCTAATAAGATTTACGACTTTTTCTCGGTCCTTCTTTGAGAATTTTAATCTTTCACAAATTTGATAAGCTATTTTTGCACCTGTTATTTCGTGATTGTGGAAAATTACGTGACCATCTTTATCTTTTCCGGCAACCTTTGGTTTTCCAATATCGTGAATAAGAGTAGCAAAACGAACGATTGGATCTTTTGAAGGGCAAAATTTTAAAGACAAGACATTGTGAGTATAAACGTCTTCCGTATGATGTCTTCCGGGACGCGCTTGTTCGACTCCGACTCCCTCCAAAAGTTCGGGGACAATATATTGCAAAAGTCCTGCTTTCTCAAGAAGAATTATTCCTTCGTATGGATTTTCGCTTTCTAAAATTTTTATAAGCTCAATCCTTACTCTCTCTTTGGATATTTCTTCCAACAGCTTAGCGTCTTTTTTTAATTCTTCCCAGGTTTTGTCTTCGATTTTAAAATTTAATTGAGTTGCAATTCTTACAGCTCTCAAGAGTCTTAAGGCATCTTCTTTAAACCGAAGAGAAGGATCGCCGACTGCTTTTATAATTTTATTTTCTAAATCCTTTTCACCTTCAAATGGATCAATAATTTTTCCGCTATCCAAATCCATTGCCATTGCATTAATCGTAAAATCTCGTCTTGATAAATCTTCCTCGATAGTTTTACCCCACGAAATTTTCCCGGGATGGCGTCTATCCTTGTAACCTTCCTCATTTCTATATGTGGTTACTTCAACAACCTTAGAATCTTTGATTGGAAGTCCAACAGTCCCAAATTTGTTGTCGTAAAAACTTTCTGGGAATAATTTTTGAATCATTTCCGGAGTGGCATTTGTGGCAAAATCCCAGTCGTCAACTTTACTTTTGGAAAGAAGTCCTCTGACTGATCCTCCGACCAAATATACTTCAAAGCCTTCTTTTTTAAATTTTTTAAAGATTTCGATTATTTCTTTGGGGATCTCAGGGTGCATATCTATATTTGTCCTGCAAAGCAGGATTCTGGTATAGTATAGCAGAAGAAATAACACGAAATGAAAAATTGGGAAATCCTCAACAAGTCTCAGATCACAGCCTCAAAAACAATAAAAAATGTTTTGGAAATTCTTCTTGAAAACCGTAAGTTGACGACAAAGAAAGATATTGCGGATTTTTTAAATCCAAAGCTAACTGACGTGACAATTAAAAACGTAGAAATTGACGAAAAAAGTCTTGAAAAAGCAGTGAGAAGAATAAAAGAAGCGATTAGAAATAAGGAACAAGTCATAGTTTTTGGTGATTACGACGTTGACGGAATAACAGGCGCTGCAATTGTGTGGGAAACTTTAAATGCCAATGGCGCCAACATTCTTCCATATATTCCCAACAGAATAGACGAAGGATACGGCCTTTCGATCAAGGGAATTGAAAATCTAAAATCCCAGATAAAGGATATTAAATTAATAATAACGGTCGACAATGGTATTGTTGCAAACGAAGCGGTTGACTTTGCTAACAAAAATGGAATCGATGTAATCATAACCGATCACCATGTCCCCTCAAAACTTCTTCCGGACGCATACTCTATAGTTCATACAACTAAATTATGCGGCGCAGGCGTTGGTTGGATTCTTTCTCAACAGTTTAATATTAAAATTACCGATCATATCGAGCTTGTTGCAATGGCCGCAGTTGCGGATCTTGTTCCCTTAACTTTTTCCAATCGGATTTTGGTAAAGTTTGGATTGGAGAGACTTCAACAGACAAAAAGGTTGGGTCTTTTGGAACTTTTTAAAATCTGCAAGCTCGACAAAAACACAATCGGCGTTTATGAAATCGGACATATAATCGCTCCAAGACTAAACGCTATGGGAAGACTTGAATCTGCGATGGATTCCTTGAGACTTCTTTGTACGACTAATTCTCAAAGAGCTAAGGAATTGGCACAAAAACTCTCTTCAACTAATTTGGAAAGACAAAAGTTTACCCAAGAAGCTGTTTTACACGCGTCGACAACTGTAGCGAGTATTAAATCAAACAATAATCTAATATTTATTGCACACGAAAGCTACCAACAGGGAGTAATAGGTTTAGTAGCAGGCAGGTTGGTGGAGCAATATTATTTGCCGTCCATTGTTGTTTCGAAGGGGGACCCTTACAGCAAAGCGTCGGCAAGATCAATTTCGGGACTAAATATAATCGAGTTTATCCGAGGCGCATCGGATCTTTTGGTCGATGCGGGAGGCCACCCAATGGCAGCGGGCTTTACGGTCGAGACAACAAAGCTTGTTTTACTACAAAAAAAGCTCGAAGAAATGGCGCTAAAACAAGTAACAAAGAAAATGCTGACGAGATCTTTAAGAGTAGATTGTGAGCTTTTGCCGGATGCTATAACACCCCAACTCTATGAGGCTATTTCGCGCTTGGAGCCTTTTGGAATGGGCAATCCCATTCCGGTTTTTGTGACCAGACATATGGTTGTCGATGAGTTAAGGACAGTGGGGCAAGATGGAAAACATTTAAAGATGAAACTGAAGTCAAAAAACGGATTCTTTGAGGCAATTGGATTTGGAATGGGTGAAAAAATATCGGAAATTAAAATAGGAGGTTTGGTAGATGTCGCTTACACAATAGACCAGGATTCATGGAATGGGAATAAAAGACTGCAGCTTAAACTAAAAGATATAGTTAAGCGGTGACCACCGAACTTAGTCCTACTGGAGCCTTATCAGCTACAATTTTATTTACAATTCGCATAAAAGATGGAATTTCCTGAAAAATTTTATCCAATTGATGACCGAGTCCTTGGGTATTTCGTTCTCTAATATTATCCGATGCCCGTTCTACTTGATCGATAGTTGCACCATGTCCGATGCTCCAAACTTCTTGCATCGCCCGGATTTGAGGCTCAATGTGGTCGGCTAAGAGACAAAATGGTGATTCGTTTGACTTTACTGAAGATAAAGATTCATTAATTTTTATATAGTGCTCTGTGGATTGACGGAGTTCTGCCCCACGGCCTTCTTCATTCATTGCAATAAGACCATCTGAGTTTGTAACATAGCTTAAAGGGTCAACTCCTAATTTGTTCCATACATTTTGCGCAATGGCAAGATTTTTTTCAAATTCTTCAACTGGAAGCACAACCGGTTTAAATTCTTTCCTGGATTTACCAAAAGTACCTTCTCTTCCTCCTGCGCCGTTTCTTGCTTCAATTTGTGTCATATTTCCAATAAAAAACTTTCTAAATATTGACAGTTTATCTAAACTGCCTTTTAGAAAGTTTAATGAAAAATAGCTCTAAATAAATTCAGTCCCATTGATCCGTATCAAAGCGTATCACTCGGAAAATGCCTTGTCAATAGGAGAAAATCGTTATACAATGAGCCTACCTATTTTATGGTAAAAAGAACGCTAATTGCCCAGATTCCTCAAAACGTCGAAAAACCCGTACTTATTCAAGGTTGGGTAAGGTTGCGCAGAGACCACGGCAAGCTCATTTTTTTGGATATTCGCGACAGGTCAGGCACGATTCAAGTTGTTATAAACCCCAAGGCTTCCGAGGCCGCGTATGAAGCTAGTCAGGCTTTAAGACCGGAAGACGTGGTTGAGATCGAAGGCAAAGTCAATAAGAGGCCGGAGGGCACCATTAATAAGGACCTGACAACAGGAGGGGTCGAAGTCGAGGCCCACAGCCTCAAAACACTATCCAAGGCCGAAACCTTACCTTTTGATATGGGCGAAAGCGAGCTCAAGCTGGAGCTCCCGACTCTTCTTGACCACCGAAGTCTGACTCTAAGGCATCCAAAGATCCAGGCTATTTTCAAGGTTCAAAACGTAGTAATTGATGCATTTAGGCGTTTTATGCAGGAAAATAATTTTTTTGAGTTCCAGTCGCCCCTCATCATCCCAGCCGTGCCCGAAGGCGGAGCAGATGTCTTTGAGGTGAATTACTTTAATCATAAAGCCTATCTAGCTCAAAGTCCCCAGCTTTATAAGCAGATTTTAGTAGGCTCATTTGAAAGAGTATTTACTGTTACGAAAATCTTTAGAGCAGAGCCAAGTGTGACCACAAGGCATTTGGCAGAAATCGTAGTCTTGGATGCAGAAATGGGTTTTATAGAAAGCTATAAGGATGTACAGAAAATGGCAGCAGATACAATTAGCTTCATTTTAAAAGAAGTGAGCGAGAAATGTAAGGATGAACTCAGGATGTATGAGGCAAAAATCCCTCAAGTCGCGAAGGAGATTCCATCTTTAAAGCTTAGGGAAGCACAGGAGATTATTTTTAAGAGGACGGGAAGAGATAATCGAAACGAAAAGGATTTAAATCCCGAAGACGAAAGAGAAATATGGAAGTGGGCCTTAGAAGAGAAGGAGTCAGATTTGGTTTTTATCTCTCATTATCCAACCAAATCCCGCCCATTTTATACATATCCTGATGATGAAAATCCTGAATTCAATCAAGGGTTTGACCTTTTAGGTAAAGGCGTTGAGTGGCTAACAGGCGGAAGAAGAGTTAATGATTACAAGACATTGGTTGAACATGCTAAGGAATGGAGCATAGACACTAAGAAAATACAATTATATCTTGATGCTTTCAAGTACGGAATGCCGCCTGAAGGAGGATTCTCCTTTGGTGTAGAAAGAATAGTTATGAATATCTTAGGACTTTCAAATGTAAGAGAGGCAAGCCTATTTCCTCGAGATATGGAAAGAGTCGATGAAAGATTTTCGCGTGTTTAACAAAAGAAACTATCTGGTCTTATTTTCCATTCTCCTTTTAATTCTGGGTCTGGATTATAAAATACAGTCTAGTCTGGTAGCACCAAAAGTTTTGGGAGAAGATGTTTCCGTAGTTTCGGACTATCCCGCTTTGAGAGCAAATATTAACCCGGATATTTCCGCCCGCGGAATAGTAATAATGGATGCCCAGTCTAAAGTTGTTCTGTATTCTAAAAATCCAAACTTGCGATTTTCTTCCGCATCAACCACCAAAATAATGACAGCAGTGACGGCGCTTGAAAATTTTAAATTAAACGATATTTTAACGGTAAAAGACGCCACAGCGGAGGGAGTAATTTTGGGATTAAAAGAAGGACAAAAAATTACGTTTGAAAATCTCCTGTATGCGCTTTTATTGCCAAGCACAAACGACACCGCTTTTGTAATTGCACAAAATTATTCTTCGGAGGCAAAATTTGTTAATGAAATGAATAAAAACGCTGTTAAGTTTAATTTATATAATACCCATTACCAGGATCCTGCCGGACTTCAGGACGATGGGGATTATACGACACCTTTAGATTTGGCCCGTCTTGCCTCCATTGCTATGGAGAATGAAATGTTTGCAAAGGTAGTTTCCACAAAAGAAAAAATAATTACGGATACAAATGGGAATATCTATCCTGTTAAAAATCTAAACAAACTTCTTGGGACGTCTGGTGTTATCGGCATAAAAACCGGTTACACGGAAGGAGCGGGACAAGTTTTGGTTACAGGCAAAAAAGAGGGAAGTCATACAATAGTTATTGTTGTAATGGGAAGCGAAGACAGATTTGGAGACACACAAAAAATTCTGAATGAAATTTCAGGAAATATTACTTATTTACCCATTCATCCGTAACCGCGAACTCATAAGCCATGAATCCGTCGTTTCCTTCAAAAACAACAATTGGTAATAAATAATCTTGTTTTTTCTCGGACATATAATATCCCAAAGAAATGTTTTTTATGGAAACCTTATCTCCAGAACCACTTGATGCTATATATACTTTTCCTTTTTTTAAATCTTCAAAAGCAACATTTGCGGTCTTAATCGGATAAGTTGACGATTCGCTTGAGGGTTTTTGATAAAAATAATTTGCCTCTACTACTTCAGGTTTTGTCCCTACTCCTCCTACCAAAAAGTTAAGAGTGCTGACTGCGGTACGCAGATAATAGATTGGAAGATTATTAAAAGGTTTTTGGAAAAAACTTACTTGAATCGCTTGTGCATTTGAAAGACTGGTTGCCGGAACAAGGCTATAGTTTTTTATGGAAAATAGACTAGCTTGTGTTTTTGTGGGATCCAAATCGCCGGGCATAAGATTAATACCGGTTAAGAAATTCTCGGCAGTTTTTGTAGCGTCTCCAACTTCTTTAGGAAAAAAAGGTTGGTTGGGATTAGATAGAAAGTCGGATATCATATTAAAATTTAAATCCTGAATGTTCATGGTCAAAATTCTTGAAGACTTGCTGTCTCTCCACTGATAAATATTATCGGAAATTTTTGCAGGGCTATTATTAAATCCGACCCCGCTAACCAAAGCTTGAGCTTTGGAAAGAGCCAGAAGGTCCGGGGTATTTGTGGCCATTTTAAATACTTTTACTTGGGGTTGGAAAGTTGGTAGTCTTCCTGATATTGTCTCCAGAGTATAAGAAAAAGTCTTGTTTGGAGAATTTGGAAAATCGGGAGAATAAAGTTTGCCAAAGGAGACTTCAGGGGGAGGCGCCGCCGCGGGAAAAATTGCCGAGAAAATTTTGGATCCAACAAAAAGTACGAAGACTAAGCCTAGTAAAATTCCGCTAAATTTAAGAAATACTTTGGTTTTTTCGGCTGCTTGGTCCAGGGTCATATATTGAGTATAGCCGCACTTTTAGCTACAATGCAAATATGATGAAGGTAAGATTTGCTCCCAGTCCCACGGGAGTTCCTCATATTGGAAACACTAGGACAGCCCTTTTTGATTATCTTCTGGCAAGAAAAAACAAAGGCATATTTATTCTTCGTATTGAAGACACCGATCAGAAAAGGTTAGTTGAGGGAGCAGAAGAAAAAATAGAGGAAATTTTGGATTGGCTGGGAATTTCCCCCGATGAGAAACTAAAGCAGTCAGAAAGGTTAGATACCTATAAAAAATATGCAAAGGAATTGGTAGAAAAGGGAGTTGCATACGAAAAAGATGGTGCTATTTATGTTAAAGTTCCCGATGAGAAAAAATTATCGTGGACCGATGCAGTTGGAAATAAACAAATTTCTTTTGAAGGCAAGGACGTTGAGGACTTTGTTGTATTAAAATCAGACGGTTATCCCACTTATCATTTAGCAAGCGTTGTGGATGATCATTTGACCGAAATTACCCACGTTATAAGAGGAGAAGAGTGGATATCTTCTGTTCCAAAGCACCTTTTTATTTATGAAAGTCTGGGTTGGAAGCCGCCGGTATTTGTTCATCTTCCGGTTATTCTTAGTACCGATAAGTCAAAGCTTTCCAAAAGACACGGCGCAAAAAGTGTTTTGGAACTTCGCGATGAAGGATATTTAAAAGAAGCCATTATTAATTTTATGGCTCTTTTGGGCTGGAATCCCGGGGGAGACAAGGAAGTTATGTCTTTGGAAGAAATGGTTAATCTTTTCGATTTAAAAGACGTAAATGTATCAAATCCGATTTTTGACATCAAAAAACTTGATTGGATGAATGGAGTTTGGATTAGAAAGTTATCGGTAGAAGAACTGGCAAAAAGAGTTGGATCAAAAGACCTGAAACTGGTGGAACTTGCCCAGAGTAGAATGACAACTCTGAATGATTTTGGAATTCTTACAAATTTCTTTTATGAAAAACCTAAAATAAAACTTGATCAATCGGATAGAATAGTCGTTGAAAGACTTGCAAAAGAATTATCAAATGTTAAAACTTGGAAAACGGAAGAAATTTTATTAGTACTTAAAAAAGTCATGATTGAGGAAAAAGTAAAAATGAAAGTTTTGTACAAAATATTCACAGGCTCGGAATCCGGATTGCCTCTGCCTCAATCCTTAGAAATTCTTGGCAAAGAAAAAACCTTTGAAAGATTAAATGTGTAAGCATCTCAATCAAATAAAAGATGTAAAACCCAAGACTCCACAAGGTTGCGAGGAGTGTTTGGCAATTGGAGATAAGTGGGTCCACTTAAGGCTCTGCCTTATATGTGGGCATGTTGGATGCTGTGATAGCTCGAAAAACAAACACGCAACAGCGCACTTCCAAAAAACCGGCCATCCGATAATGAAATCTTTCGAAAAAGGCGAAGATTGGCGCTGGTGCTACATTGACGAGATTGAGGTATAGTCTAAAGGGCTTAAATGACTAAAAAGGAAAAAAATATCTACCTTGCCTTTAAAGGCAAACTCGTGGGCAGTCCTCAAATGAAACTTAGTGTTTGCAAGACTCTGGCGGGTCTGCCCCCAGAAATTATAGATTTTGTCACTAAAAACTGCTGGTTTATGGGGTCTATTGAAGACGCCTGGGCTTTTACTTTTACGGGTAACGATTTAAAAGATCAGCACCTCATTTTTCTAAGTGATGGACTTCTTATGCAGGAAGAGTATCAGATTCGCTATTCAATAGTCCATGAAATTGGCCACGTAATGTTAAATCATAAAAATTCTATACTGATTGTACAAAGCAAGGAAGAAATTAGGCAGCAAGAGGCAGAAGCGGACGAATTTGCCAATAACTATCTTTAGTTGGTTTTCTTCCCTTTAATTTACAGACTTTTTACCTCCTATTTATTTAAAAAATTCAAAATAGAGGCATGTTAAATAGATATTTTCTCACCGGAGCCATATTTTTGTCTTTAATAATGTTTGGCGGGACAATAATGCCAAGTCCCTTTGTCCAGAACTTTAAAGATTTGCAATCAATATTCTGGCAAGTACTGTCTGCAGCGGTTTTGGGATTTGTTTTGGCCAACAGCGTCACTGTTAAAAAAAGAGGCCGTTTTAGAATCCCACACCTAAGATTCTAAGTCTTTATTTTTTAACCTTAAACCACATATTGAGTCCAAGTTCAAAAAATCCGCTTTCTATTCTGGAAAAAGAAGAGTGAGTTAAAATTTTTTTTATTTTCTGTGGGTCGAGTGCGTGCTTATGATCTTTAATCTCTATTTTGCTCACCAGTCCAATGTGGGCGAGAAACCATAAAAGCTTGTCCGACCATGGGGCAGGGGTAGTAATAATAAAAACTCCGTCTTTTTTGAGAACTCTATTAATTTCTTTTAAGACAAATTCTATCCGGTCCGAGCGTATATGTTCAAAAACTGCAAGCATCACTACGGTGTCGAAGAAATTATTAGGATAAGGAAAAGCATTTTTTTCTATGTCTAATTTTTTAAGAAAAATAGATTTATTCCCAATTAATCTTAGATTTATGGAGGAATCAATTCCGTATTTTTCCTTAAAAACTGTAGAAGAAAGGAAGTAGGGAAAAGTTCCGCAGCCCACATCCAAAACTCTTCCTTTTCTTAAGTTAGCCTTAATAAGGCGGTTGGCGATTCCTGCTCTTTTCTTGGCCAAAAAAGACTCTAAGAGCCCATAGCTTCGAGTCACCTTTTTTTGAGAGTAATTCATATAAGTATTATTTATCTAAAGTTTTATGGATGAATTCCAAAAACAGGATATATTTCCCACAGACTACCGATGTATATACAGTTAAAGATTACTCCAACGCAAATTAAAGCTATATCCTTTTTAGATAATCGGGGTTGTAGGGAAGGAATTAATAATAGAAAAAGAAACGGAAGAAAATCCAACGCGTATCTATACCCAAATTGCGCAAATCCAATGCTGAAGTATGTGAAAAGAGGCAATGCAAGACACAAAAAAGTTATTAGAGCAGGAAATGTATATTTATTCTTTTTAAATTTATAAAGTAAAGCTAAAAATAATGGTGAGGTAAACCAAATTGCCATTCCCCAGGGACTTGCCTTTAAATATGGGAATTTAAGAATAAATCCGTCCTTTTTTTCCAAGAGAGGCTGCGGAGACATAATTAAAAAACTGTACAGGCTTGCAGGAATATGTTTTATGCTCATGTATCCTTCATGTAAGTTTACAGACAATGGATAGCTATCTAAATTAATACTATATATATAACCGGTTTCGGTTGGAGATTTAAATCTTAAATAGTTATACGTTGCCAAGAGAAGTCCTGCTACAACAACGGGAATAAAAATAATAATGAGTTGTTTTGGAGTTATTCTTTTTTTAAAGAACTCGATAACAAAAAAAACTAAACTAAGTAAAAGTAATTCGCGTGTCATTATAGCCAGACCAAGAAATAAACCAATTAACAAGAAATTTTTCTTGGAAAAATATTCTCTTAATGCGAGTAAGACCAATGGTACGCCTAAAACTTCCACCTGATAAGCAGAAATGTTTATTATGCTCGCGGCAAATAGGACTGTAGAAAAACAAAAAAACAAGGCCAGCCAAAGCGCATCTATCTTGGTAAATTTAAACGATCTTGAAATGCTATATATCGCAAAAAAAGATAAAGCCAGAGACAGAAGTCCAATGGTAAGCTGGGGAAAATTTTTCCCAAAGATAGCAACAAACGGCATTAGAATAATTGATGCAAAGGGACCAAAATAAAGATAAAATCTCCCTCCAAATTTAGAGATGTCTCCCAAAGGCATGTCTTTTGTAAATGGAATAGAGATGTGTCCGTGCAGAAATTGATTAGCGAGTATAGCCAGTGATTTATCTTGTTCTCCTTTATCTATTGCCCTAATAAGTACAAATGACGAATATAGGATAAACAAAGATAAAACAAAAAATATAAGTTTTCTAGATAACCTCATTTTAAGATAATTTTATTTTGCTGCCGAGCAGGGACTCGAACCCCAATAAACGGATCCAGAATCCGTTGTCCTACCATTAGACGACTCGGCAATTAAATCCAATTCTACCAAAACTAATTAGAAATTGACAGTTGTCTAAACCTCCATTAAACTAGAATAAATGCACATATTTTATAAATCTAAAAAAGACCACTATAAAGAAGAAGGAATGCACGTTTTAGATAAAGTAATTTTCCCCATAGCTTTGATTTCTCCAATAATGACTGTTCCGCAAGTCCTCCAAGTTTGGCAAAAACACGAAACAGCAGGACTTGCTATTACTACTTGGATAGGATTTGCTTTTGCGTCAACTTTCTGGACTCTTTATGGATTGGCCCATAAAGATAAAGCAATTGTTGCCTCCTCTGCGACGGTTGTCGTTTTAGATATACTTATAGTCTTGGGAATTTTAATGCAAAAATAGTGGTAAACAAACTCGGCCTCAATTTTCTGCAAAAATCTTTGTAATAGGATGTATAATTGACTCAAATCCTGTTGGCTAGTTGCCTACGTTTTCTCTATATGGTTAAGTCAGATTTAATAAACGTTAGTGATAAATTAGAATTTAAAAAACTCAGAGAGAAACTTTCCGAAGCTAATTGGGATGATGAAAAAATTGGCTTCGGATTATCTTTCTCTGCAGGTCTTAAAATACTCAAAAAAGTGTTTGGAGATGAGTGGGTTAATAAAAATATTGGAAAACAAAAAACTAAATCTGACATTGATTGGTATTTCGCTATACAGAATGGTTCAATTCCTTTCAGAATAATACAGCTCGCAAACTACTTATTCAACCTTTGCGAGAGGCCAGGATTTGACGCAAGAATCAAAACATTTAAGTCTATACCATTAAAGTCTTTAATGTTCGAGTTATATGCCGCTTTTGGAATAAAAGAAGAAATAGGCCTAAAGTTTGTAAAAGAGTCAGGCGTAATGGGAAAAGATTATGATTTCAATATAAAAACCGATGGAGAAATCTATAACTGTGAGGTCGAATATGTTTATGATGATCCACAAAAAACCTTAAAAACAATAAGCAATAAGCTTAACCATGCAAAGAAACAATTGCCAAGAAATTCCAATGGAATAATTTTACTTAGAGCCCCAAATTACTTAATTGATGAAAATAAATTGCAAGAGATAATAAACGGTTTATTTAGGAACACATCAAGAGTGAAGTATGTGTTTATTTTTTTTGAAGATACATTAGATGAAATCCAATTACCTCTAAAGGTTGTTACTAAAAGATTACCTGAATACAGAAACCAAGCTCCTTCAATAGAAATATTTAAGCCTTGGGATAGACGAGGGTATCAAAATGTGGGAGAGTCTTTATTGCCACAAAACTATTTAATATTGTAGATTATCAATATAAAGGATTATTATAGTAACATGGATTTAACGCAAAAACATTGTGTTCCGTGCGAAGAGGGAGGAGATCCGCTTCCGGATTCAAAAGAAGACGAATTAAAAAAAGAAATTCCTGACTGGATTTTACTTCGAGATGGGACCCATATGCTAAGACGTCAATTCAAATTTAAAGATTTTAAGGAAGCGATGGCTTTTGTAAATAAAGTTGCCGATTTGGCCGAGGAAGAAGGACACCATCCGGATATAAAAATAGTTTGGAACAAAGTTGCGCTTGATTTATTTACCCACGCGGTGGGAGGACTTCACGAAAACGATTTTATAATGGCGTCGAAGATAAATAAGCTAGTGTGAGCCTCCATTACCATTTCCCGTAGAACCTTGAGATTTTTCTACACTTGTCAGCTTTGATTGAATAAACGACATCGCATTTTTAATGTCGTCAATGTCTTTTTGGATATCTTCGACGTCCTCTTCCAAGTCTTCTTGCTGCTCTTCCTCTTCCTGTTGGCCTTTTTCGTACTCTAATTCTCTATAGACGTCGGCCAAAGATTGACGGTTTTGGTTTATAAGAATAAATGTAGAAAGAAAGATTGCTTCCAGGGAAACTATCATGGTGAGTAAGCCGTAGGGGAATGGGTCAAAAGGTCTAATCGAGGGGCGAAAGGTTCCATGGTTGGCTAAAATCCAAAAAGAGAACCAAACAATGTGTAAATAAACAAACCACATATTTCCGGACATTCCAGCCACGAAATTTGCCAATTTTCCTTCGAATGAGTGGATATTTTTTACTATTTTTTCTGGGCTTACGGGTTGGAAAAGAGGCGCCAGTGCCGGCTTTCTGTCTTTTTTAGGCATATATTAATTGTAAGCCCGATAAATTATTTGTCAACCCTGAAAATGCCTCTCTCCACTTACTTTCCTCTTACTTGACAATAAGCAGATGCTGTGATAGAGTGCTAAATACAGGCATGACACGCTTAGTTCCAATAATTCCAATTAGAGACGGTATAATCTTCCCCAATACGGATTCAGTATTGACATTTGGCAGACCAAAAAGTTTGGACGCCTTAGAATCTGCATTCCAAAACGAAAGAATAGTTGCATTTGTGCTTCAAAAAAATGCTAAATTAAACGAACCCACAACTTCAGAACTTTACAGCGTTGGAACGCTTTGCCACATAGAAAGAATGATCAAAACCGACGGAGAAATTAACGCCCAGGTTAAAGGTTTGGTCAGAGTCAAAGTAGTTTCATACGAGCAAGAGCAGCCGTATTTGCTCGGAAAAGTAATCGACGTTCCGGATGTCGAAGAAGATTCTGCCGAAGTCAAAGCTTTGTGCAACCACTTGACCAATGAATTTAGAAGAGCGATGAATCTTGGAAAGTTCGTAGACTTTTTGGTTTTCATGAACATAATGTCCGAAAATACTTCATCCCAGCTTTCTAATCTTATGGCATCGGTCTTGGACATAAAACCCGAAGAAAGGCAAGAACTCTTGGAAGAACCAAGCGTTAAGGCGCGCCTTGAAAAAATAACAGAACTTTTGGGCAAAGAGCTTAAAATTCTGGAGATCGAAAAAAGAATTACCAACAAAACACAAGAAAGATTCGAAAAAGGCGCCCGGGAGATGATGCTTCGCGAAAAATTAAAAACAATAGAAAAAGAGTTGGGCGAAGACGATGAAGACGGCGAGACGAGAGAGCTGTTGGCGAAAGTAAAAGAGGCAAAAATGCCCGAAGATATAGAAATTAAAGCCCGAAAGGAAATAAAAAAGCTCTCGCAAATGAATCAGTTTAATCCCGAAGCCGGATATATTCGAAATTATCTCGATTGGCTCCTTAGCCTGCCTTGGGGAATTGAAAGCAAAAATACAGTAAACATAAAAATTGCAGAAAAGATTCTCGACGAAGACCATTATGGTTTGGAAAAAGTAAAAGAGAGAATTGTCGAATATTTGGCAGTGCATAAATTAGCGGGAAAAATAAAAGGACCGATTCTTTGCTTCGTAGGTCCGCCCGGAGTCGGAAAAACGTCTCTTGGTAAATCAATCGCGCGTTCCTTAGGACGAAAGTTCGTTAAAGTATCTCTTGGAGGAATTCGGGACGAAGCAGAAATTAGAGGTCACAGACGAACCTACGTCGGAGCACTGCCTGGAAGAATAATTCAGGGAATTAAAGATGCGGGAACCAGAAATCCTGTCTTTATGCTAGACGAAATAGACAAAGTCGGAGCAGATTTTAGAGGAGACCCATCAAGCGCACTTTTAGAAGCCTTGGATCCTGAACAAAACCACGCTTTTTCCGACCACTACTTAGAAGTTCCTTTTGATTTATCCGATGTAATGTTTGTAACAACCGCAAATGTCTTGGACACAATTCCTCCTGCTTTAAGAGACAGATTAGAAATAATTCAATTTTCCGGATACACACAGGAAGAAAAGTTTAGAATAGTCAAAGACTTCTTGCTCAAAAAACAAATGCAAAGCCATGGATTAACGGCAAAAAATATACTATTTAAAGATAGCGCAATTCGTTTTATAGC
>DATFUR010000023.1:0-3417 GCA_035260725.1 Patescibacteria group bacterium
CCTTGGCATAGAAATATTCTAAGGGTTGTAAAAAGGTCTTGTCAAGAAGAGAAATAGCGATTAGAATTAAAAAAAGTGAATTTTATCAGGAAAAATATTCTTTATATTGCATTTATCCAAGCTCTTCTCGCCGCATTTATGAGCCTCTATTTTAGCCTAGTAATGCAGCTGCCGCCTTGTGTTTTGTGCTGGTACCAAAGAATTTGCATGTATCCAATAGCTATTATTCTTGCTGTAGGAATTTTAAGGAAAGATAAAAAGGTTTATCAATATGTTTTGCCTTTTAGCATTATCGGTTTGGCAATTTCTGTTTACCATAACCTTTTGTATTACCAAATTCTTCCCGAAAGTGCTGCTCCTTGCGAACAGGGAATTTCCTGCACGACGAGACTAATTGAATGGGGGGGATTTGTAACAATTCCTCTTTTGTCATTGGTGGGATTTTCTGTAATTACAATTTGTATGTTCATATATAAAAGACTAAATAGATGACACAAGAAGCAAAGATTTTAATAGGAATAGGAATTGTAAGCGTAGCGCTGGTTGTCGGCGGCGCATTTATAATGGGAGGCTCTTCAAGTTCCCAAAAATTAACTTCTTCCCAAGAAAAAATTTTAGTTAGGGACGACAGCAATAAGATTGTGGCTGCATCGGCCAAGGCAACACTGGTTGAGTTTGGAGACTATCAGTGTCCGGCCTGCGGACAGGCGCATCCTTTGGTAAAAAGATTGTTATCGGAAGAAGCCGGAAAGCTAAACTTTGTCTTTAGAAATTTTGCTTTTCTAGGACAGGAATCTATTTGGGCGGCGGAGGGGGCAGAGTGCGCCGGAGAGCAAGGTAAATTCTGGGATTATCACGATTATCTTTATGAACACCAGGGCGGAGAGAATCTAGGCGCTTTTTCCAAAGAAAAGCTGGAAGGTTTTGCGAAAAACCTCAATTTGAATACGGAACAATTCAAAATGTGTTTGGAGACCGACAAGTATCAGCAAAAAGTTCTAAACGATACAGCAGACGGCAAGAGTTTGGGAGTTAATTCCACCCCGACATTTTTTGTAAACGGAGTAAAAAATGTCGGAGTTCTATCTTACGAAAAGTTTAAAAGTATTTTAGACGCGCAGTTGAAGTAAGCAGATGTTTTCACTTTTAGTCAAAAGGCCAGCATATATTATTTTGGCCTTGTTTTTGGCCATTTTTCTTTTCGTCATTTATTTTATTCTGAATAATTTTCCTGTTTTTACGTCGATTGCCAGAATAACTTTGGATCCTATTCTTTTATGGAAGGTTTTTGCCAATCAAGTTAGTCTGATTTGGGAGATTGGAGGACCCGTAAATGTCCTGGCGGTCGGGGCTGTTTCAATTTTGTCCGGACTTAGTATCTCTCTTACTGTCTTTAGGGTTAGAAGAACAAAAGTTTTGGTGGGACGGGCTAATTTACTTACACTTTTTGGATCGTTTGGAGGAGCATTTGGCGCAGCTTGTTCGGCTTGCAACGCGTCTCTTATTGCTCTTTTGGGGATTTCCGGAGGATTGGCTATTTTCCCATTCAAAGGTTTAGAAATATCGATTTTGGCATTGATTTTATTAACGTTTTCGCTATACTATACTTCCAAAAGCATTTCTGAGTGGGGGATTAAATAATGCGAATACTTCAAAAATATAGTCTGGTCTTTATCTTAATAATTCTTGCTGCTTCAGTTTTTGGAGGATCGCTTTTCTCTAATTTATCAGTCAATTTTACTAATTCCAAACTTCTCGGAATCAAAAATAAAATACCCACAGAAGCCGGTAAAAATGTTTTTTTAAGACAGAGCAACAACCTTACAAAGGATGTTGATTCCGAACTCGTCGATTTGGATAGCCAAATTATCTCCTGTGACCCAAATGTTAATAATCTTTCTTCTTCCTCGTCTTCAATCGGTGGGAGCTGTCTTGGTGGCCAGACTACGCTTTCAACCACTAAAGGACTAAACTTGGGAGGACAATGCTGCGGTGCTTTGACAAACACAAAAGAGTACCACGAACATTTAGAAGCACTCCAAAAATACAAAGATATTCCGGATATGGTGCTAAATCCCTACAAAACCCCAATAGATCTCGCTAAAAAGTGGATTAACTATGATAAAGAAACAACTCTTACATCTGAAGAACAAGCTATTTATGATAAAGCCTTCTCAGAATCAAAAGAAGGCCCATGTTGTTGCAAATGCTGGCATTATTATGTAAATAAGGGAATTGCTAAAAGTCTTATCAGACAAGAACATTACAATTCCCAGCAAATTGAAGACTTTTGGGGTGTTTCAGATATCTGTGGGGTTTGAGTCCAGCTCAATAATTTAGTGTTGGTGCCGTACCCCTCTTCTTACGAGAAATAAATTTACCGGGAAAGAAGCTAGAAAACCGACGCCAAGAGAAACTAAGAGTCCCAACCAATAAGTTAGATGTAAAATTCCCACCTTTTTCATTCCCGGAAAAGTAAGCTCAATTCCTGCTTCTCCAATTTCCATGGCAATTATACTTAAAAATTCTGTCGTTAAGACAATTTTAAAAACGTGTGAGAGGTGCATTCCTGCTTTAAGAAGCGGCATCATGCCAAAAAGAAATCCGAAGAAAAGTCCCGCAGCAATACCCAAAAAAATATTTGTGAGATAGGTCAAGCCAAAAATTGTCCCCACAACAAATCCCGAAACTTCACCCAAGCCACAGCCTAAAAGGCAGTGAGTGGTAGCAGATATCGCAAGTTTAAAATCAGACTGATCTTTCATGATAGTATTATCTCATACATATCCAATGTTTCTTCCCCCTTGACAGATATGTTATCATAGAATGACCGATATGGCAGAACTTACTTTTACAGATTCAAATTTTAAAACCGAAGTCCTCGAATCAAAAGAGCCCGTTGTTGTTGATTTTTGGGCTCCCTGGTGTGGCCCTTGCAGAGTCGTTGACCCTATCATTCACGAACTCGAACACGAATACGAAGGAAAAATAAAAGTTGGCAAAATGAATGTCGACGAAAACCAAACTTCTCAAAACTACGGAATAATGAGTATTCCAAGCGTTTTAATTTTTAAAAACGGACAACCTGTTAATACAATGATTGGCGCTCAAAGTAAAGAAAACTACAAGAAGGCAATTGATGAATCCCTTTCTTCATAAATGTTTGACGTTATTATCATTGGCTCCGGTCCTGCAGGGCTTACAGCCTCAATTTACACAACCCGCGCAAATTTAAAAACTCTTCTTGTTGCGGGAAAAAGCTGGGGCGGACAGCTAATGCTTACGACTTTGGTCGAAAACTATCCGGGATTTCCCGACGGAGTCCAGGGACCCGACCTAATGTTTGCAATGAGAAAGCAAGTCGAAAGATTTGGTCCTACTATTATAGATGAGGATTTAACTTCTGCAGATTTCTCC
>DATFUR010000024.1:0-4223 GCA_035260725.1 Patescibacteria group bacterium
CGAAGAAGATATTGTTCCTGTTAACCCGGCAATACTACCCGTTGTTCCAAGAAGTGTTGCAGTTCCTGTTGGCAAGGTATAGACACCTGTATCGTCTGCTGCGGTAAAAGACATTGTCTTGTTAACTGTTAGTGTTTTTCCTGAAACGACTGATAATCCTGTAACTGTACCTGCATTTCCCGAAATATTCGTCTGGTCTCCTGTGTTTGATCCCGAAACCGAAGCACCTGAAGAAATATTAGAAGATATGACAGCTCCGGCTACAGTTAATGCACCTGCCGATGTTATCTTGTTGGAAGAAGAGAAGAATTGAATGTCTCCTTTTGTTACATTGGTTGTCGAAACCAATATTAAGGTTCCACCCGACGCTGTACCACCATTAATGGTTGCCGATCCGCCAAGAGTTAAAGTTGTTCCGTTGGAGGTAACCGTTCCCGATGCGGTATTTAGCGTTAAAGCTCCTGATCCGCCCGAGGCAATTGTTAACGCTCCCAAATCTGCAATATTATTTGTTGAAAAAGTTTGGGATCCAAGTATTGTTCCCGAAGCAAAAGTTGGAGTTGAGGTAGTTGCAATGTTTTGAATCGTATTAACAACTCCGGACGAAGCAGTAAAATTAGTTGAGTTAAATGCTGCAATACCTTTGGTGGAACCGTCGGCTGCAGCATTATTTATGGTGATTGTCGAGCTGGTTCCAATTGAATTGGCAATTGTAAGTACACCTGTTAAGGAGTCAAGCGATGTAACTCCCGCACTTCCGCCAGTTCCGCAGCCCGCGTCCGTTGTATTACAAATAGTCTTTACGACTCCATTTTCTACGATTTTGTATTTATTAGCTGTCGTGTCGTACCAAACAATTCCGGTTGTTGCAGTAGGACTTCCCGCTCCTCCTGTTATAACAAAAGCTTTTCCCGCCGCGACAGTTGTATCCCCACTTAGAGAAACTGCGCCTGTTCCTGTTTTAAAAGTTCCGGATGAGCCGGATTGATCAAAATTTCCCGCCGAAAGAGTAACTCCGCCACTAAAAGTTAACGCAGTCGAAGTGGAAGCTCCTCGACCCGTAACCGAAGCTAAAGTATCTGCCTCTATGGCTGTAACTGTAATAGTCGAGCCGGATGCCGAAACTGTATTTATCCCTCCACCTGCAACTACAAGATCTCCTGTTAGAGAATTAAACGAACTGACTCCGCTTCCGACACCGGAAACAGTTGCACAGATCCATTGAGAATTTGGGTTATCCCATTTTAAGATTTGATTATTTGAACAGCTTCTTAAAAGCGACAGTCCCGAACTGTTGGCCAATCCTCCCCCTGACGCAAGCTGAATCGCAGACCCCTCAACCTTATTTGAGCTTGTTATTTTGGCAAGTTTAGAGTCAGGAATTGTTCCGTCGGCAATATCTTCTCCTTTTATAGTTAAATTTTTGATTTTTTCGGTTGTTATGGAATTATCTGCGACAGTAAGCACTACATCAGCGGCCAATTTTGCCGAAGTTACGGCTCCGTCTGCAATTTTTAAAGTAGAAACCGCGTCGTCAGCAAGTTTTGAAGTGCCAACCGAACCTGCGGTCAAATTGGATCCTGCGACCCTAAGAGCTTCTATATTGCCTTGTGAGTCTATTTTTGCCAAATTACTCAAATCTATATTCAGAGGGGAGGTCAGAGGAGTAGAAGGAGCCTCACTGCTATTGCTTTGATTTGTAACCTGAAGATAGTCGACACTAGGTAATTGAATTGGAATCAGAGGTTTTATATTACCGTTCTCATCTAGAACCAAAACTTGATTAATGTCCGTAATGGGCTCTTGGGGAAATATTTTTTTATAGGTTTTTCCGTCAACTACCTTGATAATCCCTATAGAAATTCTACTAAATGGCTTTAAAAAACCACTTACGGATGACTGACTCGTAGAAGCACCCAAAACCGATTTGCCGCTTTGCTTTACCAAAGCCAGAGTCTTCGCGTCTCTATAACCAAAAGCCTTTGACATGTCTTCCGGAAATACAAGAAAAAGAATAACGAGCATCGAGATTAGAACAATAAATAATATAAATAGGGAGAGTCCTACAGACGAGATTCTTTTTTGTAAGGTTCCAATCCTTCCCACTTCTCTCTTGGTTTCTTCCTCCATTGCCGCGAGTGTTTTAACAAGAGGCTTTGGCTCTTCCGATTTTTCCGAACCTTCTCCTTTAAAGGGAGCGAGTATTTTGTCTTCTACTTGTTTTTGTCTTAAGAAATATTCGGAATCGAGGAAGCTCTCCATTATCTCTTGGGGATAAACTCTCTCTCCCGCTTTATTTCTCTTGGGCTTAAGAAGACCTTTCTTTTCCAGCCTTCTTAATGTTGATGGAGAAATATTTAATTTCTCTGAAACTTTGGAAATTGGAAGGGGTTGGGACAGTTTATTTTTCTCCAACTCCTTTACCGAGAAATAGCGTGTTTTTCCGTCTGGTCTTTCGGAGTGAAGTAGCCCTTTTTTGTCCCATCTTCGGACCGTGTCTATAGAAACTCCGAGCATCTCGGAGGCAATGCTTATTGGAACTATTCTTTTATTTCTAGGCAGGGATTTAGGCATAATTTACCTATGCATTGGTTAACCTTTGCATAGGTGGGCTGTTTTGAAATTTGTGTATCTAGCTGTCATATTTATTATTATGGTAGTAATTAATACGCTACAGCCTCGCAGCGAACCTAGTCAAATGTTGACAATAATTGCATAGTATTGCATACTGGTATATAGAATTGCATATATGGAAAATTTGTTTAATGTTAATCAAGCGGCGTTCATTTTAAAAGTCCATCCGCTAACAATCCGCCGTTACATAAAAGAGGGAAAATTAAAAGCAATAAGAATTGGCGGCAATGTCCGGATAAAAGAGTCCGATCTTCAGAGTTTTAACAAGGAAGTTTCGCCTGCACCGGCCAAAAAATCACTTATTTTTAAGAAAAATTTGATTGTCGCAAAAGCTTTTGCAAACGACGACCCCTTCTTTAGATTGAGAGGTTTAGGAGCAGCAGTTCCTTTATCTAACAAGTAAAATTATGGCAACAACAGGAAAAAAAGTCTTTATTTCACCCAATGCTTTTTTGGCATTTATAAATAGAGCCGATCCAAAACACCCGCAAGCTGTTGCTTTTTTCCGCTATTTTGCCCAAGAAAACTATAGACTTTATGTTGATTTTCTAAACATCTACGAAACCGGGAGGCAGATTCACTTCCAAATTAGCCCTTCCCTGGCTCGGGATTTCCTGCGAACCATATTTATAACCAATATAAACGTTATTTATCCTTTGGAATCCGATATAAAAACAGCCTTAAAAACGCTTGTAAACTACCAATCTGTGGATCTAACTTTTGACAAAGCGATCATGGCTACACTTGCCAACAAAAACGGTATTTCGCAGATTTGCACGTTTGAATATCTGCATCCTCTTTTCGGCCTAAGCGTATTCTACCTACCTATTTAACGTCTATCTCGAAATATCAAGAAGTATATCAAAAGATAACTAAGTGAACTAAATTTGGTGGGCACTGATGGAGTCGAACCATCCACCTCTTCTTTATCAGAGAAGCGTTCTACCGCTGAACTAAATGCCCATTTCTACGACGCTGAGGCGCGAGTCGGATTCGAACCGGCGAATGGCTGTTTTGCAAACAGCTGTGTTAACCACTTCACCATCGCGCCAAATGTTGGATTAATCTTAACACAGAAGCTGATTTCTATCAATTGTCAGGCTACAGGAGCTCGCTGAAAGTCTTTTGCGGCAGACAGAAGTTGTTCCGGAAATTTGGAAACTCCCCGAAGATCTCTCTGTGTTAAAAGCTCGAGAGGAGATTTGTTCCTAAGAGCAGGGTTTGCCCCATTAAACCAATCTTTAATATGTGAGACTTGACCGTCATAAATAATTGCACAAAGCTTCAGGGTTAACCTGAACTGCTCTCCTACCGCACTACTTTGCGGACTTCTTATGCCGCTTTCCCACCTTCTAACGGCCCTTGGATGGGACATTCCTGCAATTTCCGTTAGCTCATCATAGCTTCCCAACAACTCGTGCAAGGCACCGATAAGACCTGGAACATTGAGTTTTGCCGAAAGACCCTCTCCTATTTTATCTTTTTCGTCCGGATCGGAAACAGAAACTAATCCTTTTATTACAGACAATGCTTCTTGAGACGTTAATGGCAATCTTTCTCCGCGGCCGTTTACAAAATTTTCCACGGCG
>DATFUR010000025.1:0-5206 GCA_035260725.1 Patescibacteria group bacterium
TGCTTTTCTCTTAACTATCATAAGTCGGGGAGCCGGGAATCGAACCCGGTCCACACGGCCCCCAGCCGCGCATTCTACCGGTAAACTACTCCCCGTGAAATTTTTGGCTCTTGAATTATATCATAACGACTTGCTAAACTAACTCTATGAAAAGAGGCAGGCCTTCAAAACAAGCTAAATCCACAAGCCACGAAGAAAAAGTTCAAAAGACTCCATCTTCTAACGGTTCTTCCCAAAAACTCCAAGCGGTAAATTTGGCAATGGAGCAAATCGAAAAGCAATATGGCAGAGGCTCTATAATGCGCTTTGGAGAGGGTGGAGAAAAGTTCGATATTTCGGTAATCTCAACAGGTTGTCTTCCCTTAGATCTGGCGCTTGGAGTAGGTGGAGTGCCAAGAGGAAGAATAGTCGAAATCTATGGTCCGGAGGCGTCTGGAAAGACGACAGTTTCTCTCTCAATTATTGCTCAAGCGCAAAAACATGGAGGAGTTGCAGCCTTTATAGATGCCGAGCACGCGCTCGATCCGTTATGGGCAGAAACGATTGGAGTTAAGTTAGACGAGCTTCTTATTTCCCAGCCGGATACAGGTGAGCAAGCACTAGAGATTGCAGAAAGTCTTATTAGAAGTGGCGGAGTTGATGTTTTGGTTATCGATTCTGTTGCAGCTTTGGTTCCAAGGGCCGAAATAGAAGGAGAAATGGGAGATTCAATGATGGGTCTTCAGGCTCGTCTCATGTCCCAGGCCCTTAGAAAATTAACAGGAGTAATTTCGAAGAGTAAAACCGTTGTAATCTTTACAAATCAACTGCGGCAGAAAATTGGAATTATGTTCGGTAATCCCGAGACAACAACAGGAGGATTGGCTCTTAAATTTTATGCTTCTATAAGAATGGATGTTAGGAAAATAGAGACAATAAAAGAAGGAGACAAAGCAATAGGAAGTAGGCATAGAGTCAAAATTGTAAAGAATAAAGTTTCATCTCCCTTTAGAATCGCGGAGTTTGACGTTTATCAAAACGGAATATCCCGACAGGGAGGGATTATGGATGTGGGAGTGGAAATGGGAGTCATAGAAAAATCCGGAGCATTTTTCCGCTACGGAGAGCTTATGATTGGCCAAGGCAAACAAGCGGCGATAGAATTTCTGCAAGAGAAACCAGATATCGAGAAAAAGATTGTAGAGGAAATAATGCAAAAGAGCAAAACATCTGGAACTCCTGTTAAGGTTGGAGTAGAATCTGCTTAATGGACTTTGAAGGCTTCTATAGCAAAACATTGAAATTTCTTTCATACCGCTCCAGATCCGAAAAAGAAGTAAGAGATAAACTTATAAAGATTAAAACTCCGGAATATTTAATCAATGAAATAATCAAGAAGCTTAAAGATTATAAATTTTTGGATGATTTGGAATTTGCGAAAATGTTTGCCCGCGAGCGTTCTCTTCTTAAGCATAAACCAGCAAGAGTAATTAAATTTGAATTAAAACAAAAAGGAATAGCACAAGAAGTGATAGAAGAAGTTCTTACCGATTCAAAAGAAGAAGAAAAAGACCTAGAAAAAGCAAAAGAAATTATTCAAAAGAAACTTTCAAGATACAAAGATTTAGATAATTTTAAAACAAGAGAAAAGTTGGGACGTTTTTTAGCAAGTCGAGGGTTTGACTACGACACAATAAAGATTGCAATTGACGAAATATTAACGGAAAGAGTATAATCTCTGATAGAAGACAAGAAATCCAAAGGTTATTATGAAAGAGAAGATTGTCCTCAAAGTATCAACGGTTAGGGTTTAATTTCTAAGCCTCGGATTTTTAGTGGTCTTCAAATATAAATATGGCACAAAATGACTTAATCGCACTCGAGAAAAAAATTCTTGAAAAAGAAGAGAAGCTCGAGCGTGAAAAACAAAGAATAGAAAAACTTTCCGACGACTATGCGGAAAAATTGGAGAGAGTATCCGGTTTGTCTAAGGAAGAAGCAAAAAAAGAACTCTTTGAACAAATTGAGCTTAAAGAAGCAAAGGAAGTAGCAAGAATAATAAAGGACAAAGAAGAGGAAGCAAAATTAACGGGCGAGAAAAAAGCCCGTGAGATTTTGGTTGATTCTATGCGCCACGGCGCAGTCAAATATATTGCAGAATATACTGTTTCGGTTGTTAAAATTACGGACGAAGACATAAAGGGAAGAATTATAGGTAAAGAGGGAAGAAATATAAGAGCCTTCGAACAGGCAACAGGAGTAGACGTAGATTTGGACGAAGAAGGAATAATAAGACTCTCCTCTTTTGATCAGGTAAGGCGGGAAATTGCAAGAAGATCTTTGGAAAAACTTCTAAAAGACACAAGAATTCAGCCTTTTAGAATAGAAGAAATAGTAAGCGAGACAAAAAAAGAAGTAGAAAAAATAATGCTTGAAGAAGGCGAGAAATTGGCCCACGAAGTCGGAGTCTTTAATCTACCGACGGATTTGTTAGCGATTTTGGGAAGATTTAAATTTCGAACCTCCTATGGACAAAATCTTATTGTCCACACGTTAGAGGAGACAAAAATTGCAATTCATATCGCCTCCGAAGTCGGAGCGAATGTGGACATTGTCAGATTGGGCTGTTTGTTTCACGACATAGGCAAAGTAGTCGAAGGAGAAGGAAGTCACGTAACTTTGGGAGTAGAACTTCTAAAAAGATTTAATATCCCGGAAGCAGTTGTTAATGCAGTTGCAGAACACCACGAAGATAAACCCTTTTCATCGATGGAATCTGTGATTGTTTATATAGGAGACGCAATTTCGGGTGCCCGCCCGGGCGCTCGCTATGAGGATGTCGAAGAATATGCAAAAAGACTGACAGAAATGGAAGAAATTGCCAAAAAGTACGACGGAGTCGAAGACGCTTATGCTTTTGAAGCGGGAAGAGAATTAAGAGTTATAATAAATCCCGGACAATTGGACGACGCACAGACAACAATCCTAGCGCAGAAACTTAGAGAAGAGATAAGTAAAAGTCTTGCGGTGCCTGGAGAAGTAAAAGTAACCGCCATTCGCGAGTTCCGTGCAGTCGCCTCAGAGTCACAGCAGCATTAATAATGCTGATTTGATATATTGACAACACTTCGTTTTCATTGTATTGTAGACCTAATCTAAAGGCGGTGATTTAAATTGACAAAAAAAGATTTAATCGAATTAGTAGCCAAGAAAGCAAACCTCACAAATAAAGCATCTCGTGATTCGGTTCAAGCATTTCTTAATGGAGTTAGAGACTCTCTTAAAAGAGGAGAAAAAGTCGTAATAACAGGGTTTGGGACATTTAGTATTAGAAAAAGAGCACAAAGACCCGGAAGAAATCCAAAAACAGGAGAAAAGATCACGATACAAGCTAGAAAAGCACCCGGATTTACCCCTGGGAAAACCCTCAAAAAAGCTGTTAGATAGATTTTTTGGTATAATACTAACAGGAATTTATGACAATTCGTCTTAGGACTGCTTTTTTTGCAGTATTGGGAATTATCATTCTGTGGTTTTTATATATCGAAAGGGAAATTTTAACCCCGTTTGTTCTTGCCGGAATTTTTGCTTACATAATTAACCCTCTGGTTAATTTTCTGTCTCATAAATTAAAACTTCCCAGAACACTATCTGTAGTTGTTATTTATTTGGTTATTATTGGTTCTTTTTTTGCCGGAGGTCTCATATTATCAAAGAGAATTGTTGAAGAATCTTCTCAAATAGATAAATTTATACACACACTGACGATAACTGCCGGATCAGAGGTAAATAATCTGCCTGATTGGATGAGGCCCTCGGTGCATGATGCCCTAGCGTTTCTTAATCAATCTAAGTTGGCGGCTTTGTCTCCATCATTATTATCTCTTTTCCCAAAAGCTATTTCGGGAATAATTAGTTTAGTCATCTTTCTTTTTTCCAGCTTCTTTTTCTTAAAAGAAGGAAGGAATATGATAGACAGATTCCTTAATTTTCTGCCCAACAATTATAGAATCGAAGTCGAGATTTTGCTTAGAAAAATAAATACGGTTTTCGGAGGATATCTTAGAGGACAATTAATTTTGGTTACATTTGTTTCCGTAGTATTATTTATTGCTCTTTCTTATTTAGGCATTAAATTTGCCTTGATTTTGGCAGTCTTTTCAGGGTTTGCAGAAATAGTGCCTTTTGTGGGGCCAATTGTAGCAGGAATAGTTGCGGCGATAGTTGCTTTTACAACACAGACTTCCAACTTTAATCTTAGTCAAGTCCAGGTAGTTATTATTGTTGCCTTAATATATTTTGTTTTAAGGCAGTTTGAAGATTATTTTGTTACACCATATGTTATGGGAAAAATAACCAAGCTTCATCCAATAGTCATCTTATTTGCGGTTTTGGCGGGCGGTCATATAGCCGGAATTTTAGGACTTATCTTAGCTGTGCCGGTTGCTGCTATTATAAGGATTCTTTTGGAGTTTTCTTTTGATAAGATTAATGACGTCTCGAGAAGAAAATAAATGTTCTTTGGAAGATTATAAGCCAGATTCTGTTTTAAGTTGCAATCTATCTAAGTGTGATGTTTAGTCACTCTTCCCGCCAAAATTGGCGGATGCCCTTAATCTGATACTCCTATAAAGCAAGTAATAACGTATCAATTCTAGGTTGCAGCGGGTAGGATTGCCTCGTTTCACCCCCACTCGTCTCTGTTGCTCTCAAATCTTGTTAATTCAAGATTTGTTCTAAACTCATATGTGGGTAAAAGTTTAGAAACTAGCGCTTTTCCGTTCGACTTCGCTCAGGAAATCCTGAGTTTAATCGAAGGATTCGCGTCGGAGCTTGTGCTCCGTCCCCGGCTTTATATCTGTCTGGACTTTCCTCTACATTCTTTCGAACGTAGTAGCAACTCATCTTCCAAAGAACAACTATATTATACCACATTTGACGAGAATCTTATAGTCCGTTATTTAACGGAGCAGAGCATTTTATATTCGCAGTTAATACAAAGAACATTTCCGCTGCATTTAAAATCGCTTTTTTCAATTTCGGAAATTTTTTCAATTAATTCGTCCTCCAACTTGTCTAAATCTTCCTGATTAAAATTCATTGATTTTTTAGTATTGCCTTCCAAGAAATGAAGAGTAAGAGTAATGTCCTTAGGGTTTTTACTTAAAATCTCATCTTTTACTTTGGTTGCAGCAAGAGCATACATTGCAAGTTGAAGTCTATGAGC
>DATFUR010000026.1:0-24144 GCA_035260725.1 Patescibacteria group bacterium
CTTCCCAAAACAGAATCGCGCAGCCTAAAGTTTTTGGAAAGGGATCAAGTAGACAGACTGGTTACCAGCGTTGATACATCTGAAGAAGAAGGAATACGCGATCGAACTATTCTGGAGTTACTATTTTCTACCGGTCTTCGTGTTTCCGAACTGGTTAAATTAAATAGAGATCAGATCAATCTTGATCGCAAAGAATTTGGTGTAATTGGAAAAGGAGGAAAAGCAAGAATTGTTTTTGTGTCACAGCGGGCTGCAGATTGGATAAAAAGATACCTGGAAAAAAGAGAAGATGTATATAAGCCTTTATTTATCCGTTATTCAGGTTCAAAAAGCGAGGAAAATTCCGGCGAGAGAATGAGACTTACTCCAAGAAGCATAGAAAGAATAGTTAAGAAATATGTTAGGGCAGCCAAGATTCCGGTAGACGCGACAGTTCATACCTTGCGCCACTCCTTTGCTACAGACCTTTTGACAAATGGAGCGGATATTAGATCGGTTCAGGAAATGCTCGGACACAAAAACATAGCTACGACACAGATTTATACTCATGTAACAAATAAGCAGCTGCGAGAGGTTCATTCGGCTTTTCACTCGGGCAACAAAAGAGATTAGTATTTGGGAATTATAGGATTCCCTGGGGCAGAAGATGGGGCTTGTTGCGTACTTGGTGTCGATGAGGGAGTCGGAGTCGAAGTTCCGGAATATAGATTAGAACCGCTCTTTTTTGCAATTACAAAGTAATAAATTCCAGCGTAAATAATTCCGCCAATAATTACATAAATTAAAATCCATTGCCAAAGAGGTCTTTTCCCGTATCCTTCTGCCATATTTAATTCTAACCATTTATTTGTTTTAGTGTCAATGGTTATTGACAAACTATTACTCATCACTTACATTAAAAGCGTGGCGGTTGAAGTAGAACCTAAAAAGAGCGAATCTCCAAGAATCAAATATGGAGTAAATCGCTACGGTGAGCCAGCATTATCCGCCGATGACTACTTTAGACAAATGGATGTCATTTTCCCAGACAACACGCCCTCGGGTACGGGTCAACCATTTGTGGGTAGTATATCGGGAAGAGAAAAATTGAAAACTGGTCACCGCGGTTTTCTAAAAAACTCCGATCAAGAAATAGAAGGGCTTATTCCGCAGCAGTCTCCACCAAGTTTTTCAGAAGCATCGCAACGTTAACAGGTCCGACACCGCCCGGAGTTGGGGTATAGAATGAAGCAATATTCTTAATGCTCTTCTCATCATAATCTCCATGCATTTTGCCGTCCGGGCCTTTAAATAAGCCAATGCTTATTAAAATCGCGCCCTTTTTAATCATTTCCGGTTTTATAATATTTGGTTTGCCAACAGCAGAAATAATAACATCAGCTTTTTTTGTAATCTTAGTTTTATTCCGGGTGTTGCTATCTATAATATTTTCTTCGTCAAGATAATAATCTATCTTGCGAAGAGTTCTTATAACGGGTAAACCACCGGTTGTTCCTTTACCTACTATAACAATTGAATTTGACTGGAGCCAGCTGTGGAACAGGTTTCTATTTGGTGATTTTTTTGGATCTATAATAACTACTTTTGATCTTAGTTCAAAAACATTTTCTAAGATCTTAACAACGGCCGTTCCCAATGGCAGTTGGAATTTTGATTCCTGATTAAATCCGTCAATATCTTTAGTTGGAATAACAGCGTTATCAATTTTTTCGGAATCGATTTGGGGCGGAAGCGGACGTTGAACAATAATTCCATGAACTGATATGTCATTATTAAATTTAGAAATTGTTGAAATTAATTCTTCTGTAGTTACGTCGGAGGCGATATTTAGAACATTTACATTTACTCCAATTTCTTGTCCCTTAACTTTTTTCTGTTTTACATAGGATTCGGACCCTGGATTTTCTCCGACTAAAATTATTTGAAGAGTGGGAGTTATTCCCTTTTCTTTTAAATTTTGAACCCGAGTTTTAAGTTCATCAAGAATTTGACTTGCGATTTCTCTACCGTTAATTTCCATTGATTAATTTTAACAAATTAATTCTATTCATGTGGGATTGATAATAGAATAGCTCTTCTAGTTGATATTTTGTCAAAGTCTGACTTTGAAATAAATTTACTAATTCCTTCTGAATCCAGTCCATTTGAATCGTGTGCAAAAAAACCTGCAAGATTTCCTCTTTCATCCGTTTTTATTCCAAATAAAAGTAAAATATGTCCATCTTTTAGTCTGCTTTTAACAGACGCCATTACATACCTTCCGTTAAATATCTCAACTGCTAATTGAGAAGATGGAATAAATTTTTTAGTTTCCCCACGCACACCGTATTGATTAGCTAACTTAATCAAGCCTTTATGGTACCAGCCAACATCTTTTGCCACGTCGTATCCGCCAGCATCCAGTCCTTCTCTAACTAGATCCATCGTTGATTTATTAAAATTTGGATTAATAGAAGCTAACACCATTTGGAGATTTACTACACCACATGATCTCCATGCCCAATAGCTGAACTCATCAACATTACTAGTTCCAAACCTTATTGCAGCTTCGGGATCATTAATTTTTCCCAAAAGCCCACCTTCTATTTTATTTCTATCAGCATTGGCCATTTGGTTTATATAGAGCGGATTCCCAACAAAAAAACAGCCTTTTATCTCTTGACTGTCTAAATTCCTTATCGCAATTTCTTCACGCGCTAATGCAATTCCCCTTCCGGCTGTGAGATGAAATAATCTCGAAATATCTCGCCTTTCCATAAATCAGTTGGGATTATAGCAGATTACTCTACTTCTATGCAGGTGGCGGAGGCAACGTGATCGTTGGGATTTGTAAATCTCATCAGTATTACTCCTTGTGTTGCGCGGGACAATCTTGGAATTGAATCGAGTGAAAGCTTTACCACTAGTCCTCTTTTTGAAGTCATAATTGCCTCCTGACAGTTTGCAGGTATTACTTGTGCAACAGCCACTTTACCGGTTTTTGGGGTAACGTTTGCAGCTTTTATTCCCTGACCACCGCGGGACTGGCGTCTAAATTGAGTAACCGAAGATTTCTTACCCAGGCCGTTGTCCATAATAATTAAAAGATCCGCTTTGTCGTTTTTGGCAATAACATCCATTCCGACCACCTCGTCGTCTTTCGTAAGTTTTATTCCTCGTACTCCCATTGTGCTTCGTCCTAGAGGTCTTGCCGATTTTTCCGAAAATCTAACTGCCTTCCCGTTACGCGTGAATATTAAAATATCATCATCGCCCTTTGATAAGTTACTCCAGACCAATTCATCATCTTTGTCCAGCTTAATTGCAACGATTCCGGATTTTCTAATATTTTCAAACTCGGAAAGCGGAGATTTTTTGACCGTCCCCTTTTTGGTCGTAAGAAATACAAATTTTGTTTCTTCCTTTTCGCCTTCTTTACTTTTTAGAGATCTGTAATTTACAAAAGATTCTACTCTTTCGGTTGCGTCTATATCCAAAAGGTTTACGATTGCGGTACCTTTACTTGTTCTTGATGATTCTGGAATGTCGTATGCGCGCAATTGATAAGCTTTTCCCTTGTTTGTAAAGAATAAGAAGTTATCGTGGGTTTGTGCATAGCGAATATAAGCGATTGAATCTTCCTCTTTTGTTGTCATTCCTTTAACTCCTTTTCCTCCGCGCAGCTGGGTCTTAAAACTTAGCATGCTTTGTCTTTTTATATAACCTGTATTTGTAAGAGTAACTACCGTCGGTTCGTTGGTAATAAGGTCTTCATCGGAGAACTCGCCAATTTTTCCTTTTATTACTTTTGTTCTTCTTTCGTCGGCGTATTTTTCTCTTAACTTGCTAAGCTCGCCCGCTATAACACTTAGTATTTTCGCCGGGCTTTTGAGCAATGTCTCCAAATACCCGATTGTTTCTTTGACCATTTCGTATTCGTCTTCAATTTTTTGTCGCTCAAGCGCTGCAAGACGCCTTAATTGCATGTCTAAAATTGCAGTCGATTGAATATCCGTAAGTTTGAATTTTTTCATTAAATTTTGTTTTGCGTCTTCCTGGTCTTTGGATTTTTTAATTGTTTCTATAACCGCATCGATATTTTTGACCGCGATCAAAAGTCCCTCTAAGATATGAAGTCTGGCTTTCGCTTGAGCAAGCTCGAATTCGGATCTTCTTTTTACGACCAGGTATCTGTGCTTTAAAAACTCTTCCAGAATCGCCTTAAGGTTTAGGGTTTGGGGTGTGCCGTCAACAAGTGCGACTACGTTGGCGGAAAATGTTGTTTGTAAGCTTGTGTGTTTAAATAAGTTGTTGAGAATCTTTTTGGGAGCGCTGTCTCTTTTTAATTCGACAACAATTCTCATTCCCTGCCTGTCGGATTCGTCGCGCAGATCCGAAATTCCTTCTATCTTCTTGTCTTTTGCAAGTTCTGCAATGCGAGCGACCAACAGCGCTTTATTAACCTGATACGGAAGTTCGGTTATAATTATTGCGGACTTACCCTGTCCTATATCTTCTATTTCTGCCCTTCCCCTTATGAGAATTCTGCCACGGCCTGTTATATAAACATTTTTAATTTCATTGATATCGTAAATTACTCCGGCCGTTGGGAAATCGGGTCCTTTTATAAACTCCAAAAGTTCGTCTACTGTTACTGCAGAGCTTAAAGAAATAGTGGGCTCGGTTGCAATTTTGGTTTTTTTAATCATAAACTCTATCGCGTCTATGACTTCTCCTAAGTTGTGGGGTGGAATTTTTGTCGCCATTCCTACAGCAATTCCCTCTGATCCCATAAGGAGTAAATTTGGAAGAAGACTTGGAAGAAAAACCGGTTCTTTAAGTGTGGCGTCGAAATTATCCAAATAATCGACGGTTTGCTTGTCCAAATCCAAAAGCATCTCTTGTGTTATGGCTGCCATTCGGGCTTCGGTGTAGCGCATGTGGGCCGGAGGATCTCCGTCCATTGATCCAAAGTTTCCCTGGCCGTCTATTAGGGGGTAGCGCATCGAGAAGTTTTGGGCAAGGCGAACTAGGGCGTCGTAAATTGGAATGTCTCCATGTGGATGATATTTTCCCATTACTTCTCCGACAATTTTTGCGGACTTTGAATATTTTGCCTGGTGTGTAAGATTAATCTCGTGCATTGCAAAGAGGATTCTTCGGTGAACAGGTTTTAAACCATCTCTAACGTCAGGAAGCGCACGGGATACAATAACCGACATTGCGTAATCTAAATACGCTTTTTTTACCTCTGTGGTAATTTCTGTTTGTAGAAGTTTGCCGATATCTGCCATTAATTTAAATTACTAAACCAGGAAAGAAGCAATTAGTAATGCTACTATATTGAGAACTTTAATCATTGGATTAATTGCCGGGCCAGCCGTATCCTTATATGGGTCGCCAACCGTGTCTCCTGTTACCGCCGCCTGATGAGCAAAGCTTCCCTTGCCGCCAAGGTTGCCTTCTTCTATATATTTTTTGGTGTTATCCCAAGCAGCTCCTCCCGTTGTCATGGAGAGTGCCACAAAAAGTCCCGTAATTATGCTTCCGACCAAAAGTCCACCCAATGCCCTAGGTCCAAGTGTAAAACCGACAATAATTGGAGAAAGGACCGGAATAAGAGCCGGAAGAATCATCTGTTTTATTGCAGAAGTTGTTACAATATCGACCGCTTTTGCATATTCGGGCTTTGCATCGCCGGTCATTATTCCCTTTATTTCCTTAAACTGGCGTCTGACTTCATTGACAATAGAGGCGCTTGTCTTTCCGACAGCCTCCATTGCCAGCGCTCCAAAGAAATATGGCAGTGCTCCTCCTATAAAAAGGCCAACTATAACGCTTGGGTCCGAAAGCGAAAAATTCGCAGACTTACCCGTTTTTATAAGTTCTTGTGTGTAGGAGGCAAAAAGAACCAAGGCTGCAAGTCCGGCGCTTCCGATTGCATATGCCTTTGTTACGGCTTTTGTTGTATTTCCAACAGCGTCAAGTGGATCTGTTACGTTTCGGACTTTTTCCGGCATTCCGGCCATTTCTGCAATTCCTCCCGCGTTATCCGTAATAGGGCCAAATGCGTCGATTGCAATAATAATTCCCGACATTGAAAGCATACTCATTGCCGCAACCGCAACTCCGTAAAGTCCTGCAAGATTATAAGAGCCAAGTATAGCCGCGGATATAAGAAGAATAGGCGCCAATGTTGCCTTCATCGATACGGCCAGTCCTGCAATTACATTTGTTCCGTGTCCCGTTGTCGACGCGTTCGCAATAACTTTGACCGGACCAAACTTTTTGGATGTAAAGTATTCCGTAATTATTACCATTCCTATTGTTACAACAAGCCCGATTATTAAAACGTAGAAAAGATTGTTAGCCGTTATTCCGCTTAGACCTTCAGGGAAAAGAGCTTGAGTTAAAATATAAAATCCAATAAGAGAGAAGATTATGGAAATACCAAGCCCCTGATACAAAGCGCCCATTATGCTTTTCCCCCTAAGCTCTACAAATAGAGTGCCGATAATACTTGCAACAATAGAAACGGCGCCTATTAAAAAAGGAAAAATTATAACGCCTTTGTTTCCTGCAAAGGTTAAGGTTCCCAGAATTATTGCGGCAACAGCTGTAATTACATAGGTTTCAAAAAGGTCGGCTGCCATTCCTGCATCGTCTCCTACGTTGTCCCCCACTAAGTCGGCGATAACGCCCGGGTTTCTTGGATCGTCTTCAGGAATTCCTTTTTCGATTTTTCCAACCATATCGGTTCCGACGTCTGCGGACTTTGTAAATATTCCGCCGCCAAGTCTTGCAAAAACGGAAATCAAAGATCCTCCAAATCCAAGAGCAATTAAAGGTTGTAAATTATTTGGGGAAAAATTCTCGAGCACCAAATAAAATCCTGCAACCGATAAAAGCGCTAGTCCTGCAACCATGAGCCCTGTTACAGAGCCTCCGTTAAAAGCCAGGGAAAATGCAGCACCCAGTCCCCTTCTTGCTGCTTGAGCGACTCTTATATTTGTCCGGACGGCAATATTCATTCCAATAATTCCCGCAACAGACGAAAATATTGCTCCGATTGCAAAACCAACCGCAGTCCACAGACCAAAGACGTAATACATTCCGGCAAATATCACGAGTCCGATAACAGCCACGACAGCATATTGTCTTTTCATATAAGCTTCCGCGCCTTCTTGAATGGCATCTGAAATCTCGTTCATCTTTTTGTCTCCTCGGGGAAATTTAAGAATTTTTTTTGTTTGAAGGTATGCGTAGACAAGAGAAAGGACAGACGCTATGATTGCGACGACCGTTGCATTCTGAGTTATAAAAGATAAGTTCATTTGCATATTATACTAAAGCATTAGGAATTAATTCAATCAGATATCAAGAGTTGCGGTTTTGGCGTTACTTTGAATAAAATGCTTTCTTGGCGGGACTTCGTCTCCCATAAGCATTGTAAAAACCGCATCTGCTTCTTCGGCGTCTGCTATATTTATTTGTTTTAAAATCCTGTTTGCAGGATTCATTGTTGTTTCCCAAAGTTGGTCAGGGTTCATTTCTCCAAGACCTTTATATCTTTGAATTGAAATTTTCTGGTCGGTTTTTGTAGTTTTTAATAGTTCGTCTTTTTGTTCGTCTGCATAAACATAGGTTGAGTCTTTGCCAATGGTTATTTTGTACAAGGGCGGTTGTGCAATATAAAGGTATCCTTGTCTTATGACTTCCGGGAGGTGGCGGAAAAAGAAGGTCAGAATTAAAGTCTCAATGTGTTGTCCGTCGACGTCGGCATCGGTCATTATAATTATTCTGTGATATCTTAATTTATCAAATCTTGTTGTTTCCCCGATTCCGGCTCCAAGTGCAATAATTAGATTTTTTACTTCTTCGTGTTCGATTATCTTGTCAAGACGGGCTCTTTCCGTGTTTAGAATTTTACCCTTTAAGGGCAATATTGCCTGGAATTTTCTATCTCTTCCCTGCTTGGCGCTTCCTCCTGCAGAGTCTCCCTCAACCAAATACAGCTCGGAAACGCTTGGGTCTTTTTCCTGGCAATCGGCAAGTTTTCCGGGAAGACTTGAACCCTCCAAAGCGCCTTTTCTAAGGATTGCTTCTTTGGCGGCTTTTGCCGCAAGTCTTGCTTTTGCTGCCAAATAAACTTTTTCCAAAATCCGTCTACCGGTCGAAGGATTTTCTTCAAAATAAGTGCTTAGTGCATCCTTTACAATAGTGTTAACAAGGGGTTGGATTTCTGAATTGCCCAATTTACCTTTTGTCTGTCCTTCGAATTGAATTCTATCCTGGGGCATTTTTATATAGACGACTGCTGTAAGTCCTTCTTTTGCGTCGTCTCCTGTTATCGAATCCTCTTCTTCTTTAAAGCTCCCTATTTTTTTGCCGTAATCGTTTATTGCGCGCGTCAGTGCCATTCTAAAACCTGTAAGATGGGTCCCGCCATTTATTGTATGGATTACATTTACATAGCTCTCAACATTTTCGTTGTAGGCGTCATTATATTGCAGGGCAACCTCAACTTGTACATCGTCCTCGGTTTTGTTAATCGCAATTGCTTCATGCAACGGGTTTTTATTTTCGTTTATTTTTTCAACCAGAGAAACTATTCCGCCCTCAAAATAATAATTTATTCTTTTTTCTTCTTTTTCTCTTTTATCTATAAAATGAAAATAAAGTTTGGGGACAAGGTATGCTCTTTCTCTTATCGCTTTTTTAATTGTGTCGAAATCAAAAATTACGGTTTGGAAAATTTCCTTGTCCGGAAGAAACGTAACTGTTGTTCCTGTTTCTCTTTTGTTGGCAAAATCATAATCGAATTCCGGCTTTGTACTTGTTGTGAGTTGGGTTTTTGCAATTCCCCTTTTATATTCCTGTCTGTAGATTTTTTTGTCTCTTTTTACCTCGACCCACATCCACTCGGACAGCGCATTAACAACCGAACTTCCTACTCCATGAAGACCTCCCGAAATCTTGTAAGCGGACCCTCCAAATTTTCCGCCGGCGTGTAGTTTGGTCATAACGATTTCTAAAGCACTCTTTTTGTACTGGGGCATTATGTCTACAGGAATTCCCCGACCGTCATCTATAACTGTTGCAGAACCGTTGGCGTTTAAAATTATCCAAACATTTTGGGCATGTCCGGCCAAAGCCTCATCGACCGCATTGTCTATAATTTCTCTTAAAGATTCGTGAAGACCAATTACATCGGTTGAGCCGATGTACATTCCGGGGCGTTTTCTAACAGGCTCTAAGCCTTCGAGGACTTGTATTTGCGATGCTGAGTAATCCGAGGATTTTCCTTTTGGCATAAAGAATATTGTAGGTTATATTTTACCAAAATAGCAAGTGCAATTCTAGAGGCTAATGCGGTTTAGATCGCCTTTGAGGAATGTGGAATTTACTCCATAAATCTCTTCCTTAATTGTAGAATTCTCTGTAATCTCATTTAAAATGAAGATGGGTTTTCTGTAATGATATGCAATTGTAACTTCCATAAATGCATTCCCGCCAATATATCCCCTTACTCCGTTTTTATCAAAATTCGTAACCAGAATTGCGTCGCCTTTTACGATCTTTCTAAAGTGTGCGTTCATTAATTTGCGTTTTTTAGCGTAGTCATTTGGATTTTTATACCAGGTTTTATAAAAATTTACATCGAAGTTTTTATTCTTTTTCATTTTGTGGGCGATTTTAGGAAGTACAACCTTATATCCTAATTTTTTTAATTCTTTCTCAATAGGAAAAAGTTTCTCGTAAAAAGATGCGCTCGAGCAAATTACAATTGTTTTAGTTCTCTTCATAAATTCAAAAACAAATTCTCAAGGGCCAATCGGAGATTTACGTTGGTGGTCTTTATAATGGTATAGTATTTCTGTAAAGATTTAATTTGTCCGGCCATTTCGTAATTTCCGCCTATTAAGTTTTCCCGGCTTACAATAATAAGATTTTCTATAAAATCCAAAGCTTCGTTTTTGTCTTTGGAAAGATCCTGGGCAATTTTTAATTTGTCCCCCACCTCTTCTCCTGTTATTACTTTAAAATGAGTAGAATCACCGGTTTTTGTCTCGGATTTTAATTCGATAAGCGTGCACCGCGACAAAATAGTTGGCAGTATTTCGTCGGAGTTTTGTACTTGCAGTATTATAATAGTATCGTTTGGTACTTCTTCCAAAGTCTTAAGAAGCGCATTTTGGGCCTCTCGGGTTATTCCGGCCGTGGCGTCGATTAAAACAGCCTTGGTCCCGCTCTTAATTGGTTTTAGATAAATCTTTTTCTGAATTTCTCTAACGTCTGCGATTCCGACTGCTTTTTCGTGCTCAAGAAGAGATATGTCGATTTTGTCTATTTTAAGCCCATCAAAAATTTTCTGAGCCTCCCCTCTTCCTAATTCATTGTCTTTTGATGAGATCAAAACGGCCTGCATAACGTATTGACTTTATAGCACATTTTTAACTACTATAAAAGTAATGCCCAATGACACAGCAAGCACAGGTTTAAATCAAACCGTTAGCGACGTACTGCTTTCGGAGCATCTTTTAACGCAGGCGCAATACGACGACTTAAAGGTAAAAACAGCTTCTCAAGGAGTTTCCGATGAGTCTCTCATTCAATCTCAAAAACTTGTTCCGGAAGCAAAATTGGCCGAAGCAAAAGCTAAGGTTTTAGGCGTTCCTTTTATCTCTTTGGAGTCTACTTCTTTTTCTCCCCAGGCAATAGGACTTGTTCCGAGAGCGGTTGTGGAAAGATTTCAATTAGTTCCCTTTATGTACGACGAGAACTCTAAAACTCTTTCGGTTGCAATGGCAAATCCTATTGACTTGGATGCGATTACATTTGTCCGCCAGAAAACAGGGCTTACTATAAAATCTTTCGCTGCTGCCCCAACAGAAGTAAGCAAAGCAATTAAAGATCAATACAGGCAAGAAATTGTCGGAGAAGTAGGACAAGCAGTTAAGGAAACAGAGGAATTTCAACAAACAAAAACAGTAGACAGCAAAGATATCTCGGAAATTATAAAGGAAGCGCCGATTGCAAAAATTGTTGCGACAATTTTGGAGTATGCGGTCTCCTCCAGGGCCTCCGACGTCCACATAGAGCCTCAAGAGGATAGAGTCAGGGTTCGTTACAGAATAGACGGAATTTTGTACGACAGACTTTCTCTTCCAAAAAGCGTTCAGGAAGCAGTTCTTTCAAGAATTAAGATACTCTCGGAGATGAAAATCGACGAGCATCGAACTCCGCAGGACGGACGTTTTAATTTTAAGGTAGAAAACAAAGAGGTCGACCTTCGTATTTCGGTACTACCTACTACTTTTGGAGAAAAAATCGTAATGAGGTTACTTAGAAAATCCGGAGGAATACCCAGTCTTCCTGATTTAGGGCTTAACGGAAGTTCGCTTAAAAACTTGGAGACATCAATTCTTCGTCCTCACGGAATAATTATTGTCTGCGGTCCTACAGGATCGGGAAAAACAACGACTCTATATTCGGTTCTAAATAAATTAAACACAACCAGAGTCAACATAATGACTTTGGAGGATCCGGTCGAATATCAGATTGCAGGAATTAATCAGGTGCAAATAAATCCGGCAGTAGGGCTTACTTTTGCAACGGGACTAAGAAGTTTTTTGCGCCAGGATCCAAACATAATTTTAGTTGGAGAAATTAGAGATAAAGAAACAACCGAACTGGCTATTCAAGCCGCCTTAACCGGGCATTTGGTTTTTTCTACCCTTCATACATCTAATGCAGCGGGTGCGCTTCCCCGTCTTACGGATTTAGGAGCAGAAACATTTTTACTAGCGTCCACAATGAATGCAATTTTGGGACAAAGAATTGTCCGAACAATTTGTACGCATTGCAAAGAAGAAGTTATCCCACTTCCCCAAATATTGGAAGAGGTAAAAGCGGTTTTGGGAAAATTTTATCCCACCAACAATCCAGTTAAATTTTATAAGGGGAAAGGCTGTGAGGAGTGCGGAGACGCCGGTTATCTGGGAAGAGTCGGTATTTACGAAACTTTGCCCATTTCGGCAAAAATAGCAAGTCTTGTTTTGGAAAACTCCGACGCAACTACTATAGAAAAACAAGCAATAGTAGAGGGAATGATTACGATGAAGCAAGACGGATATCTTAAAGTTTTGCAGGGGATAACAACGGTAGAAGAAGTACTTAGGGTAGCCCAAGAATAAAATTACCTAGAAATTAGGACTTAGAAATTTTCATGTATGGATATTCACGAGCTTTTAAATCTTACAATAAAAAATAATGCTTCTGATTTGCATCTCTTGCCGGGAATTCCTCCTGCTTTAAGAATTGACGGTTCTCTAAGATATTTATCCAACTACAATCCTTTGGAAGCAAATCAAATCGCTGAGATGGTTTTTTCTCTTGTCACTCCCGAGCAAAAAGATTGGCTTCTTAAAAATAAAGAAATAGATTTTTCTTTTGGTTTCGGAGGAGGAACTTTTGGAAATTTAGGAAGGTTTAGAGTAAATTTATATTTTCAAAGAGGAGTTTTGTCCGGCGCATTTAGATTTTTGCAGCCCAACATCCGGTCCGTCGAAGAATTGCACTTGCCAAAAATTCTAAGTTATTTTTCCGAGTTAAAACAGGGTTTTATTTTAGTTACGGGGCCTACTGGACACGGAAAATCAACAACAATAGCGGCTATTATAAACGAGATTAACACAAAAAGGGCGACTCATATTTTGACTATCGAAGACCCAATAGAATATATATATCCTTCGGGTAAAAGCATAATTTCGCAGCGGGAAATGAATATAGATTCTCATTCTTGGCAGCAAGCTCTTCGCTCGGCCTTAAGAGAAGACCCGGATGTGGTTTTGGTAGGAGAAATGAGAGACTCTGAAACAATTGCAGCTGCAATGACAATTGCGGAAACCGGACACTTGGTATTCTCTACCCTTCACACCAACTCCGCGGCACAAAGTATAGACAGGATAATAGATTCTTTTCCTGCGGATCAGCAAGCTCAGATTAAAGTTCAGCTTGCGTCCACTCTAAAAGGGGTAGTGTCCCAGCGTTTGGTGCCTCTAATTTCGGGAGGAAGAATTCCTGCTTGTGAAGTTTTGATTGGAAATTCAGCAATAGCAAATAACATAAGAGAGGGAAAGACACATCTAATTGATTCGATTATCCAAACTTCCCAAGACCAGGGAATGGTTACGCTGGAGGCTTCCCTTGCATCTTTGGTTCTTGGGGGCTCGATAAGTGCGGACACGGCAAAAAGCTACGCGTTAAAACAGGAAGAGCTTGTTAGGATGTTAGGTTAATCCTATGAAACTTCGATACAAAGCGACCACTACCGATGGAAAATTTATACGTGGCATTATGGATGCCAAAGACGCCAACGAGGCGGCTCAATATTTAAGAAGCAAGAACATGCTCCCCATTAAAATTTCTCCGCAGGGGGAAAACATTCTTTCCAAGTACTTACCTTTCTTAAACAAAGTCAGGTCCGACGATGTAATACTTTTTACCAGACAACTTTCTTCAATGCTTTCGTCGGGGTTAACGCTTCTTAGAGCTCTTCAGATTTTTAAAGAACAAATCGAAAACGAAGCGATGGTAGAAGTTACCACGGGGATTATAAGCGATATAGAGGAAGGAAAACCTTTTTCTTATGCAATTGCAAAATACCCGGAAGTTTTTTCTCCAATTTACGTCTCTCTTATAAAAGCGGGAGAGTCGTCCGGACTTTTGGATAAAGTTCTCTTGAGACTTGCAAATAATCTGGAAAAAGAAGCCAAGCTTAAAGGTACAGTAAAGTCGGCACTCATGTATCCGGCCATTGTTGTAACCTTAATGATTTTTGTTCTTTTTATAATGATGATATTTGTTATTCCACAACTTTCAGTACTTTACAAAAATCTGGGTGTTGCCCTCCCCTTGCCTACCCAAGTCATTGTGGGTATGTCAGGTTTTATCGGAACATTTTGGCCTATTATTATAATTCTGATTGTTGTTGTGGTTTTTATTTATAAAAGATGGAGAAAAACAGAAGAAGGCCAACTTATTGTAGACAATTTAATTTTAAAGCTTCCTGTATTTGGAAAGTTGCTAAGTCAAACAATTATTGCGGAATTTTCTAGAACGTTGGGACTTCTTATTGGTACCGGCACTTTGGTTGTTGAGTCGCTTCTTGAGGCAGCAGATACGACAGGAAATATTCATTATAAAAATGCAATAAAAGATATTTCCAGACAAGTGGAAAAAGGTGTTCCGGTGGGAGACGCTATGGCTTCATACACGCTTTTTCCTCCAATGCTTGTGCAATTGGTAAAAATTGGAGAACAGACTGGAAAAATGGACGAGACTCTGACTAAGGCTTCCGAATATTTTGAAGGAGAAGTTAATCAGACGGTAAAAACTCTCACAACCGCTCTGGAGCCTTTTATTATGTTGGTTTTAGGAGTGGGCGTTGCTTTCTTAATTATTTCGGTTATTACTCCCATTTACAGTCTTATTTCGAGTTTGCAATAACCACTTGACAAGATATTTTGGATATGTTCTACTAATTATATAAATGAAAAAGCTGTCCCGGATCTTTAGAACCCTCAAGAAATCTTTTGATCAAAAAGGCTTTACCCTCATCGAACTTTTGGTTGTTATAGGAGTTTTAGGAATTTTGGCAACAGGACTTTTGGCAACGATCGATCCTCTGGAGCAATTTAGAAAAGGTGCAGATTCAAATAGACGAACTACAGCCTTAGAACTTCAAAATGCATTAATCAGATATTACTCTGTTCACAATACTTTTCCTTGGGATTCATCGACAAACGGCGGCGCAGGGTGCAATGGCGGACTTGCTCCTTTGCCGACCAGAGTCAGTAATGTAGGTTCGGCTTCTTCTTTTGTAACTTGTTTAAACCAATTGGTTACCGAAGGAGAGTTAAAGAGCACTTTCCCAACACAATATAGTGTTTTAGGCGCTCTTTGGATAGTAGACACGACTCCGGCAAACTCAAGTTCTAAGTCAATGGCTGTATGTTTTGACCCGGATTCCAAATCGGAATCTACAAAAGCACAAACTAACTTTACCGGTACTGCTTCAGGACCAAATGTACCGCTTAGTTCAACCTGTGATCCCGTAACAACCTCTACGTGCTATACGTGCGCTCAATAAAGAATCTGTGTAATGATTCTTGAAACGGTCTTCTTATTTATTTTAGGCTTATTCATTGGAAGTTTTTTGAATGTCATAATCTACCGACTTCCCCACAATAAAGGTTTTCTCAACGGCAGATCTTACTGTGATAGTTGTAAAAGAACAATTCTTCCCTACGACCTTATTCCATTGGTCTCATATATAATCTTAAGAGGTAAATGCAGATTCTGCAGAAGTAGAATTAGTTATCAGATTCCTCTGGTTGAATTAATTACAGGTATATTTTTTGCTCTAACATTTCTTAAATTTCCACTCACTGATTTGTCTTTTATATTTTATATTTTTGTAGTCTGTTGTCTAATCGTGATATTTTTTATAGATTTAAACGATGGTATAATCCCCGACAAAATTCTTTATCCTGTGACAATAGTAACTTTGATATATGTTTTCCTTAATCAAAATTTAGTTTTGCATCTAATATCATCTTTAATTTCCTTTATCCTTTTTTTTCTAATTTATTTTCTTACAAAAGGCAAAGGCATTGGGTTTGGAGACGTCAAATTTTCCTTTTTCCTGGGTCTTTTGCTGGGGCTTCCTAAGGTTGCTATCTGTTTTTACATCGCATTCTTGACAGGTGGAATAGTTGGTCTCATACTAATTATATGGGGAAAAAAGAGGTTCAAGAAAGACACAATAGCATTTGGACCGTTTTTAAGTCTTGGCGCAATAATCTCAATTTTTTTAGGCGATCTTCTGGTTTCACTCTCGTTGAACTTCTTACGGTAGTTGGAATAGTAGGTATTTTGCTCGTCGGCGCTATTCTAATTTTGAACCCTGTTGCGCAATTTCAAAAAGCAAATGATGCTAAAAGAAAATCCGACCTTACCCAAATACAAAAAGCCCTGGAAACATATTTTAACGATTACGGAAGATATCCGCCAAATCCCGCTTCCGGAGACTATAGAATCCAGGTAAACGGCAATCCTGTTAATTGGGGCTCTGCGTGGCTGCCGTATATGTCTACCTTGCCTAAAGATCCCAGGCCCTCAAGAAGCTATATATATTATGTAAAATCAAATGGGCAGTCTTATTATTTATACGCCAGTTTGGAAAGAGAAAAGGATGTAAACGGGAATGTTTTGGACCCCCAGCTTTGCAATAAAGGAAATCCCTGTACCTCTCTTTCTTCAAATGGAATATTAGACAATGCTTGCGGGCAAACTTGCAACTTTGCTGTTTCCAGTTCAAACGTAAACCCATGAGTATAATTCAAAATTCAAAATTCAAAATTCAAAATTTTCAACGAGGATTTACTCTCGTTGAACTTTTAATAGTCGTGGCGATAATAGGTATCTTATCGACTCTTCTTACGGCGAATTTCATAGGAGTCAGGCAAAGAAGCAAAGATGCACATAGGAAATCGGATCTTCGGCAAGTCCAATCGGCATTGGAACTTTATAGATCGGATCAGGGAAGTTATCCTAATGCTATTCCAAATTGCGGTAATCCCCTAAGTAGCCTTATGAGTCCTGACTGTTCGAGCGCGACCTATTTACAAAAAGTTCCGATTGACCCGAATGGTTCGTCTTATACATACACCAGCAATGGAACTACGTATTCCATAGTTTCCTGTCTTGAGAACGGAAATGATTCCGAAAAAGATTCCACGAATGCAAATCCTCCATGCGACGGAGTGTCCGGTTTTTCTTACACGCTCAAAAATCCTTAAATGAAATTTAGACAGCAGTTTGGATTTACGCTTATTGAAATTATTGTAGTTTTTGCAATTATTGCGATAATTTCTACAGTTGCTGTTGCGTCGTTTGTAAATTACAATAAAACGCAAAATTTGCAAGTTGCAGTCTCTGACGTTACTTCAATTTTGACTTTGGCCCGGTCACGAGCCTTATCCCAGGCAAAACCAGCTGATAAATGTAACGATCAGACAACCCTAAATGGATACAAAGTTACCCTGTTTATGCAAACTAATTCTTATCAACTGGATGTGGTCTGCTCAAATGTTAATTATAAAATTCAATCCGTCAATTTGCCCAAAAATGTTGTTTTTGACAATCGAACAACGTCTTCTTTCTTTTATTTTCCTGTAATTGTAAACGGAGTATATATGGATGGAGACGGGAAGATTTATCTAACAGGTTACGGCAACACAAAAATAATAACGGTAGATAAATTGGGAGGAATAAAATGAAAAACCAAAAAGGACAAAGCTTAATTGAAGTTCTTATCGCTCTTGCCGCTGCCGTCGCAATTGTAGCTGCAATTGCGGTTACCGTTGTTACGTCTTTGAGAAACGTTGAGTTTACAAAAAATCAAAACCTGGCTACTCAATATTCAAGAGAAGGCATAGAAGTGGTGAGGCAGTCGGCAAAAAATGACTGGACTGCTTTTCGAAGTTTTGACGGTGCGTATTGCCTTTCCCAAAATAGTACTTCCCTAACAGTAAAGTCTGCGAACGGCTGCGGGCAAAATGTGGGAGATAGTGATCCGGCAAAAAGGATTTTTGTCAGAGAAATAAATATAAATCCTAGTTCCGGAGAGTGCTCTGCTAATACAAAAGTTAAGTCAGAGGTTTCGTGGTCGGATAGTAAATGTTTAACGGGAAATCCTTTTTGCCATAAAGTTAGTCTGGAGACCTGTCTAGCTGACATAAATACAGTAAAAACGCCATGATGCTTTTTAAATTTAAAAATAATAATTCCGGATTTACTCTCATCGAACTTTTGGTTGTTATGGTAGTTATGATAACTGTAGGTTTAATTGTAGTATCTATTCTAGTTTCTTCTCTGCGGGGAGCCGATAAGGCAACAACAATAGAAGCAGTCAGGCAAAACGGAAACTACACGGTGCTTCAAATGAGTAGAATGATTGAATTTGCCCAGTCATTTGGAGGAGTAAGTGTTGATAACTCTGGTTATACAATTTTTTGCCCAATAGCTACTCCAAGCGCTCAATATAAATACGTAAAGATTACATCCTTCGACGGCGGACAGACTATTTTCTCCTGTGATTTGCCGGCTGGGAAGATTGCATCAAACGGCGCGTCTTTCCTAAATACCAATGAGGTTACCCTCTCGTCTTGTTATTTTACATGTGCCAGAGACAATCTCTCCCAGTCTCCCGTAATAGGAATAAATTTTACACTGAATCAAAAATCCTCGAGTAGTTTTTTTGAAAAAAAGGCAACAATCCCCTTTTCTACTTCGGTTGTAGTAAGAAATCTCAATAAATGATTTGACAAGCCTATAAGCAAGATATATTATACCCCTGTTTGTGAGATACGAATTCGAAGTTGGATACGATAGAATTGACTCTTTTGATTCCAGAGAATTGGATTATGCTTCGCCGCTTAAAAGAGTAGGTTTTGATGAAATTCAAGTTCAAAATGCCCTTAAGGGCATAAGTTTAATTAATTCCGGTGGTTACAATGATCATTATAAAACAAGAGATGAATTGGAAAGAGTTACAGAAGATCCTTCCGTTGTCCAGCGGTTAATAGAGTTGGGTTTAATTGAGCTCCATCGCAGTTGGAGTCGAGCTTTAATAATCCCTCAAGAAACCGAAAGAGGGGTATTCTATGATAGAAGCGTCCATAAAAGACACCCGCAAGTTCCTTATAGATTGTCATCGGGTACTCTTCATCAAATCTACGAAGAACAGGAATTATAATATTGACATAAGATTACCTGTCCTGGTACGCTAGTTATATAACTGCCTTATGTTAAAAAACCAGCAAGGTCAGGCGCTTCTTATTGTCGTTTTAGTCATGGTTGTCGCCCTGACAGTAGGATTATCCATCGTTTCGAAAAGCATTACAAACCTTCGTACCTCAACGGAAGAAGCCAATTCTCAAAAAGCTCTTGCTGCGGCAGAAGCGGGAATAGAGCAGGCCATTAAAAGCAACATTTCAATTGCAAATGGCCAATTTAGTAGCGATACTAAATATAAAACCGATATTACACAAGTCTTAGGCACCAATTTTGTGCTTAACGCTGGAAATCCGGTACTGCAGGATGGCGGAATTGATGTATGGTTTTCGGATTATTCTGAGAATCCGGCCAATATTTATAGCAATCCCTGGAGCGGTAACTTGACCATCAAATGGGGGTCTAGCTCTAATTCCTGTAGCGAAGCTGCGATAGAATTTGTTTTGGTTTCCGGCTCAAAGGCCTCTCCCAAGATTACACGTTATGCTTTTGATCCATGCCAGGCAAGGTCAAGTTCAAACCGCTTTATCGTAGCGCCTTTGTCCAAAAGTACGGTGTCGGGAAAAGATTTTTATTTTCAAACTACTATTAATAATATATCTTCAGGGCTTATCGGAAGAATTGTGCCTTTATATGCAAACAGTACGATTGCACTATTTAGTACGACTGCCCTACCCCTTCAGGGATCTATCATAACCTCTACAGGACAATCAGGAGGCACACAAAGAAAAGTGAATGTTTTTCAGGGTTATCCGCAGGTTCCTTCGGAATTTTTTCTTTATAACCTTTTTTCACCATGAACAAAATACCCTTTGGTTTGGATATTGGCGCCTCTACGATAAAAGTGGTTTGGCTTGAAGGTAAAACAGATGCCTTTGTCCTTAAAGCAGCAGCTATGGTACCCACACCTCCCAAAGGGATGTTATCGGAGTCTCCACTGGATGAAGAAGAAATGTCTCGAGCTGTGCAAAAGGCAGTTACAAGCGCAAATATAGATTCCAAACAAGTCAATGTAGCACTAGCGGAGAATCAGGTTTACACAAAGGTTTTGGAGATGCCTGTTTTATCCGACAGAGAACTCCGTTCCGCTATTTACTGGGAAGCAGAGCAATATATTCCCGTACCCTTAACCAACGTTACTTTAACATGGAATGTTTTAGACAGACCCGCAAAACCCGTTTCGACGGATAAAATGGTCGTTCTTATGGTCGGGGCTCCAACTACATTGGTTACCAAATACCAAAAAATAATTACAATGGCCGGTTTAACTATTAATTCAATGGAAACGGAAATTTTGGCGACAGTCCGATCTCTTGTTTTGGGAGAAAATTTTCCTCCAAGTATTATTGTAAGTATCGGAGCAGTAAGCACCTCTTTTGCAATAATAAGAAACGGTGTTATGGTTTTTACTTACTCCATGTCGGTCGGAGGATCGGCAATAAATCACGCAATTGCTTCGGATTTTGGTTTTACACCCGATCAGGCGGAAGAATACAAAAAAGTTTATGGTGTTTCGGACAAAGCACTGGGAGGGAAAATAGGTCAGGCTACAACCCCAATTTTAAACGCTATAGTTGTAGAGGTTAAAAAGTCTCTCGCCTATTATGCGCAAAAATACAAAGATTTACCAATAAGACAAATTATTTTGGTAGGAGGAACAGCGAATTTACCAGGAATTGATTTATTTTTTGCAAACAATAGCGGAGTTGAAACAGTTGTAGCAAATCCTTGGAAAGTTCTTGCTCCAACACAAATTCCCCAAGAAATTCTTCAAAACGGCGTAGATTACACAATCGCCGTCGGACTTGCGATGAGAAGCAATGAGTAACGGAATAAATTTAATCCAAGGAGAAAATAAAGTAAATCTAAACCGCAAGAATAGGGTTGTAGTTTTGCGTTGGATTTCCTTGGTTTTCCTTTTCTTTGTTGCTTTCTTTTCTATTCTCCTTTTTTTTCTTAACAACAGAATATCTGTTCAAAACGTAAAAAAAAATCAGAGTGAGACTTTGCAAAAGATTACACTTCTTAAAGACAGATCCGCAAAATATAGCTTATTAGGTGATAGATTAAGAGGCATTACAAATATTTTAAATACGAGGAAAAAATATACAATTACATTAAATACGATTTTGGACCAATTGCCACCAGGAGTTTCAATGAAAGGTTTGTCTTTAGATAAAGACGATGTTTCTTTGACTGCAAGCTCCAACTCTCTTTTGCCCCTGAATTCTTTTCTAGCCAATATTACTAAAATAAGTTTGGAGAAACACGTAATCAAGGATATGTCGATTGAAGGGTTAACAATAGATAAGCAAACAGGAGTTTACTCTCTTTCTCTAAAGGCAAAAACATTATGAGTTCTAAAATTAGCCTAGATAGATTAACCTTAGAAAGGTTATACAAAAAACACAAAGATTATCTAATTCCAATAGTTACAATAATTGTTTGTTTCATACTTCTTTTGCAGGTAACAATTCCCCAGATAGGATTTCTTTCCGCAAAACAAGAGGAAGTATCAGTGGAAAAGGCGAAGCTTAAGATTCTGAACAATAATCTCAACATTCTATCTAATCTTAATGATTCTACTTTGAACTCCCAGTTTGCCTTAGCGACTGCTGCGTTGCCTGTAGAAAAGAATTTTGCCGGTATTTTAAATACCATTAACTTGGCTGCAAGCAAAGCCGGAGTTTTTCTTGGTGATTTTGAATTTCAGGTAGGAGATGTCACCAAAGTTCCGCCAGGAGGAAAAACTCCGGTTTTGCAGCTAATGCTGTTTGCAACAGGCGGAGCAAATGGAACACTAAGGTTTGTAAATGAATTGTACAAATCTCTTCCATTGTCGGAAGCTTTAAATATAGAAATAAACAATAGCAGCTCAACTATAACAATCGTTTTTTATTACAAACCCCTATCCGGCGTTGCCAGTAGCGCTTTGCCGATGTCCGCCCTTTCCAAGACAGATCTGGATATACTTAGAGAAATTTCTTCGTGGAATAATCCCGGAGTCTTGCAAGTGCCATTAACGCCTATTGCTACGCAAAGCGGGACTACTATCCCCTCTTCGCCTTTTTAATAAGATCGGGTCTTAATTTGGAAGTTATGTTAATAGATTCATTTTTTCGGAATTCTTCGATCTTTTTATGGTCTCCGGATAAAAGAATTTCCGGCACTTTTAGGTTTTTGTGGAACGCGGGTTTTGTATACTGCGAATGCTCTAAAAGATCTGGGAAGGATTCGCTTTGCGTAACTCCTTCTTTGAGAACTCCGGTAATAAGCCTTGTTATGGAATCAACAACGAGCATAGCCGGAATTTCTCCTCCAGTTGTAATAAAATCTCCAATAGATATTTTTCCGTCTATAAAATTATCAACTCTCGCGTCGACTCCTTCATAGTGTCCGCAAATTAAAATTAGATGATCAAGTTTGGATAATTCTAGAGCTTTTTGCTGATTAAAAGTTTCACCGTGTGGAGAAAGAAGAAATATTTTGCTTTCTCCTTTTATTTTAATGCTTTTAACTGCTTTTTCCAAAACATCTACTCTTAGAACCATTCCCGCTCCCCCGCCATACGGAGTATCGTCCACGGTTTTATGATTTCCAATTCCGAAATTTCTTATATTTACAAATTCAATCTCAACGAGTTTTTTTTCTTTAGCTCTTTTTACAATAGAATGGTTAAAAGGCCCCTCGAACATTTCGGGGAAAAGAGTGAGTATGGTAATTTTCATTTTACTTAGGGGTTTTCGGAGAGGTTTATATATATCTTTTTGTTATTTTTGATGGCTGGAATTTTCATTACGTTTCTTATGGCTTTTATGACTCTTCCATTTTTTCCAATTATTTTCCCCATATCTTCTTTGTCAACTGTGATTATAAAGTTAATAATTCCACTTTGTTCTTGTTCATCAACTGTGACTTTTTCCGGTTTTTCTACAATCGAAGTAACAATAAATTCTAAAGCTTTTTTCATAAACTCAATATTTTGGAGATCGTGGGGCTTGGTTTTGCTCCTTGAGAAATCCAGTGTTTTAGTCTTTCTTTATTCACTTCGACTCCATTGTCTACACCCTTAATATACCAACCTAGATTTTCTATTGGTTTTCCGTCACGCCTTGAGCGTTTTTCTTTTACAACGATTCTAAATTTTCGTTCGCCCTTTTTGCCTGTTCTGGATAATCTAATTACTAACATTTTTAAGATTCTACCATTATATCAATTTTTTCTCAACACTTTTCTGCTTTGAAAGGGTTAGGAGCGCTTCTTTAGCCGCTTCTTGTTCTGCGAGATGTTTTGATCTTCCCTTCCCTTTTGCCAATAAAGTTTCCTTGCTAAATACACCAACAGTAAAAATTTTTAAGTGAGCGGGTCCTTCTTCCCCCAAGACTTTATAAAGAGGAGAAGTTTTCTTTTGAGATTGTACCTTCTCTTGCAAAAGACTTTTCGGATCCTTAAATGATTTACTTTTAACAAATTTTTCTGCTTTCGAGATTATCGTTTCAACTATAAATTCTGTAACTTTTTCTATACCCTGATCCAAAAATAAAGCACCTAAAAATGCTTCAAAAACGTTGGCAAGAATTGACTGATTTTGTCTTCCTTTTGATTCCTCTTCTCCTTTAGAAAGTATTAACAATTCGCCGAAACCAAGCTCTTTTGCTGTTTCTCCCAAACTTTTAGTATTCACAAGTTGGGCCCTTAGATTTGTTAAAATTCCTTCCTCGAAATTTGGATAAGTTATGTAAAGGTAGTTAGAAACCACAAAAGATAAGATACTATCTCCTAAAAATTCAAGTCTTTCATTGGAAAATTCTTTAATCTTTGCTTCGTTGAGATAAGACCTATGTACAAAAGCCTGTCTTTCCAGTTTTGGGTCTTTAAATTTTGGTAGATTCATAATTAATATTTCCCAAAGCACCGTTTATAAACTGCGGACTTGTATCCCCTCCATACTCTTTAGCCAGTTCTACGGCTTCGTCAATAATTACTTTGGCCGGTTCTTTTTTTTCTATTGTCAGTTCATAAATGGCGAGTCTAAGAATTGCTAGATCAACTCTATTTATTTTATCAATAGGAAATTCCGGAGCAGCTTTTTTTACATACTCGTCGACTTTAGATCTTTTAGAAAATATTTTTTGGGCGATAGGGCTGACTTTTTGTTTGTGGAAGTCTATCATAAAAAGCTCCTCAACTAATTGTTGTCTCTTTTTATGTCGCGGGTCAAGCGGATTTTTCATCTTCGGCTTTTTTTATTTTTTTCTTACTTTTGTTTATTACCTCTTTGCCTTTGTAAAATCCGCAATTTTT
>DATFUR010000027.1:0-26635 GCA_035260725.1 Patescibacteria group bacterium
CCGTACATTACACCTTTCCCGCAACTGTCGCATTTCATTCCGCTCATGTTCGAAGTATGATATCATTATTCTGTGGATTTTTCAAACGGCATTGTCGCATTGGTAATTTTGATTTTTTCGGCAATTCTTCACGAAGTAGCACACGGGTATGTTGCCGATAAATTAGGAGACCCGACTGCCCGTCTTATGGGCCGCCTAACTCTTAATCCCCAAAAACACATAGATTTGTGGATGAGTATAATTCTGCCGCTTCTTCTTCTAATGTCCAACTCCCCTGTAATTTTTGGCGCTGCCAAACCTGTTCCAATCGACCCATTTAATCTAAGGGAAGGAAGAAAGGATGTTGCGATTGTCTCCCTGGCCGGTCCTTTAACAAATATTCTTATCGCCATCGCAGCCGCTTCGGTCTACAGATTGCTAAGCCCATCAGTTTTTTCGCCATTCCTATTCGTTGTTGTCCAAATAAACATTCTTCTTGCAATTTTTAACCTTCTTCCCATTCCGCCTTTAGACGGATCCAAGGTTCTTGCGCTTTTGTTGCCGGAAAAAGAAGCAAACACCTATTTATCTTTTGGTTCAATAGGGTTTTTTGTCATATTCCTTCTCCTTCTCACCGGATCGCTGGGATTTATTTTTAATCTTTTAAATTTCGCCCAAAGACTTCTTATCCCTTAAGCGTATTCTTACTCTCTTCTTATTGACAACTCTAAAAAATTGAGACTATACTTAGTTGTTCTTTGGTATTGGAGAAGGTTGGTAGATTTTCCTCTACAAGTTCACTCGGTATGAAGTAGTCGCCTTAGGCGACGACAAGGATAACTTGGAAATACCCGTGGGTATATCCAGATCCTTCTTAATTTAAATATCGGGGAAACGCCAAACTTTGCTCGGTACCAAGGACAGAGTTTATTTAATGCCAATTTTAACTATTGTAGTACTGGAGTTAATTTCTATAATAGTTGTTGTTTCTTCCGCTTCTTCTTTGGGGAGTTTTAAGACCTGGGGATACGCGCTTCCTGTTTTTGCCCAAGAAGAATTGCCGCCTCCAGATTCAACCCCTGTTGATTCCGCACCAGTCGAGCCTACTCCATCTGATTCTGCTCCTATGGAGCCTACAACTGCTCCATCTGATTCTGCAAATCCAACGCCTGCACAAAATTTAAATCCAGATCTTATGCAACCTGCTTTACAAGCTTCGCCGACGGCTCAAACCAGCGCTGTGCCAATCCCGCCATCAAATAGTCAATCCGTCGTTCTAGATCAGTCCCAACAGGAAACGCAAATATCTGCGCAGACAATCTTAACAAGCGGTGACATCGTTTCGGGACCCGCAGAGAATGTTAATGAAAAAGTCCAGGAAAAGGCAGCATCACAAGATCAAAAGCTCGAAAATGTCAAAACTCCCGAAGAAAAAACAACGTTAAGTATTGATTTTGCAAAAGACTCGGTAAAAGAAATAGAACAGCAGATCAAGAACAACGATTTCTCAACAACGGTCTTTGTAGTACAACGCCTTTCTAACCAAATTGATACGGCTTTGCAAAATTCCCAAGTCTCAAGCAATTCAAAATCTATTCAAAGTCTCACCAAATTTTGTAACCAAGCGGAAGTATCGCTTCGCACTCAACTGTTGACAGTACCCGGAGAAGCAGAACAAGATTTCGAAATAGCGCGGGCAAAATGCCTAAATATAACGCAATAATATGAAGCTAATTATTTCCCATCACAAACGAATCGCTCTGATTTTTGCCATTATTCTTTTTATAGAAAACTGTGTTTTGATCTATGACAACATACAAAATAAAGCTCCGATTTTGGGGACCCGTGTTGAAGGAAAGTGGCTAGGTCTTGAAGGAAGAGCAAATCTTACCCGATTCGTTAAAAAAACCGTAGATAGTCAGCATCGTCCCCTTAAATTCTCCTATGGAAATAAGATAATTTCTATTCCACAGGAAGATATTGGCGCAAAAGTCAATATCCCAGTTGTTGTAAACCAAATCATCCAGAAGGGTAGAACCGGTAATGCACTCACAAAATTTATAGAGCAGAATAAAACTCTAATTGGACTTGAAAACACAAGAATTCAAGGGACTGTCTCGCCTGCTCTTATGACAATTGCTATTTTGGACATTCAAAAAAAGATAGATACAGAGGCGCTTCCAAAAAGACCTGATTTAGCTAACGATCCCTCTGTTGTCCTCCCGGCAAAAGAAGGAATTAAAGTCCAGGCCGATAAATTGTCCTTACTTATTTTGCAAAATATTTTTAACCCTCCACAAGACCCAATTCAGATTCCAACTTATAAAGTATTTCCCAACTCCTACTCTAACGAGGACATTAAAAAAGTCCAATCGGACTTTTCAAAAATCTCCCTTGCTCCTATATCTATATCAAGCGGCGGATTTATATTTACGTTAACTTCGGAGGACTTAAAATCTCTTATAAAAATAGCCGAAAGACCTAGTCCCAAAAACCCCAAAAAATCCGTGCTTTCAATCCGCATTGATGATGAAAAGCTTAGCAAAAAGCTTGGAGAATTCGCCAAAAAAGTCGAAGAGACAACAAGGGCGGAATTCGACCATCACGATGCACCGGTTGCTATTTACTCCCAATTTTATTCAAATACACGAAACTTAATCGCAATTCCGACAGGAAACAGAATATCTCCTCCTAAAAGAGTCTTGGGAATCCAAACAACCTTACTGGGGCCAAAAACAGCCTATCTTACCTTTGACGATGGGCCAAACGACATATATCAACCGCTGATTCTAGACATTTTAAAAACTTATGACGTAAAAGCTACATTTTTTATGGTGGGAAAAAATGTTCAAAGATACCCAAATGTCTCTATTCGTACAGTCATGGAGGGGCACACTGTCGGCAACCATTCGCTAAATCATTCTTTCCTTCCCAATTTCAATTTTTCCATGATTTATAACGAAATTTTAGCTACAAATATGATTCTTAGCCCCCTTACCGGTTCTGATACGCACCTTTTCAGACCTCCTTATGGCGGAGTTAATGCAACCGTTAATCAAGCTGCTTCAAACCTGGGAGAGAAAATGTATCTTTGGGATGTTGACCCTAGAGATTGGTCCGAACCGGAAACAGAGGACCTTGTAAATCGAGTGGTAAACAACACTTTCGACGGCGCGGACATTCTACTCCACTCAAATCATTTAGCAACCGTAAAGGCTCTCCCCAAGATTATAGAAAAACTTCAAGCTCAAGGATACGTCTTTAAAACATTAAGCAATTGATTTAACTTCCTATTCTTCGCTAGTGGGGCTTCTTGTCCTCATCTTGCTCGGTACCAAGGACAGAATTTATTTTTATTTATTCTACGCCCTTCAATTGGGCTTGTTCCTCATAACTCCTTCTGATAAAATTGTCCCATGCCGTCTTAGCTCAGTGGTAGAGCAGCTGTTTTGTAAACAGCAGGTCGTCAGTCCGAATCTGACAGACGGCTCACAAAGCTAAACGCGCTGGGTTCGCATAGCGGCAATTGCTCGTGGCTGTAGACCACGCGGCCGAAAGGCCTACGGGGGTTCGAGTCCCTCACCCAGCACACTTCACTACGTTCAGTGCAAGCATGTTCACACTGAGGAGTGAAACGATGAAGTGCCGACATGGCTCAGTGGTAGAGCAAGTCATTGGTAATGACTAGGTCGTGGGTCCGATTCCCACTGTCGGCTCAAAATCTGATATAATCCATAGATTATGGCTAAAAAAGGAGAACACAGAATACTGGTCGGAATGGTTTGCACTGTTTGCAAAAACAGAAATTTTATAACATCAAGAAACAAGATAAATACTCTTGAAAAGCTTGTTTTAAATAAATTTTGCAACCATTGCAGAAAAGTTACCGAACATAAAGAGTCCGAAAAATTAAAATAATAAATATATATTTTTCCAAATTTTTGAAGGAAATTTGAGAGGAGAAGCCGATCGCGAGTTTTGAAATCCGAGCAAGCGAGGATGAAAAGAACAGATCGAGCTTCGACGAGAAGGCCAATAGTTAAATGGTATAACAGGGGTCTCCAAAACCCTTATTGGGGGTCCGATTCCCTCTTGGCCTGCCGCATCCTAACTTATTACCCTTTTTTAACTATCCTCTTTCATCTTTCTTCATAGGATAAAACTACAATAACTGCTCAATGAGTTTATTTTTAAACTTGAGAGGAGGTGAGAATAAATGGCAAGAACAAAACAATCTTCACGAGGTCCTAATCCGCTCGCAACTGGAGCAGTTGGCGCGGCAACAGGAGCTGTTGTCGGAGTAGCTACAGGCGTCTTAATGAGCAACAAAAAAGCAAGGCAAAAGGTTATAGCCGGCTTTGAAGAAGTTAAAATATATGCTCAAGAAGCCATGTCAAACATGGGCAATGGAGTCAACATGAATCCAAAGCTTGCAAAAGTTGGGATTAAAGGAGGAGCGTCTAAGATAAAACGTAAGGTTTCCAGAACTCTAAAACAGAGCAATCGAAAATAGTCCCAGGGCCAAGCCCAGAAAGCTTCCACCCAGGATATCGGACATCCAATGCTCTCCCAGGTACACTCTGCTAACTAGCATTCCCAAATTTAAAAGCAGTACCAAAGAGGCAATGGTTATTTTTTGCGGCTTGCCGATTTTCTTGGATTTTAAAACAAAATAAAGGAAAACAATGGAAACAAAAGTCGTCCTAGCGGCGTGTCCCGACGGATAAGAGTAGCCGGGTTTTACATAAGAGCTTGGGAAAAGAAAATTTATGTCGTATCTAAAAAACATAAACGGCGGACCCGGATGCTGGACAAAAAGCTTTCCGTAAAGTTCGAAAACATGTAGCGCTATAAATGACGACGGAATTAAAATAAACAATCCCAAATTTCTTTTGATGGCAAGCAAAAGAAACAAAACTACACCGATAAATTCCACACTACCTAAAAGGCTCAAAGTAGATAGAATCGTATCAAAATGTCTACTGATTTTGTCCTGGAGCCGGACTGTCGTGTCAAAATCGAATTGGGTGAATATATCTTTATGGACCAAATAGGAAAATCCTACGAAAATAAGAAATATTAAGATAGCGGCAAGGAATTTTATTCTGCGCATTACGAAAGCAAATCTTTAAGAAATTTTTTGAAATCCCCGTTTATATCGGGGTGTTTGAGGCCAAGCTCAACGACCGTTTTCATATATTCCAATTTATTTCCCGTGTCGTAATATTTTCCATTTTCTATTTCGACAGCATAAACATCCTGGCCTCGTTCTCTTAATTTATTAAGGGCATCTGTATAAACGTATTCTCCCCCGGCCCCTTTTTCTTCTTTTGCAATCATTTCATCAATACAATCGAAGATTTCCGGTGTAAAAATGTAACCGGAAATTATCGCGTAATCGGATGGTTTTTTTTCAGGGCCCGGCTTTTCGATAATCTCTGAAACCTTAATAATCCCCTTTTCTACCTCTTCTCCTCCTACATATCCATACCTTTTCGAGTCTTCATCTGAAGGTTTTTTCATAGCAGAGAGAACCGATGAACCGTATTTCTCATAAGCTTTTATAAGCTGCGTGGTTCTACTTGGCTCTGCCATAATAAAATCGTCTCCCCACAGAACCAAAAAAGGCTCGTCGCCTATAATGTGCCTCGCATTCAGAATCGGGGTTGCATTTCCAAGGGGTCCTTTTTGTCTAACATAAATAAAATTAGCCAAATCAGAGAGTTTTGTAACTTCCTCAATGAGCTTTTCTTTTCCACCGCGCTCCAAATTTCTTATTAAATCCGCATTCGGAGCGTCAAAATGATCCTCTATTGCTCTCTTAAATGTTCCCGTTACAATAATTACGTCTTCTATTCCTGCTGCAACAGCCTCCTCCACAACATATTGAATAACAGGCTTGTCTACAATCGGGAGCATTTCTTTAGGCATGGCTTTGGTTTGAGGCAAAAATCTTGTTCCAAAACCTGCGGCCGGAATTACGACTTTTCTGATTTTCTTCATGTGGTAAAATTAATTATAACGTTGCCCCCTTTACATGTCAAAAGGCATTTGATAAAATCATTCTTCATATGCAAAGGGCCGCAAGCTTCCTTTCCGAAGTTCAGGAAGAGCTTAAAAAGGTAGTTTGGCCAACAAGAGACGAAGTTATAAGACTCACCATAACCGTGATTCTTATAAGTCTGATTGTTGGCCTATTTTTGGGAGGAGTAGATTTTGTCCTAACAAAACTATTGGAGACGGTAATTAAATAATATGAATGACGATCAAAATTTAAAAAATGCTAAGGCACCCACGGATGTAGTTTCGGAAAATTCCGAACCTGTTGTCAAAGACGAAGCAAATGAACCCTCTGCGGAAGAAAAAACCGTAGAACCGGTTGTGGAAGATGCTTCTGCAAACGCCGGTAAAGGAAAATGGTACATAATTCACACTTATTCGGGCCACGAAAATAAGGTAGCTAAATCCCTAAAACAAAGAGTCGAGTCGATGGGTTTTGAAAATAGAGTTTTTGAGGTAATTGTTCCAACCAGAAACACGGTTAAAGTCGCGGGCGGAAAAAAAGAGAACGTAATAGAGAAAATTTTTCCAGGTTACGTATTGGTAAGAATGGAATTAGATGACGAGAGCTGGCTTTTGGTCCGAACAACGCAGGGAGTAACAGCTTTTATTGGCGCCGGCAACAAACCCACACCAATTTCGGACAAAGAAGTCGAAGCAATCCAAAAGTTTATGAAGACAGAAGAGCCTTTGTACAAGACTGCTTTTGTCAAAGGCGAGGCTGTAAAGATAATCGATGGACCCTTTACCGACTTTTTAGGATCTATTGACGACATTGACGAAGCAAGAGGAAAATTAAAAGTATTAGTTTCGATTTTTGGACGCGAAACACCTGTTGAATTAGATTTCTTGCAAGTTGCAAAATTATAAAATGGCAAAAAAGATTAAGACATTAATAAAAATTAACCTACCAGCCGGAGCAGCTACCCCTGCCCCACCTGTAGGAACCGCATTGGGTCCTCACGGACTTCCTATTATGGAGTTTGTTAAGGCGTTTAACGATAGAACAGCAGACCAAAAAGGCACTATTATTCCGGCTGTTATCACAGTTTTCGAAGATAGAACTTTCTCATTTATTATAAAGAAGCCTCCGGTTGCAGAAATGATCAAAAAAGCATTGTCTAGGGAAAAAGGGTCTCAAAAACCGGGACATGATTCGGCCGGTACGCTTACAAACAGTCAAGCAGAACAAATTGCAAATGCAAAAATGGAAGACTTGAATACGGATAATGTCGAACAAGCGGTAAAAATCGTAAAAGGAACAGCCCGCTCAATGGGAATCGCGAGCGAATAATTATATGGGAAAAATTAAAGTTAGAACACTGGGCACAGAAGACGAACAGCTTCAAAAAAACGAGCAAAAGAAAAAGTCGGAAGACAAAAAACTCGCTAAAGTTCAAGGCAGTGGAGGACAAAGAATTCCTGCTGTCGGTCCAACCGAGGAAGAATTGGATAAGTTAGACGAACAAAAGCTAGTACCCGCGGAAGAAGTAAAAGAAGAACCAAAAAAAACAAAAAAAGAAAAATTTCAAAAAGAAAAACGGGCAAGATCCAAAAAATACCAAGCATACGCGCAAATGATAGATAACAAATCTCTTCCGGTATCGGAAGCTTTAGAACTTCTCGAAAAAATGCAAAGAAAAACTTTTGATGAAACAGTTGAGCTTCATATAAATGCTTCGGACTCAAAAATTTCCGCGAGCACTACCCTTCCCCATGGAACAGGCAAAGCTTTAAGAGTTGCTATAACAACAGACGAGCTTATTGCAGAAGTCGAAACCGGAAAAGTAAACTTTGATATTCTTTTGGCAACACCGGCGATGATGCCCAAACTGGCAAAAGTTGCCAAAACTCTAGGGCCCAAAGGTTTAATGCCAAACCCCAAGAACGGAACTATAACAAACGATCCGGAAGAAGCTGCAAAAAAGTACGAAGGCGGACTCACCTTCATAAAAACCGAGGCTAAAGCTCCTCTTATTCACATTGCGGTAGGAAAAGTCTCGTTCGGCCCGAAAAAATTAGAAGAAAATATAGCAGCCGTACTTAGTGCTGTTAAAAAAGAAAATATTTCCCAAGCCACCTTAAAAAGCACAATGAGTCCAGGCATCAAACTGCAAATCTAATCGTTGACAAAAATAGCAGCCACCTGATATCATTGCTTTTACCTAAGACAGCGTGCACACAAATAAGACGCGCCGAGGAACAGAGTCCGAAGACAAGCGTGGATCGGGCAGATAAACTCTCTTAGGAGAGTTTTTTATTGATCAAAAATATGAACGACAAAAAAGTAAGCAAAAATAGAGTCAAAAAAGAAGGAATCGTTGCCAAGCTAATAGACAAAAAAGCAAAAGCCAAAGCAATGATCTTTACCAATTACCAGGGGCTTACCCACAAACAAATTGAGGAGCTCAAAAAAGGAATAAAAACGGCCGACGCCGAATTTGTTGTTGCCAAAAATTCCCTTTTGCAGAAGGCTTTTACGGACATCAAAAAGTTGGAGGAATTGGAAGGGCCAACCGGAACAATTTTTGCCTATTCGGATGTTGTTGCTCCTTTAAAACAGGTCGCCAAGACTCTTAAGCAATTTAATCTTCCGACTATAAAGTTTGGGATATTAGAAGGCATAATTTACGACAGCGAACAGGTCTTAAAAATCTCCTCTTTGCCAACAAAAGACGTTTTAATTGCCCAATTTGTAGGCGGGATGAAGGCTCCCCTATATGGTTTGCACCGAGCTTTAAGCTGGAATTTACAAAAATTAGTAATGACTTTACAAGCAATAAGCGATAAGAAACAGACAACAAGTTAAAAGGAGGTGAAAGTTTAAATGGCAAAATTAAATAAAGACGAATTAATAAAAGCAGTCGAAGAAATGTCGGTTCTAGAACTTTCCGAAGTTGTAAAAGCTTTGGAAGAAAAGTTCGGAGTATCCGCGCAGGCAATGGTGGCCGCTCCCGCTGGAGCAGCAGCTCCGGCAGAAGCTGGAGAACCAGTCGAAGAACAAACTGTTTTTAATGTTGTGATTGCATCTTCGGGAGCAAACAAAATTTCGGTTATCAAAGCTTTGAGAGAATTAGTCCCAACTTTGGGCCTTAAAGACGCAAAAGATTTGGTAGACGCAGCTCCAAAAGAAGCATTAACAGCAGTTAACAAAAAAACTGCGGAAGAAGCAAAGGAAAAATTAACAGCAGCAGGCGCAACCGTAGAGTTAAAGTAAAGCTTTCAGTTTACGAGGAACCAACTGAAGCTTACGTCCGATGTCAGTGGTTCCTCTATTTCTACCGTGAACCCTGTTCCGGGTGTTTGATTCGTTATAACCAAAGGCTGTTTATTCGTTTTATTCCTCAAAGTCACGAAGATTTCGGATTTATCACTTACCGATGTTGTCGAAATTGCAATCGAAGTTGTTCCGGCTTTTATAACTCCCCTACCTGCAGAAGAGGAAGCAGAATCGGCGGTATCGATATTGTATTTTTTTGCGGTTAGGTTGCCTGCTTTATCGATCAAGACTTTTCCGTTGAGAAAATTAATACCTCCTGCTCCTAGATTTTGGAGATAAAGGTCGGAGATTGTATTTATTGTTGCGCTTCCCGAAGCAACTGTTGAATCAAGTCCTTTAATAGATAGAAGTCCTGCTGATATATTTCCTGTTATACCAAGATCGTTGGTCAATAATTTCTTTTGAACAGTTAAGTTATCAAAACTTGCCGAAGACGAAGCGGTTAGTGTTGCCGAGTTGCTCGACGATAAGACTAATTTCTCCAAATCCGAAATTCTTTTCTCGTGATTTTGTGCGACTAGAGTAAGCGGGGCTGTTAGCACCGGGTATTGAACCCAGTTTGGTAATCCTTGTCCGTCAAAAGTTACAAAGCGCGCGTCAACGGTTGCTATTTGTTCGGCTGCAAAACCAACGTAAATTGTATTTGGATTGTCAGCCTTTGATTTAGAGGTGTAGACAATAGGCTGGGCATTCAAGATTATATTCTGTGCATCGGGCAATGAGAGATTGGCTATTAAATTTTTATAACGAAGAGACGAGGTGGAGCGAAGAAGAATATTTGTATTTGTACTATCAACAAAGGCGTTAGCAGCAGAGGCGGTAGTACCGATACTATTAAAGTGAACCTCGCCTCCCACGACATCTGTTCTATAACTAGCGTCGCCTACTTCGACACCATCCACAGTACCGCCGAGCACAGCCGACCTAATTAGATTCACATTTAAGTTATTTGCGCTATTGCGCGCATAGACGGTTGATTGCCATGGAAGACGAATCGTTCCAGTTGTAGGAAGATTTCCGCCAATGTAAACCCCGGTCCCAAAATATCCGGTTCTTGGTCTTGTTGCTGCAGCTGCTCCAATGTCGTAAGTATTGTCCGCGTTCCAAGTCGCATTACCGTATAAATTCAGATTGCCAGTTGAACTAAGTGTCATAACAATTGTCGGAGCAAATGTATTTCCGATTGTTAAACCAGAATTTGCAAACCAGTTAAAAGGGTTAGCTGCACCCCCGTTGATTTCAACTAATCCCGCTCCCGAGGTTCGGGCAACCCAATTAGCACCGTTATAGCTTGCTCCCCCCGATACTACAATATCGCTGCTTGTAGCCGCAGTGAGAAATCCTCCATCGTTAGCCGTACTTGTTCCAAATCGAACTTGAGAAGCTCCTGAACCACCATTGACATCCAGTTTGTAATTAGGTCCCGTAGCCCCAATCCCAACATTTCCTGTGCTATCAATCGTCACTCTTGGAGTTGTGGTATTGTTAGTGTGAAATGTTATTCCTCCCGAACCATTTTGGTTAAAGACTTCAAGATTATTTCTTCGCGCGGTTGTTGCGAAAGCGCTGTTTACAAACTCAACAACTCCTTGCGAATTTCCATCTCCAAGAAGAATCTGTGAAGCACTTGTCGTATCAGTTGATTCAATCCTGGCAACCGTCGCACCGGAAGTTCCATATACATGAAATTTTGCTCCCGGGCCCGTCGTCCCAATCCCGACATTGCCCTGTCCGGTTATAGCCAAGGCAGAAGCTGTAACATTTCCGCCGGCTGTATTGTAAACTTGAAAAGCGAGGTTATCGCTGGCATCAGTTACGCTTTGAGCGTGATGTAACTGATAAGCAAAAGCATTGGAGTTAAAAATTGTACCGCTAGAGGTGTTGCGATTAAAGGCCAAATCGGTGCCTGTATTCCCAATGTGTAATTTTTCGGTTCCCGATCCCAGCCTTACATCTCCCGATACCTCCAGCTTGTCATTGGGACTCGTGGTCCCAATACCGACATTGCCACTCGAATCAATTCTCAATCTTTCCGATCCTGCGGTTGAAATTCCTAATGCATCGGCCGCTGCCCTAAAGAGTCCTGTTGTCTGGGAGTTAGTAAATGAATAGCTCGGTGCTGCCGCCGATCCATTTGCCGCTAGAAATACTCCTGATGAAGATATGTTTCCCGAAAAAGAAGATGCAGAAGTTGAATTTGATGTAATTGTCCCTGTTGCCGTTATATTTCCCGATGCCGATATATCCTTTCCCGATATATTGCCCGATGTCGCCAGGTTTCCGTCTTTATCTACCGAGAGCTTTCTTAAATAAAGTGTTTGGAAAGTTTTGGATGTAATTCCTAAAGACGCACCTGTAAAATCTGTAGTTGCCGGATAAATATTGCCGAGGGAGTCTGCGGCAAGTGAGTTATCAGCAAGCCTAATATTGTTTTGCTCGGACGGAAAGATCGAATTGGAATCAGATGAACCTAAGGTTGAGCTGTATGCCTGTCCTTCGTTTAAATCTACGTCATCAACGTAAATTGTTCCCCCTTTATAGTTAATAGCCTCGATAATCGGGTATTTACCCAGAGGAAGATTTGAGAAATTAGCAACCAGTCTTACCCAGGTATTGTCTTTTTTATCTGAAAGGTCAAAGTCCTCGTATCTGTCTTGGGAATATTGAATGTAGAATGAAGAATTCAAAGTTCCATGGGAGAAGCTATCAAGATAGACAGGATCTGCTTTACTCACTTCTCCGAATAAACCAACCCTCAATTTTGCATTCTTAATTCCCAATTCTGAATTCTTTATTCTAACCCAGACGGAAAGCTGGTAATCCCGTCCATTGATTGTCTGAATAGAAGGTTGTGAGATTCCAAGCTGGCAACCTGAAGAGATTCTTGTGCAGTTATCGTCGTTTAGTTTTAACGCCAGCGTTCCGGAATGAATCGATTGATTTGTGACTTTTGTGTTGCCGCTGGTTGATTGCCCGATCAGACTGTATCCTTTTGGATCCGCATTTAGGTTTCCTCCTTCAAAAGACGAGTTTACAATTTGATTAGTTGGCAAAAAGAGGGGTGAACCGCTAAATCCCGCTCCCGAAATTGTGTCGTTTTGCCCAAGAACCTCTTTCCCCGTTGGGTTTATATTCTGGGTGATTTCCTGATAATTTTTCTTCAAGTCATCGCCTATTATCGAGAGGATTGTCAAGGAAAGTCGTTGTTTTAAAAAAGTGGGATCTAGAAAGCTCAAAAGAACACCGCTGTAGATAAGAGCAATAGAAACTACCATGAGCCCTGCTACTACAAAGCCTAAAGAAGAATTATTTACACCCTTTTTAAGAGGTTCTTTGTTTTCGGAAATGTAAACATGAGGTTTCTCATAGTTTTTTAAATAATTTATGACCTCCTGAGTAAAAACTCTATTTCCCGACTGATCTCTTTGGATCGTTATCTTACCTGATTTGTCCCAGCGGCGAAGAGTATTGATTGAAACATCTAGAAGTTTTGCGGCTTCGTTTATTTGATAACGCTTCTCCGGAGTTTTCTTAGAGTGGAAGGTTTCTTTTAAATGCTGGAGATCCGATTCGGAGTAAACCCTAATTCCTGTGGGCGATCTTCCTACGGAAATCTTGCCTTTCTTCTCCCACCGCCTTAATGTATTGATGGAAATACCCAAAATTTTCGCTGCTTCACCAATAGAATATGATTTGTTGGACAGGTCCATATTTAGCCTCAAATGATTAGGTTTGGGTAGGGTTGGATAGAGTCCATATGACAAGTGTTTCACGAAAGCAGAATGTTGTCAAGCTAAATGACAGCTAAAATTTGAAGATTTTTAGAAGTGCTCTTTTAAGAAATTTAGTGTCTCTTTGGGGTCTTGTGTATTTACATAGATATTGGTTCCCAACTCAAATCCGCCGAGCACTCGGGCTCTTGGCATTATTCTTAGGTACCAATTTGGGTCAGGATAAATATAGAAGTTGTACGCAAGCTCTTTACTGTGCTTTATCTCTAAAATCTTGAGGATTTTGACCAAAGAAACGGACAAATCTGCAATTTCCGGCTCCGAAATCTCCCCGAACACCTTGCCCTCTTGTTTAGGAAAAATCCAAACTTCGTCGGGCCACTCCGAGGTTTCCGGACAAAAGATGTTATAGTTTATAGTTTGAATCATTTCTGTAGTATTTTGATCTAGCGGATTTAAGGGTTGAATTTCGGCCTTTAAGTCGTCCGGTATTACAACTAATTGACTATGGGGATGGACAAGACTTTCTCCTGCCCCCTCCCCGCGATTATGAAAAATGTAAACCTTGCCTTTTTCTTTATGTGTTTGGAATCTTTGTCTGTATGTTTTAAAAATTAATTCCACAGAGCTTGGATCAAGTTCTGTAAAATTTTTATGATGGTCGGGCGAATGGATTATAATTTCGTGAATCGGTGCAAAAGGATATTTGTTAGGAAGAACTCTTATCTGCCAGTTGCTGTCGCCCTCTATCCCACCAACTCTGTATAACTCGGATTCTTTGCCTTCCTGTCCGAGACAAAAGGGACAAATTTTTTGAGGAGTCTTGGCATCAATCGGCCTTTTCGCTCTTCGAGGGGCCTGTATTACCCACTTTTTTGTTGCTTGATTTTGAATGAACTTAAATTCAGGCACAATTTTATTATAAACCCAGTCTATCCCTAATTACAAGAAAAACAAATTTAATAAGAGAAAGTTGTCGTTTAGCCCGCCATGGTTGGATAATCAGACGAAACAACCACTCAAGACCTATGTCTCTTACCCACTTTGGGGCCCTCGGCACGTTGCCGCTTACGAAGTCAAAAGCGCCCCCAACCCCTATTGCTGCCTGGATCGGGAGCCTTTTTAGGTTCTTTTCTATCCAAAATTCCTGCTTTGGAGAGCCAAAAGCTACGAAAAGTATGTCGGAAGCAGGAAATTTGTCGAAGTCCGGCATTTCGGCCCCCGCATACCTAATTTTGAGGCTAGGATGCATTTTTTGTAAGCACTCAGCAGTTCTCTCTGCTATTCCGCTTCCACCCCCCAGAAAGCTTACCGTTATGGGCCAATCGGCGATCCGTTTACACAAATTTTCCATCAGGTCTACGCCCGTAATTTTCTCTTTAATACCCCTTTTTAGGACTTTGCTTGCCCACATTACCCCAACACCGTCCGCCAAGGCTAAATCTGCCTGATTTAGGACCTTTTTATAGTTGGAGTCATTATTTGCGATGACCAAAATTTCGGGATTTGGGGTAACAACATAGAACTTATTGCCCTTTTCTTCGACTTTTTTCACTATATACTCTAGGACTTCCTCCTGAGTCAGATTTGTGAAGTCAACTCCAAGCAATTTTTCTTTCACAGTCATAGATAAATTATTATAAGACTATTTTGTTTTAGCGAAAAGTTCTAGGTTTGTATCTTTTGAACACTTCTTATACTCTAAGTTACGCATATTGAATAGATTCCTTAGGCTACAAAAACACGTGATTCTATTGCCTTCATAACAAAAATACTATATATCAATTAAATATGAGCAATTTGTTGTTTTTGTGAAAATTTATCCTCTTCCCAACTTGTATAAAAATTACTACAGGTCGAAATGCACTTTTTCACGCCATTACTTCCTTGCAATACTTCTTTTGTACAGTTCTATATTTTCTAAGGCCACACCCGTGCCTCGGACTACGCACAAAAGTGCTTCTTCAGCCACGTGGCAAGGAACACCTGTAACTTTAGTCATAAGTTTGTCCAAATTTTTAAGTAAAGATGTTCCTCCGGACATAACAACCCCTTTATCTATTATATCCGAGGCCAATTCCGGCGGAGTCTGCTCTAAAACTTTTTTGACCGCTCCTATTATATCCATCAAAACCGACTGAATAGCCTCATTTACCAAGCTTTCTGTGAGTTCAATTGTACGGGGAAGCCCTGTAATGCTGTCTCTCCCCCTAATCTCGACCTTCTTATCGTCGCCCGGCTCAATAAGAGCATTGCCAATCTCAATTTTTATTTCTTCGGCAGTCCTTTCCCCAATAAGTAGGTTAAACTTTTTCTTTGTATAGGCGGCTATTGCTTCGTCAACTTTATTTCCTCCTGCACGGACCGAATCGTGCACAACTACACCCCCAAGGGAAATTACCGCGCACTCTGTGGAACCTCCTCCTATGTCGACAACCATGTGGCCCGCGGCTTGCGCGATTGGAACTTTCGCACCTATCGCGGCAGCCAAAGGCTCATCGATAAGATAAGCCACTTTTGCTCCTGCAGACATAGTCGCATCCAAAACCGCGCGCCTTTCGACCTGCGTTACGCCCGACGGAATACAAACCATGACTTCCGGCTTGAAAAATCGCGATTTACCTGCAGCTTTGTCTATAAAATAAGAGAGCATAGCCTCCGTTATGGTGTAATCCGCTATGACTCCGTCCCGAAGTGGCCTCATTGCGACTATATTTCCCGGGGTCCTTCCGAGCATTTCTTTGGCTTCTCTTCCTACTGCTACAACTCTATTGTCTTCTGCGGTTACTGCTACAACGGTCGGCTCATTCAAAACTACGCCCTGTCCTACCACATAAACCAGGGTGTTGGCGGTTCCGAGGTCAATCCCAATACGCTTAGATAACATATCAAAACATGTCGTAACTATATCATTTTACGATCCGAGCTTTATTAGGCATTATAAATACTTCTTATTGTTCTTGCAAGAAGTATTATCAAGCGGTATAATGCCAGACAAGTGAAAAAACAACCCATATTTACCATAATTATCGCTCTCTCTCTGGTTCTTGTTACAACCGCCGTTGTTTTCTACGGCAGGGGTTACAGATTCGATTTTGGCCAGGGCAAACCGGATTTCTTTGGAACAGGTCTGTTGGTAGCTACCAGCTCACCAAATGGAGCTCAAGTTTTTGTAAACGACCACCTAACAACTGCAACAGACAACACTTTAAACCTCACCCCGGGAGATTACACTATTAGAATTTTCAAAGAAGGCTATTTCCCTTGGGAGAAAAAGTTAAAAGTCAAAAAAGAAGTAGTGGCCAAGGCAGACGCCCTTCTTTTTCCAACAGCTCCCAAACTTGAGAGCATAACCAACCTTGGAGTCAGAAATCCTGTTTTGGATCCTTCAAAAAGCAGGCTTGCCTTTGCAGTTGCTTCCCAGTCGGCAAGAAAAAACGGAATTTATATCCTCGACCTAACAACAAGACCCATCCTGACGCTTCAAAGCTCTTCTACACAAATAGCAGATGACACTGTGGACCGTTTCTCAAGCTCGAACTTTATATTTTCTCCAAATGGATCGCAGCTAATCGCCACTACTTCTGCTAAAACGTCGTATCTTTTAGACGCAGGCAGTTTTAATTCCAACCCCCAGGACACAACAGCAACGCTTTCCAATGTTAATTCGGAATGGCAGAAACAAAAAGCAGATAAAGAGAAGGCAAGACTGGATTCCCTCCCCAAAAAATTAAGACAGATCGTTTTGGATAACTTTAATATTATCGAATGGTCTTTAGACGACAACAGAATCTTGTATGAAGCGTCTTCTTCGGCAAATTTGCCCATCATAATTGATCCCCGTTTGGTAGGAGTAGATGCAACGGCGGAGCAAAGAAAGCTGGAAAAGGGAACAGCGTACGTGTATGATATTAAAGAAGACAAAAACTACAAATTAGATGTAAAATCTCAAAAGAATCTACATTGGTTCCCCGACTCAAACCATTTGATTTCCGTAGCCGATCAGAGAATAGATATTATGGAGTATGACGGAACAAACAAAACTACAGTGTATGCAGGCCCATTTGTGGACGGTTTTGTTTTTCCCTGGCCCGACGGGTCAAAAATTATTATCTTAACTAACTTGGGAAATCCCGACATCGCTCCCAACCTCTATACGATAGTTCTCAAGTAATTTTCAGCTCTCAATTTATAATTGTGCGCGAGGAGCATTGGCACGAGACGAATCTTGAATCCCGATGCAGCCAAATGTCAAGCCAGAGTTAATGTTATGTTAGAACTAAACTATGAACTTAAATTAAAAGGTGGAAGATCGTCGAGCTGACGATGCGACTTCAGCGCGAACAACTATTTAGGTTCTGCAAAGACAACCAGCCTTTTCCAAGAAGTCCCCGGAGGCCAACAAGTCTGCAAAATTAGCTTTTGTTTGCCTGTCTGTCCTTGCAACAAGTAGGACACTTCGGAAGGCTCGAGTATCTGTGTTCCCGTAACTTTGTAGTCAAATCTTCTGTTTTCGAAAAATACAACTATCTCGTCCCCCACCGACAGGTCCTTGAGAAGGTAAAAGACCGCATTGTACCGTCCGACGTCCCAAAAGTTATCTGTTGAATGGGCAAAAAGATAAGTGTTGCCCGCAACTCCCGGAAAAACCGTACCCTTTGCATGGGCAACTCCACGAAGCAAGGTCGGCAAGTACTCGCTTTCCAGCGTAGGATCGACGTTTGGAAAAACCTTGGCGGATGCTCCGATCTTTGGAATTAAAATGCTAAAAGACGGGTCGGGCGGAACTAAAATTTGCTCGGTCGGACCCGATAAAACGTCCCCAAAGCCTCTATTAGAAGGAGGCGGAGTTGCAGTTGGGTTTGGCAAAACAGTTTCGGTAGACTGCACACTTTCTGCAACAGTAAAATGCACGCCTCTTGCCTGTATTGCTCTGTATTGGAATTCATAATATAAAGCAGGACCGAAAGTTGCAATAACTCCAAAAACTGCAAAAAGAAGAAGAAAATTTCCAATTGTTCTTATGATAAGAAATCTAATGATTTCGCGCCTTGTCATATTAGTCGGGGTGCAGGGAATTGAACCCTGTGCCTCTCGGTCCCGAACCGAGCGTTCTACCGATGAACTACACCCCGAATTTGTGTCCCCGGCGGGAGTCGAACCTGCATCTCGCCCTTAGGACGGGCTTGCTCTATCCATTGAGCTACGGGAACATGCCAGTTATTGTAACAAATAAATTACGGAATTAAAAATCAAATGGAGAATTGGAGATTATTCGGTTTTTTCTTGAATTCCTAAAAGCCAGAGGACTGCTTCTTTTTTATATCTTCTGTCGCCTCTTGAATTAATGCGGATTGCGGGAAGTTTTCCTCGTTTTCCCCAGCGTTTTATTGTAAGTGCGGAAACTCTTAGGATTTGTGCAACTTCTCTGACAGTCAGAAGATCTGGAAGATTATTTATGGATAACTGATTAGTTGCTGGCATAATTGTCTATCAATGTGATAGTTAACCATCATTAAAGTAACAAAATGTAACAACCTTGTCAAGGGGTAGTTTTACTTAAAACTAACAATATACAGGAAACTTAAGAATTTAAAACCGGTTTTTAGAGGGATTCGTCTGTTCTTTTGTATTCGTGGATTTCTTGAGGCTTAAACCAAAGAGACTTTTCGAAATTTGCCTCTTCGATACTTGTTGAAACGTGTACCAAATTCATAACGCCTCTTTTTTCGGAATTAGCATATGCTGCGGAATCCGTTGAAAAGTCTCCCCTTATTGTTCCCGCTGGCGCGTCAACCGGCATTGTAGGACCTGCAATATTCATAGTGTTTTGAACAGCATGTTTTCCCTCCCAAAGCATAGCCAAAACAGGACCGGAGGTTATATAATCCATAAGCCATTTGTTAACCATTATACCAAGTTCTCTCGGGTCGTCTGTTCCCAAATCCTTTTTCGCATCTTTTCCAAATTTAGTAAAAGTTTTGAGAGTTTTTTCTCCCCAAAGTTTTAATCTTTCGGGGCTTTGAGAGTTGTAATGTTTTAAAAATTGTTCCTCCTGTGGAGCAACCATCTTGGCAGCGACTAATTTGAGACCGGTTTGCTCTAATCTTTTAATAATTTCGCCTATTAGCCCTCTTTTTACTCCGTCGGGCTTTATAAGTACAACTGTTTGTTCCATATTTATAATCTTAACAACTTTTCAAATTTTTTTCCATCGGTAAAATTACCAATTACTGCAAGATTGAGCGTAGAATTCACAATATATTTATTTGCAACCCGGTTAATGTCGTCCAAACTTACCTTATCTATCTTTGTAATTACTTCTTCCGGAACCTCGATTTTCCTCTCGCGTATTTCCTGGTCGGCAAAAAACGAAGAAACCGCCCGGCTGTCCTCCAGTTCCAAAACCAAATGCCCTTTTATATATTCTTTTGCTTTTGTTAATTCTTCTTTTGTCGGCTTGTGGGTTGTTTTTATTTTTTCATATTCTTCAATCATAACCGACACTCCCTCATTTACTCTTTTTGGATCCAAGCCGGCAGTGGAAACCAAACTTCCTGCGTCTTGGTAGTGTTCGGAGGATGTCCTAACATAATATGCGAGTCCCCTTTTTTCTCTAATCTCGCTAAAAAATCTGCTGCTCATTCCTCCTCCCAGAATAGACGCCAAAACAGCGAGAATATAATGGTCCGGATGAGTAAGAGGAACTGTTCTAAAACCCATTGCAATGTGAACTTGCTCGGTTTGTTTTTTTCTAACCAAAACTGCTGGCTTTTTCTGATTCTCTTTTACTTTACCATACTTTAATGTGTCGAAAGCTGGCATGTCGCCAAAGTATTTCTTGACCTGGTCATTAACTTTTTCCGAATCAATTCCTCCTGCCACCACAACCGTCATATTGGACGGGCTATAAAGACTTCCCATATAATCCAGAAAATCTTCTCTTGTAATTTTTCTAATTACATCTTTCTCTCCGGCAATATCCCACCCCATTGGGGTATCGCCATATAAGAGACTTTCGTATATATCCCCTATTTTCCTCGACGGCGTGTCTTCGTAAAGATTTATTTCTTCCAAAATTACTCCTCTTTCTTTTTCTATCTCTTCTTTGAGAAGTTTGGAATGCTGCAGCATGTCCGAAAGAACGTCGAGACACAGCTCTGCGTGAGTCGCAGCGGATTTTATATAATATCCTGTTGTTTCTTTGCCGGTAAATGCATTAAACTCGCCCCCAATTCCGTCTATAAGAGCCGAGATGTCCATTGCTGAAGGTCTTTTTTCTGTCCCCTTAAAAGCCATGTGCTCCAGGAAATGGGAAATACCGTTATTTTTCTTTGTTTCGTATCGACTTCCCGCTCCGACTAAAACCATAACAGTTGAAGATTCAAAGGAAGGCATTGGGATTGTTAATACTGCGAGGCCGTTTGGAAGTGTAGTTCTTTGAAATTGCATTAGGAAGCTATTTTATCACATCTTTTCCGGTGCTTCTACACCCAAAAGGTCGAGTGTATTTTTTAAAACCGTTTTTGTGGACATGAGCAAAGCCACTCTTGCAGCTGTTAGGTCCTGATTGTCGGACAAAACTTTGTGAGATTCATAAAACTTATGAAACAAAGTCGCCAGCTGATAAGCGTAGGCCGTTAAAAAATGCACAGAAAAACTTCTTGACACCTCCTCGACCAATTCGGGAAACTTAGTAAGTTGTCTAATCAGCTCAATTTCTTCATTTTCTTTTAGCAATTCGACGCTTGGATTGCCAAAATCGCAGGCTTGTCTTAAAATACTGGAAATTCTCGAATAAGCATATTGGACGTAGAAAACAGGGTTTTCGTTTGCCTTTTTTGAGGCTAATTCTACATCGAAATCCATGTGAGTAGACGGTCCTGTCGTAAGAAGAAAGTATCTAAAAGCGTCTTTTCCCACTATATCCAAAACTTCGCGTGCGGTTACAAAGTCTCCTTGCCTTTTGCTCATCTTAACTACCAATCCCCCTCGTTGGATTCTTACCAATTCGTAGATAATAATTTTAAATTTATTTACATCAAAACCCAGGGAGTTTATGGCTGCTTTAAGTCTGGGAATGTGCCCAAAGTGACCTGCGCCCAAAACATCTACAACCAAGTCTGTACCGTCTTCAAATTTATCTCTGTGATACACAATGTCGGATGCAAAATAAGTAAATTCCCCATCAGATTTTCTAACTACTGTTTCGCGGTCCTTTAAAAACTCATCGCTGGGGGCAAACCACAATGCTCCCTCCTTTTCTTTCACAACGCCTTTTTTCTGAAGATTTTCGATTAAAGTGGGAACTTCCCGGCGCAGATCCGACTCTTTTTTGACCTCGTCAAACTTTATTCCCATGGCTTTTACGTCTTCCATTATTTCCAAAAGTAAAATCTCAACGGCAATCGAACCCACTTCTTCGAAATCCATATTCTCTTTTATTTGAGGTTTTATTTTGTCGGCAAGTTTTTGGACATATTCGCCTTTGTAGAACAATTCTTCTTCCCCTTTTTTGTCTGGAAAGATTGTGTAGTATATAGTCTGACCTAGTTGCTTGACTTGCCCGCCGACGTTGTTATGAAGATACTGCCGCGTTACTTTGTACCCGACTTTTTCCAGAACATTTGCCAACACATCCCCCAGTGGCCCTCCTCTTGCGTTTCCAATGTGCAAAGGCCCCGTCGGATTTGCCGAAATAAATTCGACCTTTGCCGCTTTACCGCTAAACTTATTTGATGAACCATATTTTACACCAAGTTTTTCAATTTCAAGAACTTGATTTTGTAAATAAGTTTTTGTCAACCAGAAATTTATAAAACTCCCCTTCAATTCTATTTTTTCAACACTTTTTGGTTTATTTTCGTTCAGTTTATTTAATAAATCCAAAGTCTCGCGGGGTGAGATCCTGCTTTGCAGGACAACGTTGGTTGTATAATCTCCAAAATTAGGGTCTTTGGGCCGCTCAATCAAGGGATTCAAGTCGACACTTATCTCTTTTAAAACTTTTTTGAGAACAAGAAGCAATTCGTCTCTCATATTATGATTCTATCACAACCCCTCACGCTCATGAATGTGAGGGTTGACAACTAAATGAACATGTTCCATAGTAGAAATTAAGATGAAAGTTCTTCTGATTGACGATGATGAGGCAACCGCAATGATTTTTGCTACAGCCTTGAAAAAAGAAGGTTTTGAAACCGAACATGCGCCAAACGGCAAAGAAGGAATCGAAAAAGCGAGAAATGACTCCCCTAATCTTATTCTTTTGGATCAGATTTTACCCGATATTCAAGGAAACGAAGTATTAAGGACTCTTAAGGCAGACGAAAAAACGAAAAATATCCCCGTAGTTTTGCTTTCCAACTTTAGCCAGGAAGAACTCGTAAAAGAAGCTATAAATGCCGGCGCTGTCGATTATGTAGCAAAATATCAGGTTGAAACAAACGATGTAGTAGAAAAAGTAAAGGAAGTTCTAAAAGCTTAATATGCAACCGCAACAAGGACAACAAGACTATAAAAAACTTTTGACAGATGTTATAAAAAAACAGATTGTTATTCTCGGCCCCGGAATAACACTGGCAAAGGCGCGAAATGTAAAAGGCTTAACTGTAGCAGACGACGGAACAGTAACGAATATGCAAGGCCAGCCGCAGGAATTGATTCAGGCTCTTATAGACCAATTTGTCCAGCTGTCCGGTCTTATCGTCAAGAAAACTATGGAACCTCTGCTTTCGGTTTATCCTGACGGCGCAGCAACAGTAATTAACCCGGCAGCAGGAACAGGCCCGCAAATAATTCAAAACCAAGGAACAGAAGTAAACACTAACCAAAATGTTTGATACACAAAAACTTTTAACAATCGCTGTGGAAGTAGGATCGTTTATTTCCGTTTTTGCCGCTGTGGTGGCAGGAGTTTTAATGGCTCAAGTCACCAAAAAATTCGGAACAGGCATTTTAGCTTCGGGATTTAAGTCTATCTCCATTGGCGTTTTCTTTATCGCGGCCGGAATCTTGATAGATGCTGTGGAATCTTATACGCAAATTTCCGGTTTGAATTCATTTGAGATTCTTGCGGCTTTTATACTCATCAAAGAAGTTCTCTTTGTTTTGGGTACTTACGTAATAGTTATTGGAAGTAAAAAAACAGGAGACAAATTAGAATCATTGACTAAATGATTCTAAAATTAAGAATTAAAAATCAAAATTGTGCGGGGAGCTTTGATATGAGGCGACTCTTGAATAGACAGAGCCAAGAATTATTTCTATAAAATTTAATTGTAGTACCACTAGGATTATTGAAGATAAAATTGGAAGAGCGCCGAACTAGCAAAGCGACCTCAGCACTTATTGGCGGAATCAAACAAATGCAGCAGCGCCCAAGCACAATATCTAAACTATGAACCTACTTCTTGTTGCCTCTCTCTTGCTGGCTTTCTTTTTTGGCCTTTTGGCAGTTGCACTTTCCATAAAAGAGGAACGGACCCGCAAAGAGTTGACCGAGCAAGACAAACTTCAAAAGCAAAAAATCCTCCAAATTTCAATTCTTAAAGAAATTCAAGACAGAATAGGCTACTCTTTGGACGTCGAGGAGGTAATCGACGTTATAACGGGGAGTCTAAAACATATTTTCCCCTACTCCACCGCCTCTTCCATGGTTATAAAACAGGACAAAATTGTTTTAAAAACGTACGTTGAGGAGGCAGTAGCCCGTAAATTCATGGAAGAAGTCAAACAAAGTATGCTCGCTTCTCTAAACGCCCTTCTTCCCTTACTTCCTGCCAAAATAGAAGAAAAAATAAGCGGAGTGCCACTTGATGACAGCAATAATTCTAGCGCCTCTTCGTTTTTCCACATCCCTTTGGTGGTAAACAATCAGGTTGTGGGACTTATAAATATTTCTTCAACAAAACCAAATCTATATAGAGAAGACGAAATGACCATTCTTTACCAAATAGCGGGCCAAGCCTCCAATGCCCTAACCCGCCTTCGCGAAGTTTTGGACACAGAAAAAGGCAAACTCACTTCCATGATTGCTTCTCTCTCCGATGGAGTATTTATGCTGGACAACGAAAAGAACATTCTTATAATTAACGACTCGGCAAAAAGATTTTTGAGGCTAAAATCTAATCCGGCTTTCTTTGAGATCCTAGATTCTTTCCCAAAAGAATACGATTTGGTAAGTAGAATTGAGAAAGTCGTCCTGACAAAACTTCCCACCGGAGACATAGAAGTAAAAATCGGAGAAAGTATATTCCAAACTTTTATTACACCTGTAATTTCAAGCCCCAACAACAAGGTAATTGGAGTTTCTTTCCTCCTCCACGATATTACTTTGGAAAAAAGCCTTAGCGAAATGAAAGAAGACTTTACAAATATGATGGTCCACGAGCTTCGCGCCCCTCTAACCAATATAAAAGACGCTTCATCTTTAATTCTGGACGGGGGCAAGCTTTCGGAAGAGGAGAAAGAACAGTTTATGGGAATGGTGCATTCACAAGCAAAAATACTTCTGACTCAAGTTTCCGATCTTTTGGACGCATCCAAAATTGAAGCCGGAAAATTTGTAATTAATAAAAGTCAAAACGACTTGGGCAAAATAATCCAGGACGTTATAAAAACTTTTCTTCCTCAAGCCGAGAAAAAACAAGTTAATCTGTCTTCTAAGATCTCTCCCCTGCCGGCAATTGATGTCGATTCGCTTAGAATAACCCAGGTCCTAAACAATTTAGTTTCAAACAGTCTTAAATTTACACCCATTGGAGGACAAATAAGAATTCAGGCCGCTCTAAAGGGAAACTTTTTTATAGAGGTTAGTGTATCCGACACCGGCTCCGGAATTCCTAAAGCCTTGCAAAAAGATCTTTTTTCCAAGTTTTATCAGGTTACGAAGACAAGTAACAGTATGCAAGGGTCGGGGCTTGGGTTATACCTTGTTAAAGGTGTCGTAACCGCTCACAATGGATCGGTTTCTCTCGAATCGGAGGAAGGAAAAGGGACAACAATCATATTTACTCTTCCAGTAACACAGAACTATCCCCGCAACTACGCCAATCTTAATTGATTAAAATTAACGCAGTGTATAATTTCCTTTACTATCCACTACAATTTCGATATCTCCCCTTTTATCGGTTCTTAAATAATTAATTTTTGAATCTTCTAAATCCTGCAAAACTTCTTTTGTGGGGTGCCCATACTTATTTTTGCCAACCGAGATAACAGCGAGTTTTGGATTGAGTTTAATTAGATTCTCTTTATCTATTCCAAAGCGCGAACCGTGATGAGGAATTTGAAAAACAGTAAGATTTTGTAAATAAGGCTGGGCATTTAATATTTCCCTAACTTGAGAGTCTCCGGTTGTCAAAACGCTAAATGACTTGTAGGAAAATAGAAGTTCCAGTGAGCCAAATTCGCCGCTCTCCCCAATCTCCCCATGCGGGCTTGTTTCGTTTAGAAACTCTCTGGAAGGACCGACAACTTTTATTTGCAAGTTATCCGGAAGTTTAAAAGAATCTCCCTGAAAAACACTGCGGGTTTTTATTTTTAAGTTTTGAATGTCATTTATAATCGCCTTGTATGTTAAAGTCTTGTTGGAAAGCTCCTCTGTGTTAAAAGATAGGACCTTATATCTTTTAAAAACGTGCTCGTAACCTTTCATGTGGTCTTCGTGCGGATGGGTAAGGAAAGCTAGCTCAATTTCCCTATCCCAAAAGGGCATGTGCGAAGAAAGGCAGCGAAGAATCGAGTCGTCCGGACCTGAATCAACCATAATGTCTATTCCTTTGGGGCTTCTTATAAAAATTCCGTCTCCTTGTCCAACGTTGCAAAAAATTATATGGAGTTTCCCGTCGTCAAACTTAAATTTTTGATAGGCAAAAAACCCAACCAGCGAAATTAAAAGCAGGAAAGTTATAAAAATAAACTTTTTCATTTATTTCGGGCCAGTATAAAACTCGCCAAGAGACAATAATAACCAAGAACTATTTGCCAAGATAAATTTTCTATCTTGATCGTTCCCGATAAGCCCGAGAAAAACCTTACAACCGACTCAAAAAATATCAAAAGAGGTAAAGATAGATACAATAAAATTTTTGCAATCGGAAAAATAATGAACGAGATAACCGCACTTACTCCCCCAATTACCATTAAAAGCGGTATTGTCCACAAAATGAGGCTGTTTACGACTATCGACCAGAGAGAATAAGTTCCAAAGTTGGAAACAAGAATCGGCAAAGTAGCAGCTTGGGCAAAAATTGTAGTCTGAAATCCATCTAGAATTTTATTCTTAAAAAATGGTTTCATGTATAAAAGGCCTATTGTCGCCAGGAATGAAAGCTGAAAACCTATATCGTTTAAAAGATTTGGATCCCACATTAACATTACGAATCCGGCCAGAAGCAAACCATAAAGCGGCCACGTCTGGCGGCCGAAAATAGACGCTGTAAAAACCAAAATTCCCATAATAGATGCTCTAATTATGGAAGGTTCAAGTCCGGCCAGAACCGCATATATGATAATTCCTACAATACTTATGACAAGAGCGATTTGTCTTTTGAAAAAAAGTAGAAAAATAGAACTTAAAAAT
>DATFUR010000028.1:0-12638 GCA_035260725.1 Patescibacteria group bacterium
CAAACGAGTGTGTCCAGGGGGAGATTCGAACTCCCAAGCCCTTGCGGGCACAACGTTCTGAACGTTGCGCGTCTGCCAGTTTCGCCACCCGGACTTTTGATACATTTTAACATAATTAGGCTCTAGTAAACTTGACAAAAACATCCTCCTATGTAAACATGGTCTCTAATGAAAAAAATCCTCTTATTAAGTACCACATTTATAGCTACTCCTTTTTTGATTTTTGTTTGTATAATATTTCTGTCTTATCTTATTTACGCCGATAAACAAACACAGCTTTCCCAAAACCATTCCAAAGTAGCATACGCAGCACTTCCTTCTACTCAAAATCTTCTTAGAGACAGAATCCAAGCTAAAGATGCCAGAGTGGAAGTTCTGGAAACCTTCTTTAATAAATACGATTCCGAACTCGCTCCTTTTGCACAAAACGTCGTGACAGCAGCAGATAAATATAATCTCGATTACCGGCTTATTCCGGCAATCGCCATGCAAGAATCTAATCTATGTAAAAAAGCTCCAAAAGATTCTCATAATTGTTGGGGATACGCAATTTATGGAAGTAATTCAAAAAAGTTTTCTAATTACTCCGCGGCCATAGATGCGGTCTCAAAAACCTTAGCTACCGACTACAAGCAGGTTGGCCTTATCACGCCTGAAGAAATAATGCGTAAATATACTCCCTCAAGTAATGGTTCCTGGGCCACAGGCGTATCTCATTTCATGGCCGAACTCCAAAACATTACCCTATAGTTAGACACTTGACAAACCTATAGTCGTATAGTATAATACCAAACAGATCCTAAGGTATGCCTTTCCAAATGCATACGTTAGGATTTTTTTATGGACAGGCGAACAACAAGTTGTTCGCTTTTTTAAAAAATATGAAAAAATTATTTTTGATTTTAATTTTATACATTGTAATCTTTATTAAGCCTGACTTGGCTTATGCACAGGATAAAGCTTCGGCATCCAGTGCCAAAATTTTTGCCGAACAAAATTATTCTTCCGATACGAGAACCAAAATATTAGAGAACTACTTAAAACGATACGATTCTCCTTTAACCGGAGAGGCTAAAACCTTTGTTAAATACGCAGACCAGTACCAACTTGACTGGAAGCTGGTTGCAGCCATATCCGGCCTTGAATCTACTTTTGGAAAGCAAATTCCTTACAACTCCTATAACGGATGGGGATGGGGGATTTATGGAGACAACACGATTTACTTTAGGTCTTGGGGAGATGGTATTAAGACTGTTTCCGAAGGTCTTAGGACTAATTATATAAATAAATGGGGAGCAACAAACGTTTATGAAATAGGCAGGCTTTACGCTGCTTCTCCAACATGGGCTCAAAGAGTAGACTATCTTATGAGAAATATTGCTGATTTTCAGCTTAGAAGTCCTCAAAGCACACTTCCGCTATCAATATAAAGTTGGTATAATGTGTTTCGCGCGCGGATGTGGCGAAATGGTAGACGCGCAAGGTTTAGGACCTTGTGGCCGTAAGGCTTTGGGGGTTCGAGTCCCTTCATCCGCACTAAAATTATGATATCAGCTATACAAAAACTAGAAGATGGAACAATTAGCCTCACAATAACTATTCCTTCTGAGAGAGTGGAAGAGGTCAAAAAGCAGGTTGCCGACGAACTTGTAGTTAATACAGAGTTACCCGGCTTTCGTAAAGGCAAAGCGCCGAAAAACTTAGTTTTGGAGAAATTAGACAAAGAAAAATTAAAAGAAGAAGTCCTAAAAAAGCTTTTGCCTGAAACTTATGTTGAAGCTATAAAAGAGCATAGTCTAAATCCTATTGTGAGCCCCCAGATTCACGTCCTAGAGCTCGCAGATGGAAAAGACTGGCAATACACGGCTCTCACCTCTGAACTCCCCGAGGTGGATCTTGGGTCTTATAAAGAAAATATCCAAAAAATAACTGCAAAGAAAAAAATAATCGTACCCGGCAAAAAAGAAGAAACACCTATTTCTTTTGAAGATATAACCAAAGAAGTATTGGCCTCTGTTAAGGTCAAAATTCCAAAACTTATTACAGAGACAGAAGCAGACAGGCTTTTATCCCAAACCTTGGATGAAATCAAAAGATTAGGCATGACTTTAGATCAGTATCTGGCCTCTACGGGTAAAAATGCCCAGAGCCTTAGAGCCGAATACGAGGCTAAAGCCACGAATGACATTAAATTTGAATTTGCACTTCAGAAAATCGCAGACTCGGAAAACATACAAGTTACGGACGAAGAAATAGATAGAGCCATAAAAGAGGCAAAAACCGAAGAAGAAAAAAAAAGCCTTGAAGCTAATAAATACCTTCTTGCCACCATTATTAGACAGCGCAAAACGCTTGATTTCCTCCGGTCGCTGTGATATAAAATAGGCTCGTTATGAAAAAGAAAATAACCCACCAAACTCAAGATTCTTTTGAGGCCGTCAAAGAGCTTCCTGGGTCTGTTAAGAAATCAATCGTCGAAGATCTTGGCAAGGGATTGGTCTCTGATTTGTGGGAACAGCTTCTCAATCCTAATCCAAAGACCGAAAAAGCCAAGTCAGGAGACCTCAAAATGGGCGAAGAACTGGATCTAAGAGAAAAAAAGCTTGCGCATGTCGAACCAGGAATAGACTACTCCCGCGAAATTGTGCATGCGGAAAAAAGAATTCATGCGGAAGCCGAACACGAGACCAAGGTACGAATCCAGGAAATTCTTATTGAGATTAAAAAACTTACAAATTCGTCTAAAGAGCTCGAGGTTCAGTTCAAAGATATTGCAGTTGAACAAATTCCCCAAGAAGCAGGCAAGTACCATGCTAACTTCGTAGAATGGGTCTTATCCATGATTCGATCGGCCCAGGAAAGAGTAGACAGCGCAGTCAGCTGGACAGCTGCTTTAAAAGGAAAGAAAAACCAAAAACAATATTGGTCGCTATTTAAGAAACACGGAACAACCTTTGGCCTCTCCGGCGAACGCGTAGTCGCAACCCAAGTCGGATAATGACTCACGAAGCAATCTCTCAAAATGATCTTAAGGGTGTATTACGAAATCTAGTAGAATTTTTTGCTTCGAAATCAAACTCTGGTCTTTTAGGGGAACCGATTACTTTACTAGGCCCAGTCACAAAATTTCTCGATGAACATGGAATGAGAGCTGGAACAGGTGAATTTCTAGATCCTTATGGAGAAAAAATGAATGCCACGGCTATATATAGAAGTTTCGACAAGAGTGGAGAAATCATGAAAGCTGGGTCAATCATGTTTAAAAGCGATAGTGCTCCAGACGTAACTCTCGTAGTTACTTTTCAAAACGACGACTTTCGATATGTAGTATTTATTGACGGAGAGATAACTGAAGATAGAGAACTCAAACCCGAGGAACTTGAAGGCCTTACCAGTCAATTAACAGAAATTAAAAGAAACCAAGAAAATTAGCTCTTGACAGCGGTTATATAATATTTCAATATTAATATATGAACTGCAAATCCTTCCTCATTACGGTTAAGAGACTTCTTATCGAAGTCTAACTGTAGTGGGAGGAAGGTAAATTCCTTTTTAGAACCTCCCAAATGGGAGGTTTTTTTATTGGAAAGGAGGTGAAATTTATGAAAGAAAGAGGACAAGGAACATTTGCAGAATTTGACGAACATGTTGAAAGCTTCAAAAGGACTTTGGAGACCCAGCAGTCTGTTCTGACAGAAAGCAGAGAGAGAAACACCGCTCCAAACAAAGGTGCAGGAAAACATTCATTCAAACCTGTTCCTTATCAATTCAGATCGGCCCAGGCTTAATTGAACTTATCTTATTCATCTGTTAAAATGATCTAACCTTACGGGCTCATAGCTCAGTTGGTTAGAGCGTTACATTGACATTGTAAAGGTCAGAGGTTCGACTCCTCTTGGGCCCACCATTTTATGAGTGAACGAGAAAAAACCGGAAATCCACCTGCACAATTAAGAAATTACGACTCTGTTGGAGATTTTCAATCGGTTAAGCAAAACCTTGAAGAAGCAGGTATTTTTTGGGAGGAGTGGGAGGGGGAAACAAAACCAAGAAGAAGATCTCGAGGATACCCTGACAGCATTATTGTCGCAGTTGTTGGCACTCAAGTTGTTGGAAGTGTTTTTTTGGTTGATGATTTTTTCCCCTACGCATTTCGCTTGGTTGTTAAGGAAGAATTCCGGGGTAGAGGCATCGGTTCGCAACTAATGGATGAGGCAGAAAAAAGAGCAAAAGATCATAGACATATGGATCTAGCAATACTTGTAGACGACGACGATCCGGAACTACAAGCTTGGTACGAAAAACGAGGATATCATAAAGAACATGCATATAGAAGCATGTGGAAAGAACTTACATGAGTAGGGAAGAGGCGTATAAGATTCTAAACGAATACATTAAAAACCAAAACCTCATAAAACATCATCTTGCATGCGAAGCTGTAATGAAAGCGCTCTACAAAAGATTGAATAAAAATCAAAGCCCCGAAGAACAGGAAAAATGGGGAATGGTTGGCCTTTTGCACGACGCAGACTACGAACTTACTAAAGACACCCCCGAGAAACACGCGATTGTTTTGGGAGAATTGATAGGAGATAAATTACCTCCGGACGTAATGCACGCGATTGGGTCTCACAACTGGGCAAGAAATGGCGTTGAGCCAAAGAAATTAATGGACTGGAGCATTTACTGCTGCGACGAGCTGACGGGACTAATTGTTGCCGCAGCTCTTATCCATCCGGACAAGAAACTCTCGCCATTGACCGTAGATTTTATAATGAACCGTTTTAACGAAAAATCTTTTGCCCGTGGCGCAGACCGGGAAATGATTAAAATGTCCGAAGAAAAACTGGGAATTGAGTTGAGAGAATTTGTAGAGCTTTCTTTAAAAGCAATGCAAGACATACACGCCACCCTTGGTTTATAATATGGACAACTACAAGAAAGTTGAGATGTCGCGAAAACAAATAATCGTAAACAATTTTATCGGAGGAATTAGTTGGGGACTGGGAGCAACCATCGGGCTTGCAATAATACTGGCGATTTTAACTCTTGTTCTTAAAACAGTAAATCTCGTACCTCTCGTTGGAGACTTTGCTGCAAAAGTTTCGGTCTATACTACGCAAAAAACCTCAAAATAATATAGAATAAACTTATGAGCGATTCCACAAATTTAAAAGATCACAGACAAATAGGTCAAGAGTTGGATTTGTTTTCTTTCCACGACGTAGCCCCAGGCGCAGTATTCTGGCATCCAAAAGGCTGGACTATCTATAAAGAACTTCAAAAATTTCTAAGAGAAAAGCTTCAAAAAGAAGGTTACCAGGAAATCTCAACTCCAGTCATGGTAAAAAGCGAATTATTCAAAAAATCCGGGCACTGGGATTTCTATAACGAAAATATGTTTAATCTCCAAGTAGAAAAAGAGTCTTACTCCCAAAAACCAATGAATTGTCCGGAAGCATGTCTCATTTTTTCAACAAAAACCAGAAGCTATCATGACTTACCCTTAAGGTTTTCCGATTTTGGAGTTTTGCACAGAAATGAATTATCCGGAGTTTTGGGAGGACTTTTTAGAGTAAGACAATTTACGATTGACGATGCCCACCATTTTGTTCGACCGGATCAAATACAAGAAGAAATCCACAAATTGATTCTTCTTGTTACAGAGTTTTATAAATCTTTAGGATTTGAACCCGAATTCTATCTTTCGACCAAACCCGACAAGGCAATGGGCGATCCAAAACTATGGACAGAGGCAGAAAAAGATCTGGAAGAAGCTTTAACAAAAGCAAAAGTAAAATACGGAAAAAAAGAAAAGGACGGAGCTTTCTATGGACCCAAAATAGATATTCACATAAAGGATTCGCAAGACAGAGATTGGCAGCTCGCAACAATTCAGCTCGATTTTCAAATTCCGGAGAAAATGAGCCTTTCTTACATTGACTCTGACGGGAAGGAAAAAAGGCCTGTTATTATCCACAGAGCGATCCTGGGCTCCTTGGAAAGATTTATTGGAATCTTAACCGAGCATTACCAGGGAGCTTTTCCTGTCTGGCTTGCACCAATGCAGGTTGCAATAATTCCGATTTCGGAAAAACATGTAGAAAAATCAAGAGAGATTTTAACAGAGTTAGAAAATGAGGGAATAAGAAGCGAAGTTTATGAAAAGAACGGGACTATGCAGCTTAAGGTTCGTGAAGCTACTTTACAAAAAGTGCCCTTTTTAGTTATAATAGGCGACAGAGAAATTGAAAGCTCTAAAGTTTCGGTTAGAACTAGAGATGGAAAAAATTTGGAAAGCGAAAAGCTTTCCGATTTTATAAAAAGGGTTAAAGAATCAATTGATAAAAAGATATAAAAGGCAACAGGATAATAGAAAGTTTTACAGAGTTAACGATAGGATTTTCGCGTCACAACTTCGCGTTTTGGATTCGGCAGGATTACAAATCGGAGTACTAAGCAAGTTTGAGGCTCTGAATAAAGCTAGGGAAGAGGGTTTGGATCTCGTCGAGATTGCCCCCAACGCAAAACCTCCTGTTGCAAAGATAATTGATTTTAAAAAATTTCTTTATCAGGAAGAAAAGAAAAAGCGGGAAGAGAAAAAAAAGGCAAAAGCGTCCGAAACAAAAGAAGTTAGACTTGGTCCTTTTATGAGTGACAATGATTTGCAGGTCATGATAAGAAGATCAAGGGATTTTTTGGAGGATGGCGATAAAGTCCGACTTGTAGTAAAATTCGCAGGAAGACAAATCACCCATCCGGAATTTGGACACAAGATTTTAGACAAGGTTATAGAAAGTCTTTCTGACGTTTCCAAAGTCGAAAAGGAGAAAAAGTTAGAAGGCAAACAAATGATATCGATAATTTCTCCGGACAAGAAAAGTAAGAAAGAACCGGAAGAAGAAAAAGTTGAAGTAAAAGTATGAAAACAAGAAAATCAGCAAGCAAAAGATTTAGAGTTACAAAAAGAGGAAAAGTTATTTTTTCCCATCAGTATAAAAGCCATTTAAAAAGCAAGAAATCTAACTCGAGACTAAGGCGTCAGAAGGAACCGGGAGTACTCAAGGGTAAGTTTGCTAAAAAGATTAAGAAGATGCTGGGAAAATCTTAATATGAAAACGAGAAATATAAATTTTAGAGAGACAAAATCGGAAAGATCGGCTACAAATTCATACAAAAATTTTGGGAAATTTTTTAAAGAAAAATTCCAAAAGGTAATTAATAATAAGAAATATGGCAAGAGTTAAAAGGGGAGTAGTCTCCAAAGCAAAACATAAAAAACTTTTTAAACTCAACAAGGGTTTTAGAGGAACTAATTCAAAATTAGTCAGAGTTGCAAAACAAGCGAGATTGCATGCGGACGCTTATTCTTATCACGGAAGAAAACTTAGAAAAAGAGACGCAAGGAGTCTTTGGATTTTAAGAATAGGAGAAGCCGCAAAACAGGAAGGATTATCCTACAGCGTTTTTATGAATAAACTAAAAAAATCAAAAATTGATCTTGACCGAAAAACCTTGAGCGACTTAATCGTAAGTGACTTACCCTCTTTTAAAAAAATAGTAGACTCCATAAAAAGCGTTTAAAATTGACCTCAAACATGCTACCATAAGCGTATGGAAGAAAGCCTGATTGGAATAAAAAATTCCGCAATTTCTTTGATCATCGACAGTAACGATTTAAAAAGTCTGGAGGAGGTTAAACTCCAATTCTTAGGCAGAAGAGGAAAGCTAACTCTCGCTATTAAAGACATCACAAAACTTCCAATCGAAAAAAGACCCGAAATAGGAATGTTGGCAAACGAAGTAAAAAATACAATTGAAGAGACAATCTTTAATAAAGAAAAAGAATTAAGCTCTCAAAAATTTGAAACAAGAAAAGAAAAAATCGACAAGACCGCCCCGGGAACTGTCCCCGAGATAGGCCATTTGCACCCTATGACTCAAATGCTTTGGGAAGTAGTTGATGTTTTTAAAAGCCTAGGGTATCAAGCTGCAGACGGCCCGGAGATAGAAACCGATTATTATAATTTTGAAGTTTTAAATATCCCAAAAGACCACCCGGCCAGAGATACCCAACAAACACTTTATCTTGATACACGAAAGAGTAAGGCAACTCCCGGAGAAATAATTTTAAGAACCCAGACATCGGCAATGCAGGGACGTGTTATGGAAAAAACAAAACCACCTGTTAGAGTAATAGTTCCGGGTAAAAATTTTAGATATGAACAAGTCGACGCTTCCCATGGTTTTGAGTTTTGGCAGACAGAAGGATTTTTGGTGGACAGAAATGTGAGACTGACCGATCTTTTTGGAACTATTGATTATGTTTTGCGAAAATTAATGGGAAATGACATAAAAATTAAATTTGCAACGACAAATTTTCCGTTCGTTGAGCCCGGCGTTGATACCTATATTGAATGCACTGTTTGCAAGGGCAAGGGATGCAGTTTTTGTAAATACAGCGGCTGGAGTGAAATTATGCCCGCAGGAATGATTCATCCAAATGTTCTCAAAGCAGTAGGATACAATCCAGAAGTCGTTTCGGGATTTGCTTTTGCGATTGGACTTTCACGGCTTGTAACTCTGCGCTACCAAATGGATGATTTGAGACTTCTTACGAATCCCGATTTACGAATAATTAATCAATTTTAATATGCTTTCACCTCTTTCTTGGCTCAAAGATTACACAGACATAAAACTTTCTCCAAAAGCGCTTGGAGATAAACTTACCCAGGTCGGACTCTCAACTGAAAAAATAATAACAAAGGGAAACGATACAATTTTTGAATTAGAAATAACTCCTAACAGGCCGGATTTATTGTCAATAATCGGTGTCGCTAGAGAAGTTGCAGCAATTGAAAAAACTAAAATAAAATATCCAAAACTAAAAACAACCCTCAAGCCAACAACAAAAATATTGCCTTTAGAAATAAAGACAGATCCAAAAATAAACCCAAGATTCACGGGAATTATTATCTCCGGAATAACTGTAAAAGAATCTCCCCCTTGGTTAAAGCAGAGACTCGAAGATGTAGGACAAAGATCAATTAACAATATTGTTGATATTACAAATTTTGTAATGTTAGAGCTTGGTAACCCGATTCATGCTTTTGATTACGATAAAATTGAAGGTCAAACAATGAAAGTACATCTTGCTCTGGGAGGAGAAACCTTTAAAAGCGTCGATGGAATTTCTTATAATCTACCAAAAGGCGCTGTAGTTATTTCGGACAAAGATAAAATTATAGATCTTTGTGGAATAAAAGGAGGGTACAATAGCGGAACTTTTGAAGACACAAAAACAATTTTTATAAGAGTCCCTGTTGAGGTTCCAAATTTAATTAGAAGAACCTCCCTTACGTTGGGCCTTCGCTCTGAAGCGTCGAGTATTTTTGAAAGAGGAGTCAATGCGGGTGGCACAGTGGACGCTCTAAAAAGAACTGTTGATTTAATTTTAGAATTAGCGGGCGGGAAAATCGCAAGCGAACTATACGATTTGAAAGCCGATAAGTTCGAATCTTGGAAATTAAAATTAAGAATAGAAAAATTAAATAAAATATTAGGATACAAAATTTCTCTAAAACAGGTTTTACAAATTCTGGATAATCTTAATCTTTCTCCAAAACTTTTAAAAAATGAAGTAGAGTGTACAATCCCAACATACCGAAACGATTTAAAAATTGAAGAAGATTTAATAGAAGAAGTAGCGCGTCTCTACGGATATAATGAATTTCCAAAAACATTGCCCGTTGGAGAAATTCCTACAAGGATAGTTCCTTATTTCAAAAACTACAAAATAGATGAAGCCGCAAAGCAATTACTAAAAGCAGGAGGATTTTCGGAAGTTTATACCTATAGCCTTATAAGCGAAAAAGATTTAATAGATAATGAATTAAATCCGGAAAATACGCTGCGAGTCGATAATCCGGTGAGTATTGAGTTTGAATATTTAAGACCCTCTTTAAAACCCAATCTTGTGAAGGCCGTAAAAGAAAATAGGTCTTATTTCAAAGATATAAATCTATTTGAGTTGGGTAAAGTTTATAAAGGACCTTCTCTAGAAAAAGCCAATGAAAAATATTATCTTTCGGGAATAAGCACCCAAAAAAACTTCCCAGAAGTGAGGGGAATTTTGGAAAGATTAGCTAAAGAGCTTGGAATAAAAGAAGATGTGGGGCAATATATTGATATTGTAAGTGAGGGAATATTTTTTGAAATTGATTTTTCCCAAATCTTAGAAAAAATTAATCTAACTAAAAAATTCAAACCCTTACCAAAATATCCACCAATAGTAGAGGACTTGTCTATTGTACTTAACCTAAATATAAAAACAGGCGAGGTAATAGATGAAATTAAAAGACAAGATCTCTTAATAGTTCGCGTATCTCTTATCGATGAATTCAATGATTCCAAAGCCTTTCGTATTGTTTACCAATCGGATGAGAGAAATTTAAAAAATAAAGAAGTATCTAAAATAAGAGAAAAGATAATTTCCTCGTTAAAAGAAAAATTCGATGCGCAGATAAAATAAATTAAGGCGTAGCACTAGGAGTCGGGGACGGTGTGCTATCCGATACGCTTCTGGTTGAAGTTTCCGTTGGCGGGTGGTAAAGCGGATCGTCTTTGTAATTCTCGTCAACCCATGCGTTAATTCCCTCCTGCCATCTATTCTTGCCATCTGTTGAAATAGGGTCGTTTTCTTTAAAAACTATATAATTTTTTACATCGTATTGTCCGTGATCCACTTCGCTTTGCGATGCTATTTTACCGTTGTCTTTTGAAATTTTAAGTTTTATGTAGATAGGAGAGGGACCTTGTGGCTCTGTTCCTTTTATAAAGTATTCCGATCTAGTAGGTTTTCCGTCAACGACTGTTCCACCGCCATAAGCGTCTACATTCATAGCAATTACATTGTCCGGTTTTACAAAATCTTCGTTAGGTTTATTTTTTAAAGCCTCCAAAATTATTCTTCTCCAAATTGGAGTCGCGCCCGTAACTCCGGAGGCGATTGCTCCCATAGGACTGTTGTCGTTATTTCCAACCCACGTTGCAACCAAAACACTAGGGGTCCAGCCGATTGCCCAATTATCTCTCTTGTCGTCTGTCGTTCCAGTTTTTACGGCGATTGTTCGGCTTGTGTTTAAATAACTATTAACTCCAAAAGTAATAAGCCTTGCATTGTTATCCAAAAGCATATGCGAAATAATAAAGGCTACCTCCGACGGAATAACTCTATTTTTATTTACATCTTCCTTTTTATATAGTGTGTTTCCCGATCGATCGGTAACTTTTAAAATAGATATCGGCTCGACCTTATAGCCTCCATTTGCAAAAGTAGAATAAGCCGTTGCAAGCTCTATAGGTAAAACCTCTCCTCCTCCTAAAGTTATGGATAAACCGAATTTATTGACATTATCTGTTGTAGGGGAAAGAGTGGAAATTCCCATATCGAAAGCTTTCTGCATCATATTTTTAATTCCAACAAGAGACAGCATTTTAACAGCAGGAACATTTAAAGAGCTGCCCAAATCAAACCGCATTTGTACAGGACCGTGATATTTCCCATCATAATTTACAGGTATATAATCTTTTCCGCCCTGGTTTGGAAACACAGTTTTCGTATCCATAATTAGAGTTGCAGCCGTGTAGCCTTTCTCAAGAGCAGTTGCGTACATAACCGGCTTTATGGAAGACCCCGGCTGTCTGTGCCCTTGAGTTATGACATTAAACTGCCCTTCGAAGGAAACTTTTTTATTGTTAATATTGGCCGACTGCGTTGCAAAAAAATCCCGGCTTCCAACCATTGCTAAAATTTCGCCTGATTTTGGATCCAAAACTATACTGGCTCCGTTTCCTACATCAAGAGATCTCGCACTATCCACTTCTTCTTTAACTATTTTCTCCGCAGCCTGCTGAAGTTTGTAATCCAATGTTGTCGTAATTGTTAATCCTCCTGATTCAACCAAATTCACTCCAAACTTATCTATCAAAAGCTTCTTAACATAAAATGAAAAATGCGGAGCCTTTATTGAATCTGTTTTATCCAGAAATTTTACGCTAGGTAGTTCGGCGACTGCCTTTTGCTCTTCTTTTGTTGTTATGTAACCGTCCTCTCTCATTCTTCTCAAAACATCTTTTGTTCTTCCAATATAGGCTTTAGGATATTCTCCATAAGGGGAATAATAAGTTGGGCTTTGCGGGAAACCTGCCAAAATTGCAGACTCGACCAAAGTTAGATCTTTAGATTTTTTTCCAAAATACTGCTCCGATGCGGTTTCTATTCCAACATTAGTTCCACCATACGGAGCAACATTTAAATAAAGTTCCAAAATTTGATTTTTGCTATATTTTTTATCGACCTGAATCGCCAAGATGAACTCTTTAATTTTCCTAGGAATGGAACGTTCGTTCGTGAGAAGTGCATTTTTTACAAGCTGTTGCGTTAGGGTAGAACCTCCCGTAAAACTGCGTCTCAAAATAGGATCAATAAAAATACCTCTCAAAAACCCTGTAACCGAGAATCCTTGATTTCGGTAAAAATCTTTGTCTTCCGTTGCAATTGTTGCTTCTTGTATGGCCTTGGGGATATCTTTTAATTCAACGTATGTTCTATTTTGGTCTCCGTAGATATCGTATAA
>DATFUR010000029.1:0-20728 GCA_035260725.1 Patescibacteria group bacterium
CAATTCTTCGGGCAAAAAGTTTGCGAATTCGGATGAATTAAAACTTTTCTTTTTTTCAAAATAAGTTTTTAAATTGTCTGATATTTTATTGTAAGCTAGGTTATCAAATTCGTAGGATGAAAAAAACTTCTCTTCTTCGTCCAGAAGGTCTTTTACGTTCTCGTTTTGAATAATAAGTGACAAAATATATTGCTCTAAAATTTCTCTTCTGTATCTTTTTGCAACAGGCGAGCTCGGGACTAACCCCGCAGATGAGTCTTTCTTGGATCCTTCTATTTTTCCGATTTCTTTAGTTAGACTCTGATAAGAGGTATCCAGCTCCTGTGCTAATTTTTTAATGTAATGCTCTTTTACAATTTCGTTTTGGATTTGCGCGATATATGGAAGGAGATCTTGTGTAACATTTTTTATTCCTTCTGCGGTTTTAATATCGTTTGTTAAAAGTGTTTTTGAAATTATAAAATCGTAAGCCCCCACAGATTCTTTTAGAGCCTTTTTAAAAATTCCCGGGTTTTTTTTGAGCTGCTCGTCCGGATCTTTTTCTTCAAGCACCATTATATTTATTGTCATACCCGCCTTCTCCAAAGGAGCGAGGCTTCTTTTTGTTGCTTCAAAACCCGCGGAGTCCTGATCTAGACAGAGAGTTATTTTTTTGGTAAAACGGGAAAGTAAATTCGCCTGATTTTCGGTTAAGGCCGTCCCTTTAATTGCAACTACATTTTTTATTCCTTCCTTAAAAGAAGAGAGAGCATCAAATTCCCCTTCGACAACAATTGCGCCTTCTTTTTTTATTTCTTCCTTTGCGCTCTCGAGGCCAAAAAACAAACTTCCCTTGTGATAAACCGCTGTTTCTTTGGTGTTTATATATTTTGAAGAATTGCTCTCGTCCATTGACCTGCCGGAAAAACCTACAATGTTTCCCCTGTGGTCGGAAAGAGGAAACATTATTCTTCCTCTAAAAAAATCCAAAATTCTTCCATTTTTTACGATAGACAATCCTGCTTCCACAAGATCTTCTTTCTTGTGCCCTTTTTTACCCATTAAATATTTACTTAGCGAATTATCGTTCGGAGAAACTCCCAAAGAATAAGTATCTATAAGAGCCTCGTTTAGCCCTCTTTTTTTAACAAGGTATTCCAAGGCGGTCTTTCCTATCGGATGCTGGGTCAATAAAAAATTATAGAATTTGGCTGCCTGACTATTCAGCTTGTAGATTTTTTCTTTTTGAGAATAGACTCCTTTCTGGTAAGTAGACTCCGAAATCGTGACTCCTGCTTTTTTGGCAAGGGTGCGAAGCGCCTCGGGGAATTCCATATTTTCGTATTCCATAACAAACGAGAAGCAGTCCCCGCCCTTGCCGCAGCCAAAGCAGTGCCAAATTTGGCGCTCGGGGGAAACTACGAAGGAAGGCGTATTCTCCTGGTGAAAGGGGCAGTTTGCCTTAAAATTTGCCCCCATTTTCTTAAGAGGAATGTATTCCGAAATAAGAGATACTATGTCTATTTTTTCTCTGACTTGTCCTGCCTGATCCATAACTTAATCGACTCTATTCTACCATATTGCATTTGAGCCGGGTTTTTTTATACAATAACTTTTGGGCTTTATGGCGGTTTCTTTAGTTATTGGAGCCCAATGGGGCGACGAAGGAAAAGGAAAGATAATTGATTATCTTTCTAAAAACGCAGATTATACGGTCCGATTCCACGGCGGCAACAACGCAGGCCACACGGTAATTAATAACTTAGGTAGCTTCGCAATGCATCTTATTCCAAGTGGGGTTTTTAATCCAAGGGCAAAAGCGTTAATTGCAAACGGTGTTATTTTGGACCTTGAAGTTTTGGTCTCGGAAATCCAAACTCTAAAAAAAGCAAATATTAAACTTAAAAATAGGTTGTTTATTTCTCCGCGGTGCCACGTAATTATGCCCTACCATAAACTTCTGGATAGACTTTATGAAGATGCAAAAGGCAAAGGTAAAGTAGGCACGACGGGAAGAGGAATCGGCCCATGTTATGCCGATAAGGTAAGTTACAACGGCATAAGGCTTGCAGATTTTTTCGATAAGAAAAACTTTGATAAAAGACTGGAGAACCAGCTTTTGATAAAAAACAAAATTCTGAAATCTTTAGGGTCCAAACCTCTAAATAAAAAGGCTGTTGAAAAAGAGCTCTTCCCTCTTTTTAAAAAATTGAGGCCTTTTATTGCCGAGACCTACTCTCTCTTAGACAAAGCTATCGATAACAAGAAGGAGATTCTGCTTGAAGGCGCTCAAGGAGTTTTTCTTGACGTTGACTGGGGAACTTATCCTTTTGTTACTGCCTCAACTACTATTTCGGGGGGGGCTACGTCGGGCACCGGAATAAATCCTAGAAAAATAGAAAAAATAATTGGAGTCACAAAAGCATATATGACAAGAGTCGGCCAAGGCCCGATGCCAACGGAACAATTAAATGGTATCGGAACAAAACTTCAAGAAGAAGGAATGGAATTTGGGACTACAACCGGCAGACGCCGAAGGTGCGGCTGGCTGGATTTGGAGTTATTAAGATTTGCTGCAAAAATTAACGGATTCTCGGAAATTGCCATAACCAAATTGGACGTTTTGGACAATTTTGACTCGATTAAAATTTGTACTCAATATAGGTTAAACGGCAAGAAAGTACAATACGAAGATGGAGATGCAAATTTTCTGGAAAAAGTAACACCGGTCTACAAAACAATGAAAGGTTGGAAACTCTCGACAAAAGGAGTAACAAGGTTCTCCGATTTACCAAAAGCTGCAAAGCTTTATATAAAAGAGATCGAAAAAACAATTGGAGTCAAAGTTACATTTGTGTCAACAGGGCAAAAAAGAAATGACATCATCAAAATCTAATCAACTTATTTATGCCACACATACATTCTTTAATTGATTTTGCGGTTGAAGTCTTCATCGTTCATGAGGATAAGGTTTTACTAAGAAGACACGATAAATATAAAATATGGCTAAGTGTTGGAGGTCATATTGAGCTTAATGAAGATCCTAATCAAGCTGCTCTAAGAGAAGTAAAAGAAGAGGTAGGCCTAGATATTAAGTTGGACGAAAGCCTAAAACCTACATACCAAAAGGGTGATACCTTGGAATTAATTCCTCCCTATTTCCTTAACCGCCACAGAATTGAACCTAACCATGAACATGTAGTCCTAGTTTATTTTGCTACTTCTAGTACTGACAAAATATTACAACCAACTAAAGGCGAACAAAGCGAAGAATGCAGGTGGTTTAGCAAAAAAGAAATTGAACAAAGTGAAGATATAATTCCTAATGTAAAATTTTACGCAATAAAGGCTCTGGAAAAACTAGCTAATTAATATATGAGTAACTTTTTGACTTTAGATGAAAATTAAGGTATATAAGTATAAACTTATGCAGGAAAAGGGTAAGCCACTCCACTTAACAGAATTAACAGCAGTAACTCCTCTTGATGGCAGGTATTCTAGCCGGACAGAAGAATTAAGACCTTTTGTCTCCGAATACGCATTGATTCAAACTCGAATGGAAGTTGAAGCAAAATATCTAATAGCTTTATCCGAAGTTGGAGTTGTTAGACGACTCTCAAGAGAAGAAAAAGAAAGGCTAACCCTTCTTGGACCAAATCTTAGCCTCGACGAAGCGGAAAAAGTAAAAAAGATTGAAGACACAACAAGACATGATGTTAAGGCAATGGAAAGAGCATTTCGCGAAATGCTCAAGGGCACTTCTCTTGAAGATGTTACAGAAAAAATCCATATAGGGCTGACTTCGGAAGACGTTAATAACATTTCTTATAGGTTGATGTTAAAAAGAGCCACACAGGGCGTCGTCTTGCCCCAACTAAGTCTGGTAATAGACGACCTTGTAACCAAGGCTGAAGCGGGCAAGGCAACCCCTATGTTAGCGCGGACCCATGGCCAACCCGCAATTCCGACAACTCTTGGCAAGGAAATTGTTAATTTTGCTCAAAGACTAAACGGGCAAGTTCAACAATTAAAAGATAGGAGACTAACCGGTAAATTAAATGGTGCGGTAGGAAATTTTAATGCCTTAAAAGTGACATATCCTGATGTCGACTGGGTAAAGTTTTCGGAGGACTTTGTTTCTTCATTTGGCCTTGAACCCAATCTAATTACAACTCAAATAAATCCTTACGATGACATGGCCGAGTATTTTCAGAACTATCAGAGAATAAACAACATACTCATAGATTTGGATCAGGATATTTGGAGGTATATAAGCGACCATTGGTTCTCACAGGAAGTAAAAAAAGGAGAAGTTGGATCTTCCACTATGCCTCAGAAAGTAAATCCCATAGATTTTGAGAATTCCGAAGGAAATTTAGGATTGGCAAATGCAATTTTTGAGTTTCTTTCAAGAAAACTTCCCGTTTCAAGACTCCAACGCGACCTTTCGGACAGCACTGTAATAAGAAATATTGGAACCTCTCTGGGATACAGTGTAGTTGCCTATAAAAGTCTTTTGACCGGGCTTGGAAAAATACATCCAAACGAGGGTGAGTTATCGAAAAGTCTTAATAGTGACTGGGCAATTCTTACAGAAGGCGTTCAAACAATTTTGAGAGAAGCAGGCGTTGAGGATCCATATTCTCTGATCGCCAATTCAAGCAGAGGCGAACATTTTGGTAAAGAAGAATGGGAACAATGGATTGATGGATTGCCCGTAGACGATTCACAAAAAAGAATGCTCAAAAATCTTACCCCTGAAAAATATATTGGCCTTGCAGTTTTGCTCACGGAAAAAGCCATAAAAGAAATAAAATCTTCCAATAAATAGTTTATGGGTAGATCCGAAAGAGGAATTGTCTTCACCAACGATCTTGATGGAGTACATTTTAGAGCTCCTTTGCCTATCAAAACGGCAATAAGAATCGCAAGACGTTCCCCTTTGCCCGAGTCGGGTGCGAAGATAGGCGAATACTCACCCCATGGAATAAAAGAAGTTGCATTAAGCAGAGTATCTATTTTTATGCATTCCAGACGCCCTGTTAATAGAGGTGGTCTGGAAGGCTTAGGACTATTTAAAGATGCTGCGGAAAGAAATCAAAGGGATCTAAAATTCGCCGCTTTGTCCGGAAGAGAATCGGATAAACACAAGATGACCGTGGACAGACTTAGGAAATCGGGCCACATGGATTATTTTACGGATCTTTTTTTAAACCAAGGAGCAAGAGGTATTCCGTGGAAGGAATTTGTAATAAGAGGGCTTCTTGAAGAAGGACAAAAAGTCGTTCATATCGATGACGATCCGCGGGCCGGTATATGTGTAGCAAGAATTGACGCGGAAAATGTTCTGGTTTATCTTCTTCGTAATCTTTCCAACCACCCCAGACTATTAAAAAGATTTATGGGAGAACTTCCACCTAATTTGGTTCTTGTACAAAACTTTAGGAAAGCTTCTGAAGATTTCGACAAAAGATTGTCCGAAGGTAAATTCTAAAACCCTCTCTTCCTAAAAATTGACACCGTAGTATATAATATATCCTATAATGAGTGAGGGTGAGATCAGAAAACCAACAGAAGTAGATGCGGTAAAAAAAGCTGGCATAAAACTTGGACCAGGTTATATGCTTGATCCGGAGAATGATGCGGCTCTTGCTGTCTTAGATGATCTCGAATTCCCTTTATCAACAATGCGACCTCAACCTCTTGCTTCTTCATCCACGGAAAGTTTTGAATAATTAAATTAGCTTCAAATTAACTACTGTGGTATACTATCGGCTTCTATGAAAGAGGCTGTGCAAGAAAGGCTAAGGGGAGACGAGCAATTAGTTATATATTTGCCCTTTTCGGACATGATGCCGGAGGGAATATATGAGCAGGACGATATTTTCAAAGCTCTAGTTTCCTTATTGCCGCCCACCGGACGACATTTTCCGCCAGAGAGAATAAATCATGTGAGAGCCTTAGGTTTACTAACGCACGTTGGCCCTGATCCTGAAAATCAATATTTTACTTCTTTCGAACATACCCGTTTTTTCCATACGCTTCTTGTTGCCAGAACGGGCGAGAAGATATTAAGAAACAATAATGCTTCTGAATCTGACATTAAAACTTTCATAGCATCCGCGATTCTCCACGATGCGGCTACACCCGCTTTAGGAGATGCCACAAAAGCAGTCGACCCGGCAAATCTTGACGAAGAAGAGTTCTGGTGGGAAGGGGTAACCCCTAAAGGTTGGTCTTATCTTGAAAGTATAGGCGCAACAAAAGAGAAAATAGATGACGTTATTAAAAATAAAGGAATTCTAGGAAGAACGTTAGACATTGCAGATAGAATTGCCTACGTTATGAGGGACTTATATACTTTCCAGAGTGAACCGGCAGTCTCCGCAATACTCTCTAACTACCCTCAAATTGGAAACATTTATAAAGACCTTGTGGTGGATTTTGAAGGAGAAGAAGTTTACTTTAAAGACCCAGAAACACTTGGAACATTTTTGCTTCTTAGAGGTTTTTTAAACAAAAATCTTTATCTGCACCCTGTAAATATGGGCAGAGATTTAAAGTTTGCAAATTTATTAAATCCTTATTACTCAACGACCGCAAAAGAGGGAAAATTAAATCCAACAATGCTTCGTCAAATGACCGATCAAGAACTTATGGAGTGGTTGGAAAAAGCTCAAGGCATAGAGGCAATGTCTCCGGGCCACTCTTATTTTGACTTTATAAGATGGTTTCCGCACTTTAAAAAATTCAGTACCTTAAAAGGGGCGGAAACGCAGAAAAGTAAACTTGAAAAAGATTCTAAATTCCAAGTAATTGGTATAAAAGAATCCAAGGGATTTAACCCCGGCGTCTCATATAAAGTTAAAGACGAATACGGCAGAATTGTGGAATACAAAAAAGCCGAACCAGAATCAGCAAGAATGTTGGAGACTCTGGCGCAGTCTACTAAAGGTTTTTTTGTTTTTTTCCAAGAAGCCTCCTAACTCTGCTATTATTAAATCATGCTCGCAAAGGTTTTATCCGGAGCTTTAGTTGGGCTTGATGGAGTTTTGGTCGAAGTAGAAGTCGATATTGCCTCCCAAGGTCTTCCCTCTTTTACAATAGTAGGTTTGCCGGATAAGGCAGTTGAAGAATCCCGCGAAAGAGTCCGCGCTGCTTTAAAAAATTCGGGTTTTGACTTCCCCGCCAGGCGAATTACAGTAAACCTTGCTCCCGCGGATTTACCAAAAGAAGGCCCTACTTATGATCTGCCAATTGCTTTAGGGATTTTGATTGCCTCCGAACAACTCAAAGCAGACATTAAGGACTCATTGTTTACCGGCGAGTTGTCTCTGGACGGAAAACTTCGTCATACCAACGGTATTTTGCCTCAAGTAATGCTTGCCAAGGAGAAAAAAATAAAAAATGTCTTTGTGCCCCACGTCAACTCTTCGGAGGCAGCTTTGATAAAAGGAGTGAAAAATTTTCCTTTGGAATCGCTGGTTGATCTTTTTTATCATTTACAAGGTGAAAAGCTAATCAAAGCAAAAAATCCCACCAAACTTAAGAATAATTTTGATTCTTTTGATTTTGATATGCAGGAAATTCAAGGCCAGGAACAGGCAAAAAGAGCAATGGAAATAGCAGCGGCCGGAGGGCACAATATTATTCTTAAAGGTCCACCCGGAGCCGGAAAAACAATGATTGCCCGGACACTCCCTTCGATTTTGCCTTCAATGACTTTAGATGAGGCTTTAGAAGTTACAAAAATTTATAGCATTTCGGGCCTCTTGGACGGATCCATTGCTACAAAAAGACCTTTTAGAGCTCCTCATCACACAACTTCGCACATTGGGCTAATAGGAGGAAGTACTATTCCAAAACCGGGAGAGATAACGCTGGCTCACAGAGGAGTTTTGTTTTTGGACGAATTTCCCGAATTTCAAAGACACGTTTTGGAAGCTTTGCGCCAACCAATGGAAGATGGATTTGTAACGATCTCGCGCGCGTCGGGACGAATAACTTTTCCTTCTAAGTTTATGCTCGTTGCCGCGCAAAATCCTTGTCCCTGCGGATTTTTGGGCGATAAAACTCACTCTTGCCGCTGCACAACAGTCCAAATCCTAAGATATCAAAAAAGAGTTTCCGGGCCGATGCTGGACCGAATAGATATTCATCTGGAAGTTCCCGCTGTAAAAGTAGAAAAATTAACAACAACAGACAGAAAATTAACTGAAGATTCAAAAATGATTAGGAAAAGGGTCCAGAGGGCGCGAGATATTCAGATTGGACGCTTTAAGAAATCAAAAATAACTTCAAATTCGGAAATGGGGTCAAAAGACATTAAGAAATTCTGTGAACTCTCAGATGACTGTTTAAATTTATTGAGAATGGCTGTTTCCAAAATGAATTTGTCTGCAAGGGGTTACCATCGGACAATAAAAGTAGCCCGAACAATAGCAGATTTGGAAGATGCAAGGGATATTAAAATTACCCATCTTGCAGAAGCCTTACAATTTAGACCAAAAAATGATGTTATATTTTGAACATGGAAAATATTAAGTGGCTAGAGCCAAGTTTGACTTGGTTTGTGGTACAAGAACCATCTAGTCGAGGCAGATTAGAATAGATCTTCAACTTTTTTTGGAGTAGCTTTTCCCGGATGATGTCTAATTATGTAATAAATGCACTCGCCTCGTCCATCCCGACAGGTACCCGTTATTAAAAACCTTTATTAGAATCGTCTATAACAGACTCGGGTGAAGCGTGTTTGGAAAAACCAACTGGTTGATATGTCGCATTTCCATCAGATCCTACTGTTAATTCTCCTGCTGCATCTGTGGGTGTTTCGAGAGGATATTTTCCCGGCGTGAGAAACTCAAATGCTCTTCCTTCCTCATTTATCTCGGTGATTTTATCCGAGAGACCTTCGTAATCAGGCTCAAGTTTTATCCCCTTTGGAAATGTGCCCAACTCAACTGCCATGGCCGAATTATATAAGATACTCAAAACGAATGCAAAAAATTCAAATCTGGGCCTTAGAGTAGTTTTTGCTGGCCCTTGTCTTCCGGGTGGCGGATTTTTAGGTGTTCGTATGCCTCCCTGGTTGCCATTCTTCCCCGTCCTGTTTTCTTTATAAAACCAATCTGGAGTAAATATGGCTCCAAAACTTCTTCGATTGTGCCTATGTCTTCGGACATGCTAGCTGCCAAAGTTTCTACTCCAACAGGACCTCCATTGTGTTTTTTTACAATTGCTTCCAAATACCGTCTGTCGGAGGAATCCAATCCTCTTTCGTCTACTTCGAGCATTTTTAAAGCTTCCAAAACCATCGGCTTTGTAATTAACCCCTTCCCTTTTACCTGAACAAAATCCCTCGCCCTTTTAAGAAGTTTTAAAGCAATTCTTGGAGTCCCTCTGGCGCGGGTTGATATTTCTTTTATACTTTCCAAATCAACCGGAACTTTTAATTTTTTTGAAGCAGCCTCTATGACTTGCTCCAGCTCGGAGGGTTCGTAAAAATTAAGTCGGTGAATAACTCCGAAACGGTCCCGAAGAGGCGCTGACAAAAGTCCAATTCGAGTTGTTGCTCCTATTATTGTGAATTGGGGAAGGTCCAGTCTTAAAGTCCGGGCAGAAGGCCCTTTGCCAATTACGATGTCGAGTGCATAATCCTCCATTGCAGGATACAAAGTTTCCTCAACTACTTTATTGAGCCTGTGGATCTCGTCTATAAATAGTATGTCGCCTTTTTCCAGGTTAGTTAATATTGACGCCAAATCTCCAGCGCGTTCTATCGCAGGTCCCGAGGTAACCCTAATATTTGCACCCATTTCTTTTGCAATAAGATGGGAAAGGGTTGTCTTACCAAGACCCGGGGGTCCGTACAATAATATATGCTCTATCCCCTCTTTTCTTTTTTTGGCAGCGGTCATTGCAATTTTTAGAGCCTCTTTAACGTTCTTTTGCCCTGCAAAGTCCCGCCACTCTTGCGCTCGGAGAGAAACCAACAATATCTCCTCATCAGGAGTCTCCTGTTCTAGATCTTTGTCAATTTTTTTTGCCATATTAGTGATGTGCACCAAGATATTTAAGAGCAAATCTAATCTTCTGCTCTGTTGTCATTCCATCTTTTTTTACTTCTTTTAAAGCCTTCTGGGCCTCGGCTGTTGTGAATCCAAAATTTTTGAGAGCGTTTATTACTTCTGCTTGTTCTTCGTACTCTTTTCCCGTCAAATCCAATTCCTTAGTGGATCCGATTTTGCTTTTAAGCTCTATTATTATTTTTTGTGCATTTTTTGTGCCAAGTCGTGGTACGGAGGTAAAAACGGATACGTCGCTCGTGAGAATTGCGTTAACAATATCTTCCCTTTTGTGGAAAGAAAAAACATTCATCGCAGTTTTAGGGCCAATACCTGGAACCGTTAGAAAATTTTCGAAAAGTTTTAGATCTTCCAGCTCTTCAAAACCAAAAAGATCCAAGGCGTCTTCTTTAACATGGGTGTAGGTAAAGACTTTTAAATTCTCTCCGAGTTTTAATTTTGAAAAAAGATGGTTACTTAGTAAAACTTTGTAGCCTACTCCTTGTACGTCGACAATTACAAACGGCCTGTCTAGAAGATCAACTTTTCCTTGGAGAGACCCTATCATAAAACAATAGGATTATAGCATAGACTAGAGGTTATCTTGCAGAGGTTACTATTCCGCAGGGATCTGAACCTTTAAAAGCGAAGAAATTAGAAGTCATTACGATTTTTCCGGTATCTTTGTCTTTGTGTAATTTTACTACGTCGTATGTCGCATATGAGCTCCCTGGCAAAATAAGATCAACATTATCTAAAATTCCTGGGTGGGCGATTACTAAAGACAAACCCTCGAGGGCTGTTGCCTTTCTTTCATCTTTTCTCTTTCCTTCAAGTTCGGCAGTTACCCGGTCCAAAGAGTGACCCGGAGTTTTTCTTCCATCATTAAGCTGTGCAACATAAGCCGCGGTTGGCTTTGTGTATTTTTTATCCGGCCAGTCGCCGACTTTTGAAGAATCCAAAGCGTATTCAATTCCTGCTAATTCACACTGTCTCTCAACAGGAATTCTAGTTTCCACAAGAACGGTAAAATCAAATTTTTGACTCAAATCTTGTAAAAAAGTGAGGCGCGGGACAGAAGCCAAATAGTCTTTTTCGGATAGACCAAGTTCTTTGTGAAAACCCAACTCAACAAATCTTTTTGCCTGTCTTTCCCATTCTGCTTCGGACACAGCCACACGGGCTGTTGTTTCTAAGAACATAGAGCAGTTTTATACCATTCTACTTATTTTTTGTCAAGATTGTGTAGTCTGTGGGAAAAAGCGTGGGTTATTGCAACGGCCAAGGCGTCGGAAGTGTCGTCCAATTTTGGTATTTCCTTTAAAGAAAGCAGTGTTTTTACCATTTTTCCGATTTGGTCTTTTTCCGCCCTGCCATAACCTGTAAGAGCCACTTTAACCTGCAAAGGAGTGTAAGCTGCAACCGGCATACTATTTTGCGAGGCAGTAAGTAAAACCACTCCCCTTGCTTCCCCGACGACAAACGCGGTCTTTGCATTTGTATTAAAAAACAGCTGCTCTATGGACAAGGCTTCGGGCTTGTATTTTTTGATAATTAATTTAAGTTCGTCTGCTAAAACAAGAAGTCTTTTTGAGGTGTCTCCGTTTGGTTTGGTCTCGATACATCCAAAGTTAACAACACTTAATTTAGAATTTTCAAAATCCACCACTCCCCAACCGCAACGCGCAATACCCGGATCAATTCCCAAAATCCTCACAGAGTAATTGTAAACTATTAAAATTTAGGGTACAATATCAAACTATGAAGAAGGTGACTCTTTCGGTTGAAAAAAGAAAAATTTTGGGCAAAAAAGTTAAAAAACTTAGAAAAGAAGGCTTACTTCCTGCTAATGTTTACGGCAAGGACGTAAAATCCGAAGCAGTACAGCTTCCCGAAAAAGAATTTATAAACACCTTTAAAGAGGTTGGGGAAACAGGACTAGTTGAACTTCAGGTTGATGGACAGGTCCGCCCGGTACTAATCCACAACGTCCAATATGACTCCGTGACTAATGCTCCGATACACGCAGATTTTTATCAGGTAAATCTTAAGGAAAAAGTAAAGACAATGGTACCCTTGGTTTTTGTCGGAGATCCTGCAGCCGTTATTAATAAAGTCGGTATCCTTTTGGAGCAGTTGTCAGAGCTGGAAGTCGAAGCATTGCCAACAGACCTTCCGGAAAATATAGAAGTCAACGTGGAAAAATTGGCAAATGTTGACGAGCAAATAACAGTCGCCGACATTAAAGCGCCGGAGGGTGTTACTGTTTTGTCCGATCCAGGCCAAGTTGTTGCAAAAATAGGAGAGTTGATTACAAAAGAGGCAGCAGCAGAAGCAGCAGCAGCGGCTGCAGCTGCAGAAGCAGCAAAAGCAGAGACTACAACAGCCGAAGGAGCCGCACCTGTCGAGGGAGAAGCTCCGGTAGAAGGACAAACAGCAGAACCGGCAGCTGCAGAAAAACCCGCAGAAGAAAAAGCTTAGTAGTTGTAGAGGATTTTTTTAAGCTCTATTGCCTTGCCAAAATTTGGATCCAAAAATAGACTTTTATCAACGTAGTATTTTGCCTTGTCCAACTCCCCCAGTTGGTATTCTAAGAGAGCGAGTTTGTAATAGGCTTCTTTATATCCTTTAAATTTGTCGGCAATATCCTGCCAGAGTCTGATTTCAGACTGGATTTTTTCTCCTTGAAAACCTATTTCTTTTTGTTTTTGAAAATTTTGGAAAAGATCAAAAGAAAAAATAAGAATTAAAATTACAGTTAGAACATAGAGGAAAACAAGGCTCTCAATTTTTAATTTCTGCAATAACTTGGATTGTTTTTTTTTAAATTTACCAAACCCTTCGGTAATACTTCGGTAATTCCTCGGGGATTGTTTGGCAGGTTTTTTCATTATTTTGCGGATGGCCACTTCTCTACCATTATTGACTCTCCCAAGTTCAATTTCTGATAGATTTCTTCTGTTATAAAAGGCATAAAGGGATGGAGAAGTTTCAAAATTGCAAGATATGATGACTCTAAAACGGCGTATGAGTTAGAATCTATTCTCTTCTTTACGTCCTCTATGTACTTGTCTGCAAATTCATGCCAGGCAAACTCGTAAACTTTCTCCGCGGCAAAATTGAAATTATAATTGTCCAAATCTTTCGTTACATCTTTAACTAAATTTTGAACTTTATTTATAATATCCTTATCAACTTTATTCTTTGGCGAATTTTGAATTTTTAATTTTGAATTTTGAATTCGGTTCATCTCAATAAACCGTGCCATATTCCACAATTTATTTGCAAAATTTCGGGCGTTTTGAAACTTGGGTAAAGATGCCGCCTGGTCGTTTCCTAAACCGGTCCCAAAAATCAACGCAAAACGCAAGGCGTCTGCCCCATATTCGTTCACAATTTCTAGAGGGTCAACGACATTGCCTTTGCTTTTACTCATTTTCAAGCCTTTGGGATCATTTACCATGCCATGCAGGACAACATCTCTAAACGGAATTTTACCGGTTTTGTAAAGCCCCATCATAATCATACGTGCCACCCACCAGCGCAAAATGTCATAACCCGTTTCCATAACGTCTGTTGGGTAAAACCTTTCAAAATCATCGGGCTTTGTTGTCTGCAAAGTTGCAAAAGGCCACTGACTCGAGGAAAACCACGTGTCAAAAGTGTCCGTATCCTGCTCCCAATCCCCGCCTGTCGGCGCCTCTCCTTCTGTTACCACCCACCCCCCTGTCTTTTTGTTTTTAAAGGCAGGAATTCTTATTCCCCAAACAATTTGTCTTGAAATATTCCAATCTCTTATGTTTTCCAAAAAGTCTGATAGTACTTTTTCTAACCTTTTGGGGGATATTTTTATTTCACCCTTTTTGAGAGCCTCCATCGCAGGTTTGGCCAAGGGTTCCATTTTTACAAACCACTGTTCCATAAGTAGAGGTTCAATTATATTTTGACACTTATAGCAAACAGGAGCTTGGTGTATTATTTTCTCAATCTTTTCAATTAGTCCTTCTTTTTCTAAGTCTTCAGCAACTTTTTCTCTTGCCTGTTTTGCGTACAAACCTTTATATTTTCCTTCTTTAATTTTCCCATCAAATCCAATGAGCGATTCCCCTTTTAAATTATTTCTTTGAGCAATTTCAAAATCTTTGGGGTCGTGACCCGGAGTTATTTTAAGCGCACCCGTTCCGAATTCCATATCGACAGAACTATCAAATATTATAGGGAGCCTCTCGTTGGTAATTGGATTAATAACATTTTTTCCTTTTAAATCCTTGTATCTTTTATCTTTAGGATTTACAGCAACCGCAACGTCCGCAATTATAGTTTCCGGTCTTGTCGTAGCAACAGAAATATTTCCTCCGCCTTTTTCAAAAAAGTATTTTACAAAGTATAAAGAGGATTCTTTTTCTTTGTGTATTACCTCAAGATCCGAAAACGATGTACCATCAAACGTGCAATAATTAACTAATCTATAACCCCTATAAACCAACCCGTCATCGTGCAATTTTTTAAAAGTTTTATAAACAATTGAAATAATGTCGGGGTCGAGAGTAAATTTTTTTCTTGACCAATCCAAAGAAAACCCAAGTTTTTTAAGCTGGTTTTCCATTATCGGACGGTTTGATTGCACGAAGTCCCAAATCATTTTGTACAAGGTGTCGCGATCGTAGTCGAATCTTGATTTTCCCGTCTTTTGTAAATTTTTTTCAAAAACAAATTGAGTTTCAAAACCCGCGTGGTCGGCACCCGGAAGCCATAAAGCACTGTCCCCTTTCATTCTGCGATACCTAATTAATATGTCCTCTATAACATACATTGCATGTCCAAAATGCAAAGGCGCGTTAGCATTTGGAGGCGGAAGAATTATTGAGTAAGGTTTACCCTTTGGATTTACTTCGGGTTTGAAAAATCCTTTTTCTTCCCAGAATTTATAAATTCTGTCTTCTGTCTCTTTGTGACTATAAATCTTGTCCATTAACTTATTATATAATAACACCTGTGGACAAAGCCAAAGCCAAGTCTGACTTGGTCAAAGCCAGGAAAATTTTAAAAATTCTCAAAAAACATTACCCAAAAGCCGGAATATCCCTAAACTACTCTAATAATTTTGAGCTTTTGCTGTCGGTAATGCTATCCGCTCAAACAACCGATGCCGCAGTCAATAAAGTAACGGAAAAACTTTTTCCGAAATACAACAAGTCTAAATCACAGATAAAGGAAATAGAATATTTTGCGAATGAGGATTTGAAAGAAATAGAAAAAGATATTAAATCAATCGGACTTTTTAGAACAAAGGCAAAGAATATAAAAAGGGCTTCTCAACTCATTTTAGACAACTTTGGAGGCAAAATTCCCAACAACATGAATGACTTACTAACGCTTCCGGGAGTCGGCAGAAAAACGGCAAATGTTGTTTTGTCGCATGCTTTTAATAAATCCGTGGGAATTGCAGTTGATACACATGTACGAAGACTTGCCCTGGAGCTTGGCCTCACAAAACATAAAGATCAAGATAAGATAGAGGAAGACTTAATGGCGCTTTTTGATAAAAAGGACTGGAAACAACTGACTCACCTTTTTATTGCACACGGAAGAAAAAAAGATAAAGATATCGATTTACTTTTGAGAGAAGTCTAAGTTTAAATCCAAATCTCCGGACAAATCTTTAGAAAAAGAAATATTTTGCTCATTTGCACTAACGCCCTTTGGAAAACTCAATACTTTAAATGATTTAGGAGAAATCATAGAAAAATTAAATGGATATGAAGAGGTTCCCGGTTGTTTAGAAACATTAAGGCTGTAGGTAAAATTGCTAAGCGACGACAGAGGAGGTTTTTGAGGTAGATCATAAGTTATCTCTATTGTTTGAGATTTCCCCTGCCCAACTGTAATCAAAAAACCTAAAATTGATTTTCCCTGCTCCCTATAACTTTCTAATTCCAATTCGGAGGGAGATTTAAAATTACTCGCTTCATAAACCAATGGGTCTGTAATGGCATTTATTAAGTCTTTTTGAACACCATCTATTTTTATTGTTTTTACTCGTATTGCGTCGGGGAGTATGAGTCTTAAATAATTTTTATAGTCATACTTACCATCATTTTTAAATTCAACGGTCAAAACAGACGAAACTCCTCCATCATCTTTTATCTCTACAGCCTGAGAGACTTTTCTTGTTACCAGAAAATTTGAAAGGTTATTCATATTCGCCTCTCTAATTCCGACAAAATCATTGATGTTTTTTTGATTGTCCACTCGGCCGTCCCACAATGAATCGGACAAATTATTCGCTACAAAAATGTTTTCTACGTTTTGATCGGAAGAAGCAAGAAGGATATCTTTTTGCAAAGTTGACTGCCCTATCGACTTAGCAAGTAAAAGGTAGGAGATCTTTTTATTTTCAAGGATGGCTTTTATGGTTCCCAAAAGAATTGTTGAAAAATTCTTATCTCCGGATTGCTCCTGTGCAATACTTAATAAGTTCTCTGAGTCAATAGATTTTTTATATTCCGAAATAAAAACCGGCCCGGTTGATTTTAGAAAATTTTTTATGAAATTAAAATTCAGCGCAATGACACCGTCTATTTTTTCTCCTGCTTCTAAGTTTACGAAAAATGCGGACGAGGAAGCACTTTGTCTAAAATCTACATCAAAATTGCTGTCTTTTAAAAACCAATTTGCTTCCCCCAAATATCTTCTTATCGGATATGGTGGCTCTACACGCCCTTTTAAGGCTTTGTCGGAGTCATAAGCATTTTTTATCGAAAAGTTTTCTACTTTTCCTTTATTTACGGTTAAAATTCCGTATGACTCAACTAAACCTCCCGAAGGCCTGATCTTTAGATTATTTTCCAGAAGAACCAGGTAATTTTTTTTTGAATCAAATCCTAGAAGTTGAGGCCAGACGTCAACGGTTGCGCTCGCAAGATTAAACAAATTTTCATCAAAAAAATCCAAACTTTTATTATTTGCTTTTTGAATCTGCGCAAAAATTAGAAAGTTTTTAAAGGATTCTACACTTTGAGAAGTTTTGCCAGTGTCCAATAGCCTAACTCCTTCAAAAAAATCGCCTAGACCCTGCGCCGTCTTAGAGCCATCAATTGAGAGAGCCTCCAAGGATTTGGAAAAACCAAATCCTGCGGTTTCCCAAACCAAAAGACTCGATGTTTTTTTTGATTGATCAAGAAATGATCCGGCAAGAACTATAGATTTATTGGCATTCTCAAAATCACCATTTCCTAAACTTATTTTTGCAGAGTTTATAAAAACAGTTCCCAAAAGAAGAAGTAGAAGTGTACTTACGAGCGGCATAAAAATAAAAAGTATTAAGAAGAAAAATGTTGTTCTTAGAGTTTTGTTTTGTTCGTGGTTATCTTCATTTACTTCCTGTTTTTCGTTGTCAAAACTTTTACTAAAACTTAGGACTTCGAGATTGAGATTTCTTACTTTATCCTCAAGCGGATAGTTGGGTAATAGATACTTTCCCTCTCGAATAATTATAATATTTTCTGGATCCTTAGATTTAACAAAATCAATGCCAATAGAGGGGTTGGCTTTTTGAATCATGTGGGAGAAAGAAAGAAAAGTCACTCCGCCTTTTGGAATTAAGTAATATACCTTATCTGCAGACGTTCCGAAAGCAGCTTCAAGAAGTCCTAAAATTAAATCTTCGAAAAATAGAGGATAGATAATTTCCATTCCGTCTCCGGGAATATATATTCTGCCTCGTACTTTTGCCTGATTTAGAACTTTAGAAACTCGTCCATCGTTGGTTATATTTTTGTCTATAACGTCTCCAAAAAAAATAATTCTGGACCCCTTATACTCAAGGAGATTATCGTGTATTAAACTTTGGTTTTTAATATGCGTTGCGATAACTAAAATTGACTTATCTTTTTGCGCTTTTTTTAAAAAAGAAGAAAAAGACTCACGAGTTACCAAGTCCCCATCGTCGATAACGAAAATGTGGGAATAGATGCTGTCTGGAATAACCGGAAACTTTTTTGTAAAAGGTACAAAAATTATATTATCCGGGTTTGTTTGTTTTTCACTCACCAAAACTATCTGTGCGTCCCCCGAAAGTTTTTCCGCAAGAGAGCCTCCTATAATTCCTGTCCTGTCTACAATTAAAATTGGGGGATTGTCTTTCTTCTCACTGACGAGAGGATTCATGAGGACATTTAAGCAAACTTACAAAATATTGTCTAGCGCCATATTAACTAGCCCGTCTGCGTTTTTATTTTGTTCTCGGGGTATGTAATTATAACTTATGGGAAGTTTAATCTCTGCTTCTTTTTCTCTAACTTTATAAAGCAAACTTCTTAAAATTTCATTTTTTATTTTATAAAGTCCGACTATCTGCGAATAGATTAACTGGGAATCCATAAAAAAATTTATACTGGTGTCTTCTAAGTTTTCTTTATTTTCGGAAATCCAAGTGAGGGCTTCTATAACCGCCTTATATTCGGCTACGTTATTCGTCTCAACGCCTATTCTTTTGCCTATCTGGGTTATTGTTCTTTCATCGTCTTTTATGTAGACTCCGATACCTGCCTGTCCCGGATTTCCTCTTGATCCCCCGTCTGTAAAGATTGAGATATTTCTCATAAATGTTTTGAATGGCTATTCTTATAAAATTTTAACAAATTGATATGGTTTTTTCTATTTTTTTCGCGTATGGAGATTCAAAAAGATTGAGGGGTCAACTTCTTGGTTTAACAACCAAAACTCTATCTTTACCTTCTCCAATTGATTCCGAAACAACATCCTCATCATCCTGTAAAATAAGGTGGACGATTCTTCTCTCCCAAGATTTTAGATCGGGTAAAAAGATTTCTTTTCTCTCGGTTAAAACTTTTTCTTTGGTTTCTCCTGCCAAACTTTTTAGCCATTCTTCCCTGTTTTTTTTATAGTCTCCCACTTCCACAGAGACTCTTTTAAATTCTCCAAGTTTTTTTGAAATCGCCAAAGATATAATTGTCTGAAGTGCTTCGAGTGTATCTCCGTGATGGCCGATAATTATTCCGCTGTCCTCTGTTGACAACACTACGTCGTATCCTTCTTCTTTCTCCGTTAACTCAAAATCAGCATCTATTTCCAACGCTTTTAAAATATCCTCTATAACTTTTTTTACTTTCTTTTCCATAATTTAGGCAAATCAATAAGGCCGCCGGGGCCTGCAATTTTATATTGTTGGATCATACCAAATATTGTAAACGTGTTCCAGTACAAAGACAGGCCAATTGGAAAAGAATAAGAAAAAAATCCAATCATAATTGGGAATATGTAAGTAGATTGCGATGCAAAGGCGGAGGCAAAGTCGTCTTTTTTGACGGTTGTCTTTTGGGAGGGAAACATCATCTTCGATTGAAGAAATTGAAAAATTCCGGTGGCCAGCGGAATTAGCAAAACAACCGGACCCATTGTTGAGAAAAGCTGAGCGGGGGTTTGGCCAAGCGGGAAGAAAAAGAAACTTTGGTCCAAAGGAGTTGAGAGTTTTAAAAAATCAACCGAGACCACTCTGTTTATTTCTGCCGTAACCAGATTTGGCGCTCTTACAATATTTTGCAAAACAGAATAAAGAATCCAGATTACAGGCAGCTGAATTATAACGGGTAAACATCCTGCGGCCGGATTTATTCCATACTCTTTGTAAAGCTTCATCGTTTCCTGCGAAATCATAGTCGAGTTTCCTTTATGCTGTTCTTTAATTCTGGCAAGATGAGGATTAATTTCTTGCATTTTTTTAGACGCTTTTATTTGGGATGCAATAAAAGGGTAAAGCACAAGTCTAATAAAAATAGTCAAAAGAATAATAGAGAGGCCCAAGGGGTGGGGGACGTGAATAAAAACAAGGGCCTTGTATATAGCCAGAAGGGGATAGAGGATAATTAAATTTAATCCGTCAAGGTGTGGAATATTCATACTCTTGCGCTTCTATAAAAAGGCTGACATTTTGAAACTCGAATTACACTTAATGCAATTCCTTTTATAACTCCTTCTTTTTTTATAACCATTTTTGCGTAATCCGAACAAGTCGGTCTAAACCTGCAAAAGTGCGAAACCCCTAAAATATTTTTTAGGAGATACGAAATAAAGTTCTGATATAAATTTATTAAAAAAAGTACTACTTGTTTCATTTTAAATATTTTTTAAAGACTTCTTCTGTTTTTAATTCTTTTTTTTCTATAACTTTTTTTGAGACAAAAAGAAAATCAAATCCGGGCCTAATGTTTTTTAGATTCTCTTGAACAAAACTTCTTAAAATTCTTTTTATCTTATTTCTGACGACTGCTCTTTTGTCGACTTTTTTGGAAACTACAAAACCAAATCGGCTAACTCTCAAGCCGTTCTCGGAAACTTTTAAAAAAGCGCCCGGAAGACTAAGGGTTTTCCCCGGTCCCAATTTTGTTTTGGGCAAACGAAATTCTTTTTTAAGCAATTTTTTTTCTACCCCTTGTTCTTCTTCTTTTTAATACGTCTCTTCCGCTTCTGGTTGTCATTCTTTTCCTAAATCCATGCTTTCTTTTTCCTTTTAATTTCTTGAGCTTTATGAATTTTTCCATTGGCAAAGTATAACATAATTAGAATAATTTAGTCCAGGTTTAGAAAAAATGAATTTTCAAAAAAGATATAGTTTTATCCATTTTTGCTATCTTGCGAAAAAGAGGTGTTGTAACTAAACTCTC
>DATFUR010000030.1:0-16502 GCA_035260725.1 Patescibacteria group bacterium
TCTCTGCCAAAAATACATCCGTAGGCTTCATCTGCCCCCGAGGCATTTATTCCATCTGTTGTAGTGAGATCAAGAAGTGATTTGTAGATGTTTAGTCGTAGCTTGTGGGTATCGTCCATTCACTTATATATACTACCAGAAATTTAGCTTTGTCGAAAGACTTATAGGAAATTTCTTACATTTATCCTCGACTTTTATTTTTCTATTAAAGGATAATTTGATTTATAAACCTTTTTGTATTAGACTATGGGTCGTGCCTAGAGAAATTTATCAACCCGTACAAGATATTCAAAGAATTGCCAATCGACAAGAAAGTCGCATACCAATTCCGAATAATACCACTTCTGTATCCAGGGAGTCCGTGGTGAGTGGAATGGTTTACGCGTGGATGGATTTGCATCCTGATAAGAGACTCCCAATGCGAACACTTCGTAGGAAAATTCACCCCTCTCCCTCATTGGAAACCTTGGGAAAAACCTTGGATACCTTAAGGGATAGAAACCCAAGATTTCCCGATCCTAGACAATATCCCGGGAAACAGTTAGCGGACAAAGATAAAAGAGTAAGGACTTTTTTAGCAGGATGGAAGCCTCAAAAAGAAGGTCAAAGAGTATCAAAAAAGTCACTTAGGGAAAGATTTGAAATATCGGCACGAATGATGAAAAAAATAGCTGACAAACTCCCAGTTAAAGATAAAAAGAAATTGAGATCAACATCCCCCCATAGCCAAAGTTCTATAGAAACCGTAACCAGAGGATTAGCATCTCTACATCCCAAGGATTACATTTCTTTAGGAACGCTCCTGAAAGAAGCTGGCCTTCCATGGAAACCTTCAGAAGCTTTTCGCAAATTGAGACGTAAGGGCTTTAAAATCCAAGTTAAACACGTTCAATACGCTGCTAGAGGATATAAACGATATATTGTGGATGCAAACGAAAAAGGAAGAATGATAAGATTCTTGAAGGAAGCGCTGTAAACTTTATTAACTTTCTAATTGCCTTTGATTTTTCGGAACATTTGAGCCTAATTTTTGACTTCATTGAATAAATTATAATTTGCTTTCCGGCCGCCAATTTGCTACTATACTACTATGGGTCCTGAAGCAAAATCACCCACAGATGGACAGTCCTTGATCCAGAATTTAAAAGATTCGGGTTGGGTAAAGCCGGATTTCGGCTTCGATCTCGGAAGACAAACCCAAGCAATTGATGTATTAAAAGAAGATAAAAGATTACTTTTTTATCCTACAACCCCTACCGATTCCGAAAGCTATCGCCTGCTTGTAGATAATAAATTGCCCGTATTTCCCATTATTGATCCTCCTATTATTGTTCCCGAAGGAATAACAACTATAGAATTGCCTCCAATAGTAAGAGCGCTAGACGGTTTGGAATTTCCCGATCAAGAACCAAAACCCGGCTATTTTGGTTCTTTTGAAATGATGGATGCTATAGCTCACCTCTTAACTCGTATTTACAAAAAAACAGGAACGCAGCCGGACAACCTAAAATTAAATAAACTAGCTATGGAAGTAGGAAATAAAGACACTATTAGACTTATTCCCCCTCTAAATCTAGTGCCTCAAGCTGATTGGGCTAAAGTTATAAATGACTTAAAAGAAGATTTGGATATTCAAAACCCGCAATATAACCACAAAGGCCAGATTGAATATTTAAGGGAGAGAATTGCACACTTTTTAAAAAATGACAACCGTTAATCGAATCGAAGCACAACTTTTCCCATATATAGCAGAGACAGAAAGACAAATAAGTCCTGTGGTTCAAGGTGCTGCCGAGGCTTTGGAACGGCAACATAAGAAACCCAGAAGAATTATTGAATTTAAAACTTCTCCAACTCCAGAAATGGAACCACATGCACACCCAGGAATATATATAATGCCTAATTGGGAAGGATCTGATTTATTAAAGATAAGGCCAGAAGACCGCGGTTATAGGGTTTCATATACAAGAGGCGCAAGTGCTCACGACGTTTCCTTCGGACTGGTTGATTTACGCACCCCGAAAGGATTAGAAACGATTGCTGTTGCTATTAAACCATTTAATACACCTAAAGATGGATCAGATAGAAATGCTAGAAAAGCCATGAAGGATGCAATTGCAAACGGATGGGTATTAAAAAGAGGATTCTCAACCACAGACCCGATTGCAGTAATATGCGATAAAGATTCTTTTATTGTTACTCCAGTTAAAAAGGGCGTCCAAGCTTTAGATACCCAGCCCTGGCACCAATTTAACACCACCGACAATCTGGATATAAGAGGGCATTTTGTAACTAAACTGGAACAGGTTGCGCAAATTTTGGCAACTCTTAATTTTCGCGGAATCACCCATATTGATTCACAATTAAGAAATTATTGGGTAACCTCGGACGGAACCATGGAACCTTTTGATTGGGAATCCGCTCGCATTACAAGTGACTCCCCAACGCCCGAAGAATTTCTTGAAATCTCAGCATGTTCGCTAAAACGTTTATACGAAAATTTAAAATTCGGTAATAAAATTCCAAAACAACCAGCTGAAAGTAAACCTATTCCAATATTAAGAGGGAATGAGAAAGTTATTTGGGACCAGTTTAATCAATACGTTCTTGAACCCTATGTCCGAAGATTAGAAGACTTATTTTTAGAATCTAATAATGACCAGCATTTGTCCGAAATTACTGGCAAAACTATAACTGTAGCCTTAAAAACTCATTTAGGCCAAAGTTTTGGAGAAAAAGAGTAGCACCGGATTATTTCAACCTCAAGATTGCCTTAGACTTCTCGTCATAATTTAGCTTCGTTTTAGAGACCGCATCTTTTAGAACCTCTATTGTTTTGTCGTAGGTAGTCTTATCAACAGGATAAGGTGTCGCGTCTTTGCCTCCATGGGCAAAACTGTAGCGTGCAGGATCGGTATACGAAGGAGTTGCGCCGTATATTACTTCCGACACCAAAGACAAAGCTCTGACTGTTTTTGGCCCTACTCCGGAAACAGACAAAAACTGCTCGTATGTTTGGGGGCCGAGCTCTGCCACTTTTTGCAAAATCCGGTCGAGATATTTGCTTTTGTTAAAATCCTCAAGCTCCACTGGGTGGTGTTTGAACTCTACTCCTTCGAGTTTTAGAAAAGTATATTGTTCGCTTTTGTCTTTAAAAGTAACCATTCTGGAAACCGAATTTTGGTGCTCTCTTAAAAGTTCCAAATCTTTTAAAAGCTGCTTTGTTCCCGACTTTATTAAATCAGTCGAGGTGTCTCGAGTTTTTGCGCTATCTTTGGACGTGAGATTTAAAACGCTTTGCAAAAACTTTTGCGATGCAATTGCCTGGTGCGGTTCGTTTACAAAATCTTTTTTGCTTTGTAAGTCGACTTTGTCCGACCAATGGTACCTTCGGGCCGTTTGATTGTCGGTATTCATTCCCTGCTGAACAACCGTCCAAGCGCCGTTTTTGGAAAAGAAAAATGCATGGTGATAAATTTGATATCCATCCTGAACCAGCGAACTATCTACTTTTGCGGACATTTTAGAGCTGTAAACAAGCTCTTTGGAAAGATTTGGATTAAAGTTAAGTCTCTCTCCCCAATTTGCAATCTCGTCCGGAGTTTTTCTTGAAGTTTTTCCTTTTCCGCCTGCAATAAAAATTCCCAAATCCATTTCTGCTCCTCTAATTGCTTCTTTTAAAGCGGCAGTAAGAATGGTTGTAAGGCCCGAAGCATTCCAGTCAAAAGCCAAAACAGTCCCTAAAGACTGAAACCACACGGGATCGGCAATTCTTTTTATAAATTCGTCGGGGCCGTATTCCGAAACTAAAACATAAGTCATTTCCCGACCAAGACGCACCATTCTTTCAAAAAGCCACGGAGGACATTTTCCATAATCGAGGGTAAATGTAGCTATTCCTCTTCTCACAAAACTATTATAACATGGTAATATAATAGCCAATCTATGAGTCTAGCTGAAAAAGGGGAAACTTCTACAAAAAGAGTGCCGGGCGCTATTTCGCAACAAGCATTGGATGCTTTGACAATAAACGCAGGAAAAATGGGAAGATTTTCTCTTGACGATGACGTATTAAAACGAGTTTTCATTCCGGATCTTGACAGCATACTTTCTTATTTCCGAAAAGAGCCTATTGATGAGCAATCACTAAAAATAGCGTTAAAAAAAGCAAGAATGCCTTTTGTGCACGTTTCCGATAACAACCATGGAAAGGAAAGAATGAGAGGTTTTGAAGATACCACGACAGGAAATCAAAACCTAGAACAAGTTCAACAAGCTATTGTCCTATTGGAAGCGAATAAAATTTCATATGAAGGCCACTATGAAGACATTCCTGCTGTCCCGCTTGAGGTTAACGACGTAAACTACATGATAAGGGTTGGAAAAACCACTCCTATGCAGTTTGCCCCTATTCCTCATAGACTATCCCGGCTGGTTGTCGCAAAAAGTCTTTCGTTTAAGGATGAACAAGTGGAAAAAGAAATAAAAAGAGAATCCCGAAATGAGGATGAATTTAAAATAGTCATAGATAATCTCAGGGTCTTGCGGTTATTGTTTGATTTTACTCCCGGACGACTTGACAGAATAATTAGTCGCTGATAAAATATTTCCAATAATGACACTCACCCTTAACCTGAAGACCACACGAATTTTAACTCTAATTTTATTCTCCTTAATTTTGTCTTTTGTTTGCTTGATTTTTGTTTCCCACACCTTCGCCCAGACTGATTCTCCCAAAACTCGTGCCGAACGGATGGAAATTGTGAAACAAAAAAGAGATGCCCAAAAAATAAAAGTTTGCCAAATCCATGAAAGAAATATTCAAAACAGACTTTCTCATTTATCGGATCTCGTAAAAAACACTATGCTAAAGTTTGACGCAATAGTAACCAGAACAAAAACCAGATATACCGAAAAATTACTTCCCGCCGGAAAAACTGTCCCCAATTACGATTCTCTACTCGCCGATATAACGGCAAAAAGGGCAGCGGTTGATGTGGCGCTTGTAAGTGCCAGCTCCAATGCCAATAATTTTTCTTGTGATACAAGTTTAGATCCTAAAGGCGATATTACAAAATATAGAGAAAGTATGCAGGCCGTTAAGAATGCACTCCATGATTATCGAAAATCAATTAGAAACCTTATTGTAGCGGTAGCCCAAGCCGGTGGAGAAAAAATACCTTCACCAACACCAAATGAAAAATAATTTAGGATCAATATTGATTTTTTTGGCAGTTTTGACAATAGCGGCTTTTGCTCTATATGTGATGTTATTTAAAAGACCCGAAACAGCCATTGCTCCATCCGCGTCCAACGTTCAACGCAACAGCGGTTCTGAATTACAAGATTTAAATAGCGCAAATTTAAATACAATCGACCAGGACCTGCAATATTTAGATTCTGAATCTTCCTCTATTTAGATTCCTCTTTGAAGTTTAAAGCGCAGGAATTAATGCAATATCTTTGTTTGTTTTCTGTTGGCCCGTCGCGAAATAAATGGCCTAAGTGTCCACCGCAATTGCTGCAGACAACTTCGGTTCTTTGCATTCCATAAGAACTATCTTCCTCCAACCTAATATGCTTGAGATTTACAGGATTGTCAAAAGACGGCCAGCCGGTTCCCGAATCAAACTTCGTATCGGATGAAAATAATTCCTGTCCGCACGCGGCACACGTATACATTCCTTTATCATGCTTGTAAACATATTTCCCTGTAAAAGCAGGCTCTGTCCCCTTTTCCCTCATAACATTATATTGTTCGGGAGTTAATTTTTCTTTCCAATCGTCATTTGACATTTTTTTTATATTCATACTAATTTCATTATATCAAATGTTGAAATTAAAGCCCTATAGTGATATAGTTTAGGCATTATGGCAGCGATTCACGAAAAATCTTCCCGGCAAGAAATAAGTGCAAATTTTATAGACAAAACAAGGTATTCCGTATACGACTCGATGAAAAGTTCGGCAATTGATGAGTTGAGGCAAGCTTATTTGCATATGAGCCCTATTTCTATTTCTCCTCTGTCCCCCAGCTTTGGGAAGCAATCCCAAGAAATGCAAAACCAAATAAGAAAAAACGTAGCCAAAATAGTTTTTAAACCATTAAACGAGGCAATAGATATAGCCTTAACCGATGGACATTTTGACCCCCAGTGGTTTTACGATTCTTGTGGACTTTCGTTCAAAGACGCCGGTTTACCAAATCCTCTTCCTAAACCAATAGAGCCTGCCGGACTCATTTCTCTTGAAGAATTAGATACAATGCGTGAAACTGCGAAAAAAGATCCGACTAATATTAGATTTTTAAACCCAAGACTGCCATATTTGCCCCATTCAATGAGAAGAGAATTTAGAAGACTCGGAGTAACTTTGTTAATAATTCAAAACGAACTTGTCCCGCAAGTAGCAGAAAAATTGGAGGGCACGGGAATACCACGCACTTACGGGAAAAAGGAAACGAAAAAAGTGGAGGTTATCCTAGGACAACCTTCGGGAAAAACAACCTTAACCCGCATACCAGACAGAGAACCGGTTAGAAAAATTAGAAGAAAAAGAAAAGACGCAAGAAAAAGAGGAAGTATTTGGTCTCACTACTAACAAATCTGTAGCTCTTGATATAAACCGCCGACATGCTATAATCGTTCAATTCGAAATTATTATGGCAATTAGTGAAATACCTACATTCAATCCAGCAGAAACACCACGAGCTTTTTCCAAAAGGAGAAAAATAGATCCTGATATTGTTGCATTTTTAATAGACGGGGAAGTTTTGATTGATACAAAGTTCAAGAGAGAAGGGCGTGGAGATTTTTATATTACATCTGATTTGGATCTTAAAGCCCTACGTGACGACAGGTTGGTAGACATCATACAACCTGATCCAGAAAATAGATCAACTATAGTTGTTGGATTGCGCCCAAGAAGAAGAGTAGTTTATATGGGCAGGGGGGAAAGCTTTAAATACAAATTAAGAGCTAGCGATTTTGATGGTTATAGCGCAATGGTTGAAATAAAATCCACACACCCTGTTAAATTAGTAGAAGTTCCCAAAGACGAGTTTTATGTGGACTTTGTAAAAAGATTCCGTCAGAGAAAAGTCACTTCATCTATTGGCTAATTTCATAACTTAGGCTTCACCGTTCAGAGAATATGCTAAACTGTCAGCATGGGATTTATTAAGAATTTTGACAAACTCGCCACAACTCCCCAGAGAAAAATTGTTTTGGATTTGATCGAAACCGCTCTCTCCTCAATTCAACCCGAAAAGGTACTTGAAAATTTCACGGTTGAGGGTATTAAAAACTATGAACACGTTTATTTAATCGGTTTTGGAAAAGGCTCGGCTAAAATTTCAAAGATTATTGAACAGAAGCTGGGAGATAAGTTGACCGAAGGATATGTTATTGATGTAACGCCTGAAGAGTTTAACAAAATTCAGTTTACCCAAGGCACTCACCCATTGCCATCACAAACAAATTTAGACTTTACAAAAAAAGTTGTTGAGCGATTCGAAAATAAACTCACGCAAAAAGATTTAGTAATTGTCGTTGTGACAGGAGGAGGATCAGTACTTTTTGAATTACCCAACTTTCTGTCTCTCCCCGAACTGATCAAAAAAAATGATGAACTTCTTAAATCGGGATTAAATATCGAAGATATGAACGCTGAAAGAAAAAAAATATCAAAAGTAAAAGGCGGCGGATTGGCAAGAATTCTTCAGCCCGCAAAAGTTTTGGGACTTATTTTTTCGGACGTTCCCGGAAATAATATTTCCACAGTTGCCTCCGGTCCAACAGACGACCCGTCTGCAGAAAATATTTTAGTGTTGAGTAACAAGACAGCTCTGAATGCAATGAAACAAAAAGCAGACCAGCTTGGGATTAATGCCCAAATTTATTTTGACGCCGTGCAAGGCGAGGCAAAAGTTGTAGGCCCCGAATTAATCAAAACTGCAAAATCAAATTCGGTTCTACTTGTTGGAGGAGAAACAACAGTCACAGTTCAAAATAACAACGGAAAAGGAGGAAGAAATCAAGAATTGGTCCTTGGTGCACTTTCAAAAGTTGATGAGCAAACAACAATCGCTTCTTTTGATTCGGACGGCTGGGATAATACAGAATTTGCAGGAGCAATTGGAGACTTGAGTACCTTGAACAAGGCGAAGGAACAAAATTTGAATGTTGATGAATTTTTAAACAACAATAACAGTTTAGAATTTTTCCAAAAAACCGAAGATGGAATCGAAACCGGCCGCCTTCCCTCCAACGTCTCGGATCTAATGATTGTTTATAAAAAATAAGCCCCGCGCATCATTGCAATTCAAGGCTAATTGTTGTTACTATGGAATTGTGGAAGAACTTCATGATGATAAACTAAAAAAGCTCGAAGAAATTGCAGTCAAAACAAGGCAGCTAATTATCGAAACTCTCGTTGAGGCAGGAAGCGGACATTCCGCAGGACCTTTGGGGATGGCAGATATTTTTACCGCTTTTTATTTTCATATCCTAAATCATAAACCTGATGAACCCGATTGGCCCGACCGCGACAGGCTTGTTTTGTCAAACGGACACATCTGTCCTGTCCGCTACACAAGTATGGCCTTGGCTGGATATTTTCCCGTAAGTGAGCTTAAAACTCTTAGAAAAATAAACTCAAGGTTACAGGGACACCCTCACAGGACTTCCCTGCCCGGACTCGAGACAACTTCCGGTCCTCTGGGAGAAGGAATTTCGCAGGGAATAGGAATGGCCCTTGCCGCGAAATTGGACAATAAGAAATATCATGTTTATTGCATTGCGTCAGACGGTGAGCAGGAGGAAGGAAATACCTGGGAGGCTATTATGTTTGCCGCCAAATACAAAGTTAATAATTTAACCCTCGTTATTGACAGAAATAATATTCAGATTGACGGCTTTACCGAAAATATAATGCCCCTTGAGTCCTTAAAAGCAAAGTACGAGGCCTTTAATTGGGAAGTTTTGGAAGTTGACGGAAATAATATTAGAGCCTTTGTGGACGCAATAAGGCAGGCCCGGGCGGTTTTTGAAAAACCCACGGTTATCATCGCCCACACAATCCCCGGAAAAGGAGTCGACTTTATGGAAAACGATTTTAACTGGCACGGTAAGTCGCCAAATCTAGAAGAAGCCAAAATTGCTTTAAAGGAACTAAGAACTTTACAGGGAAAAATTGTTAGCGAACACCAATAAAAATGTTGAATCCATATTTAAAATTAAATCCTAAAGTTTTCGATAAAGAAAACGTGCAAAAACCAACGAGGGATGGTTTTGGCGATGCTTTAGTAGAACTTGGAGAAAAAAACGAGAACGTAGTGGTTTTAACTGCCGATTTGTCCGAGTCAACAAGAACCGACGGATTTGAAAAAAAATTCCCCGAGAGATTTTTTGAAGCCGGAGTAGCAGAGCAAAACATGGCGGCAGTGGCAGCAGGCCTTGCGGTCTCCGGAAAAATACCATTTATTTCTTCCTATGCAACTTTTTCTCCGGGGAAAAATTGGGAAACTATCCGGACAACAATTATTTATAACCAAGCATCGGTAAAAATTGCAGGACACCACTCTGGAGTCATAACAGGGCCCGATGGCTCAACCCACCAGGCAACCGAAGATATTGCAATAGTTAGAAGCTGGCCAGGAATTCAAATTCTTGTCCCCTGCGACGCGATTGAAGCCAAAAAGGCAACAATCGAGTCTGTAAAATTCAAAGGCCCTTCTTATTTGAGATTTACCAGAGAAAAGACACCAATTATTACAACAGAGCAAACTTCCTTTAAACCCGTTTCACTTTTTTGGACAAGTGAAGTGCCACGTGCGGTAATATTTGCAACGGGACATATGATCTATCACGCCCTTTTGGCCGCCCGAGAATTGGAAAAAGAAAAAATAGAAGTCTTAGTCGCAAATGTAGCCCAAATAAAACCACTAGATGAAAAAACTATTCTGGATTTGGTTAAAAAAGCCGGGAAAGTCGTGACTGTCGAAGACCACCAAATTATGGGAGGACTTGGTGGGGCAATTTCGGAACTTTTAGCAAAACATTCACCAGCGCCTATGGAATTTGTAGGACTTCAGGATACTTTTGCCGAGTCCGGAAAACCACAGGAGCTGATGGAAAAATATAAAATGGATCACAAAGCAATAATTTCCGCAGTTAAAAAAGTCGTCCGAAGATGAATGACCTCCAGAATAAATTAAAGGCAATTATCAAAGGCGACGTTTTGGAGGACGAGGAAACGCTGAAAACTTATTCTCACGACGCGAGCATTTTTGAGGTAAAACCGCAAGTTGTTGTTTTTCCAAAAGACACAGAGGACCTAAAAGCCCTTGTTAAATTTGTAAACGAAAATAAAGGTTCGGACACTTCCCTTTCTCTTACTGCTCGCTCCGGCGGAACCGACATGGGAGGCGGATCTATAAACGATTCAATAATTGTCGGCTTTGAAAAATATTTTAATCACATAATTTCTGTGGACAAAACCAAGGCAACGGCACAACCCGGAGTTTTTTACCGCGACTTTGAAAAAGAAACATTAAAACACGATTCGATATTCCCTTCTTATCCTGCATCCCGTGAGATTTGTGCAATAGGCGGAATCGTAAACAATAATTCCGGCGGAGAAAAATCTCTCGCATATGGTAAAACAGAAAATTATGTTAAAAAACTAAAAGTAGTCTTGTCCGACGGCAATGAATACACTCTTGAACCTCTGAACAAACAGCAACTTGATGAAAAAATAAAACAGAATAATTTTGAAGGCCAGATATATAGAAAAATTTTCGATTTAATTACTAATAATTTATCATTAATCGCCGACGCGAAACCTCGCGTTTCAAAAAACTCGGCAGGATATTATCTTTGGAATGTTTACGATAAAGAAAATGAAACTTTTGATCTTACAAAACTTTTTGTCGGCGCACAAGGAACTTTGGGATTTGTAACGGAAGCAGAAATTGGCCTTGTTCCTGTTAAAAAACACGCAGAAATGATGATTTTATTTGTGCATGATCTTACCCATCTTGGAGAAATTATAAATACGGTTCTTCCCCTAAAACCCGATACTTTTGAAGCGTACGACGATAATACTTTAAAACTTGCTCTTAAATTCTTCCCCGAATTTGCAAAACTTTTGGGTACCAAAGGAACTATAAGAACCGCTCTTGCTTTTCTCCCGGAGTTTTTAATGACAATAACGGGCGGGCTTCCAAAACTAATTCTCCAGGTCGATTTTCAATCTGACAGCAAGGAGGAGCTAAATTTGAAAATAGGAAAACTAAAAGAAGCATTAAAACCTTTACGTCTAAAAACTCGAATTGCTGATAATGAAACAAAAGAATTAAAGTACTGGCTTATAAGAAGAGAGAGCTTTAATTTACTCCGTCAAAAAATTCATGACAAACACACCGCTCCTTTTATAGACGATTTCGTTGTCCTCCCTCAATATTTACCCGAATTTCTTCCCAGACTTAATAAAATTCTTAAAAAATATCCAAGTCTTATCTCGACTATTGCCGGACACGTTGGAGACGGAAACTTCCACATTATTCCACTAATGAATATTGAAGATCCTAAGCAAAGAGAGATTATTCCGATTCTTGAAAAGGAAGTTTACGATCTGGTTTTGGAGTATAAGGGTTCGATTACAGGTGAACACAACGACGGACTAATACGAACTCCGTACCTTAAACAAATGTACGGGGAAAAAGTTTACAAACTTTTCGAGGAAACAAAAAAGATATTTGACCCACAAAATATCTTTAATCCCCGAAAAAAAGTTGGAGGAAGTCTGGAGTATTCAACCAACCACATCCGAACAAACTTTACTTAAGGGACGAGCTCGGTATCTTTGATACCTCCGTTCCGCCGTCTTCGATGTCTTTGGTCTCGTAGCCCAATTTTCTTATTTTATTTCGCAATTGGTCCGAAAGATGGAATCTTTTTTGCGCGCGAAGCTCTTCCCTCTCTTTGACCATTTTTTGAATTTCTTCCGGAATTTCTGCTTCTAATTCCTTTATAGGAGCCTCCCAAAGATTAAGCCCTAAAACTTTATCGAATTTTATTAAGCTTTGAGCCTTAAACGAAGCCGGATTATCGGATCTTAGCAATTCATTAACAACCGATAGAGCCTGCGACATATTTAAGTCGTTATTTATCGCATCCTGGAACTTTTGCTCGAACTCCCGTCCACTAACACCCAAACGCAAAGACGGTGAACTGGTGGCTTCAGACTGGTCTAACCGTCCAACAGCCTCTCTAAGCCGCTCCAAGGCCTTGTGCGAAGCCTCCAAAGCCTCCCAAGTAAAGTTCATCTCCTGCCTGTAATGGGTCTGCAAATAAAGGTAGCGCAAAGCTAGGGGATTAAATCCGTTTTTAGTTATGTCCTCCACCCTGTAGTTGTTCCCCAGGCTTTTGCTCATTCTTTTATTGTCGACCAACACAAAAGCTCCATGAACCCAGTAATTAACAAAGGGCTTGCCGGTCGCAGCCTCGCTTTGTGCAATTTCATTTGGATGGTGAGTGGAGCGCAAATCCATTCCCCCGACGTGGATGTCAAAACTTTCCCCCAAATACTTCATGCTCATAGCAGAACACTCTATATGCCAGCCGGGAAAACCCTTTCCCCAAGGGCTGTCCCATTCCATCTGCCTTTTTTCGTTTTCGGGACTAAATTTCCACAACGCAAAATCCCGCGGATTTTTCTTCTCTGGATTTACCTCGACCCTTGCCCCTTCTTTTATCTCATCAAGGGTAGAGAGTGCCCCATAATCTTTAAACTTAGAGGTATCAAAATAAACTCCATCCGTTGTTTGGTATGTATAGCCTTTTTTTTCTAATATTCCAATAAGCTCTATCTGCTCTTTAATGTGGTCGGTTGCTTTGGGCATTACCGAAGGCTTAATTAAATTCAGGCTCTCAAAATCTGTTAAAAACGCTTTTTCGTAGAATTTGGCTATGTCCCAGGCGGATTTTCGCTCTTTGCTGGCGGCTTTTTCCATTCTGTCTTCCCCCATGTCCGCATCTCCAAAATTATCGCCCGTTAAGTGGCCAACATCGGTTATATTCATCACAGATTTTACGTTTAGATTGTTGTATTCCAGTGTTCTCAAAAGTAAATCCGACAAAACATACGTTCTAAAGTTCCCAATATGGGCAAAATCATAAACTGTCGGTCCGCAGGTATACATTCCGATGTTTGGAGGGTTAATCGGCTTAATTTCTTCGACTTTTCTTGTTAACGAGTTATAAATTTTTAACATCTATCCTGACGATCCTCTATTTTTCTCTATATTTTGTGCATTTCGGATAGCAAGAGGCGGCGGTTTTTTGGCCTGTCTTTCCTCTTCACTTTGCAAATCCTGCATTTTTTCCCTTTCTACCTTTTGTGCAACGGGTTCTTCTTTTTGCTTTAGAGGATTTACTAATTTTTGAAAATATTCCTGATGGGCTCTTAATTTTTCTCTTGTTTTCTCAAGCTTTGCTTTATCTTTAGCTTTATTTTTAACAATTTCATCGGGTGATTTTGCCTCTGCAGGCTTATAAATACCTTCTACAAGCTGCTGCGTCTCCTCTTTTGACTTACGATCGTCAGGAAGAGTTACCTGATCCTTTGCCGTATCCACAAATTTTCCGGCTTCTTCGACAATCGGTTTTATTATAGAAGTAATTTTATTCATAATTTTGCCTTCCCTCCATTGCCCGCTGGAGTGTTACCTCGTCTGCATACTCCAAATCCGATCCAATCGGAAGTCCCCGTCCAATTCTTGTAATTCTCAATTCTAAATTCTTCATTCTTAATTCTTTAACGATGTACATTGCTGTTGCTTCTCCCTCCATTGTCGGATTTGTTGCGAGAATTATTTCTTTAACGTCCTCGCTGTGACCGTTGGACAGTCTCTCAAAAAGTTGCCTCATGTAAATTTCGTCCGGGCCGATATTGTTGAGAGGATCTATTCTTCCGTGCAAAACATGATAAAGACCATTATATTTACCGGATTTTTCAAGTGCTAGGACATCGAGTGCCTCTTCGACAACACAAATGGTTGAACTATCGCGTTTTGTATCCTGGCAAATGCTGCAAGGGCTAGCCTCATCAACCATAAAGCATATTGAACATATTTTTGTTCCAGATTTGAGTTCTTGAACCGAATTAGCAAATTTTTCTAATTCACCATCTGGAACATGTAGCAAATAAAAGGTGAGTCTTTGCGCGCTTTTGGGACCAATACCGGGAAGTTTCTCGAAACTCTCTATTAAGTTATTTATTGCTTTTGGAATTCTCATAGATTTTTATAAATTAAATCCGCGACCGACAAAATTTCAAGCTTTGGGAAGCGTTTCTCCTGCGGAATATCTATTGTATCAGTTACCACAACCTGTTCAACAGGCAATTTGGACAATAGCTTCTCTGCGCCGTCTGCAAAAACCGCGTGGGTTGCAAAAACCGATATCTTCCCCGCTCCATTTTTCTTTAAAAGCTCAACCGCCGCTTCTATAGTTTCTCCGGTTGAGATCATATCGTCAACTATTGCAGTATTCTTGTTTTGAACATCTCCATCGATTTTTTCCGATTGGACTTTTCCGGTTTTGAGATCGCGATTTTTTTCTATCGTTGCAAAAGACAAACCTGAATTTTGTGAAAGATGTTTTATGCGCCTTATCCCTCCCATATCCGGAGAAACAAGTATTGAATCCTTATCAATTTTTTCAGCAAACAAATCAAGCGCTGTTAAATGAACGACCGGAATTTTGAAAAATTCGGGAAGTTTTATCGAATGCAAATCAAACGTAATTAATTTATCTACTTTTAAATTCTCCAGAATGTCGGCCATCATCTTAAAACCCACCTCTTCCCCATCTCTAAAAATATGATCTTGTCTTTGGTAACCAAGATAAGGGGCAACTAAAGTGATTGATCGGGCCCCCGAACGCTTTAGTGCATCTAGTATTAGAAAAAGCTCTATGTAGTTCTGGTCAACAGGGATTGAAGTGGACTGAATTAAAATAACATCCTCTTCGACAACTTCGTCTGTAACCCTTATTCTTTTTTCGCCATCCGGAAAAATATGAATTTCCAATTCGGAGAGTTTGAGATTTAATTTTCCGGCTATTTTTTGAGCAAGAGCAGGATTCGAGGACCCTGAAAAAATTTTCACTAAACTATTATAGCAAAGAGTTTTCTCCTGTGATCAAGAAATCTCTATTTTCTTCCTATTCTTACAACAATTAAATTATGGGAAAATTCATAGAAAGGTCCTAAAAACGCCCCAGTAATAAAACCCCAAATAATTTCAACGTGTGGAATATTTATAACTAAAATTTGAGGAAAGGATTTAAAATTCCATATTTTAAGCTGATCTGGAAAAATAAATATGAAAATACCAAGCAATGCAGAATACAAAATACCCATGAATAATCCACTCAATAAAGCGTCCAAAAAAAGATCCTTTCTACTCAGAAGAACAACTATAAGCATGCTCAAGGTGGCTATTAATAAATCAAATATGGTATTCAGGTTGGTTGAATGGTGAAGGAAAATAAAAATAATTGGCCCTATAAGGATGAAATATCTTAATAATGGATGCTTGTACGATTTCCGGACTTTTCTTCGCATTATTTCTTCATAAAGAACAGACGCTATCCCGGCAAATAAAAAGGAGAAGAGTAAAACAAAAATATCTGTTTTTAAAAAAATCGTCTTATCAAAGTAAATCGGATTATAATATTGAGGAATAAATAAAGGGTCAGTTAATCCAACTAAAGCAGTGAGAAAACCCATATAAATCATCTTATGACGAAGATCAGGGCGTAGGTAGAATAATAAGGCCCAAATAGGCAATTCTACAACGAAAGCAACTACATATGTGGGTAACATTCTATTTATTTTTAATTCCAAACATTTTCAATGTTCCCCGGGAAATTGCTTTTAGCCTTCTGACATTCAAGCTTGGCCCGCGCCTTGCTTTATTTAGCGGATGGTCTTCAGGCTTATAATTAGAAAACAACGAATCAAAATCTTTACCAAAAATTCGACTTTCAGACATTATTGTTGTCCTTTCAAAAGTCCCGCTAGGCCGCCTTGCATTGCTGCTAATTTTTTTGCTGCCTCTTGCTGGGATTTTTTGATTGCTTCGTTAACTGCTTCTTTTATATCGTCGTCCGATCTGTTATTTGTTTGGATTGATTTAACGTTTTGTGCGCCGTCTATAAGAATTTTAACTCCGTTTTTTTCTACCTCGAGCTCTACCAAAGAAAGCTCTCTTTGGATTTGCATTGCCTGATCCCGCATTTTTTTGAGTTCACCTATTTGTTGAAATGGATTCATTTGTTATCACCGCCCTTCGGGTTCAATAGGATATCTATTGTAACATTTTTCTTGAGAATTTCCGAGGCTATTTTTTCTATTAATTCTTTTGTCTTTCGCTCTTCCAATTTTTCTTTGTGAAATTTAAATTTTGTTTCTATTGATACTTTTTTCCCGTTGGT
>DATFUR010000031.1:0-30731 GCA_035260725.1 Patescibacteria group bacterium
ATGTATGTGTAAACTGACTGTATTATCAATCTAATCGCGAAAGGGGGTGAATAATAAATGCCTACTAATTATAGTGATACTTTGATAGCCTCCCTCAACAATGCTCTTCTTGCTATTACCCTATTTGTACCCAAATTTTTAGCCGGACTCGTTATCTTATTGATCGGTATTGTAATAGCATCAATTCTTAAAAGAGTTGTTGTAGAGGTCTTTAAGACTTTAAAGATCGAGGCTTTCTTGAAAAAATACGGAGTTCCCGAAATGAGAGAAGAATTTACATGGACAAACATTTTATCGGAAATCGTAAGATGGTTTGTAATTGTAATTTTTCTTATTCCGACAGCGGAAATTTGGGGACTTTCCAGAATCACCGGCGTATTGAATGACTTTTTACTTTACTTGCCAAACGTTTTTGTAGCGGCAGTAATTGCGCTGGTTGGTTTTGTATTTGCAAGATTAACTCACGACGTTATTTTGGTTTCAGCAAAAGGAGTCGATACGGCAACAGCATCCACAATCGCATCGGTTGCAAGATGGTCTGTTAATGTGTTCGTACTTTTGGCCGTGCTTTCGCAGCTTGGCGTTGCAACAGATCTTATTAGAATTCTCTTTACGGGATTTGTAGCAATGTTGGCAGTAGCCGGTGGAATTGCATTTGGTCTTGGTGGCCAAGGTGCAGCCAAAGAGGTCGTTGAAGGGGTTAAAAGGAGATTAAAATAAGATTGCCTTAAGAGGTGATTTTAGATATAATCTTCCCTAAGACACAGCTCGCCCGCTTACGCGCGTAGCGATGTCGAGCGGACCCCATCGTCTAGCGGTTAGGACAGTAGGTTTTCAGCCTGCTTACACCAGTTCGAATCTGGTTGGGGTCACAAATTTTGTTCGAATCCCCTTGGCGGCACTAGGAACTTTCTCCTTATTGAACTAACCTCTTGTAAAATCTATATAATAATAGTATGGCCACGGAAGACATTCTAAAAGACGTTAATCTTCGTTTTGTTAGCGACAAGAAACCAGGCTTTACCCGCAAGGTCATTGGCAAAAAGTTTGTTTACTTCGACAAAGAAGGAAAAAGAATCACTGATCAAGCTACCATCGATAGAATAAATAAACTAGTTATCCCTCCGGCCTACACAAATGTCTGGATTTGTCCCTCTACAAATGGTTATCTTCAGGCTGTAGGATATGACGACAGAAAAAGAAAACAATATAGATACCATCCCTTATGGATAAAAACAAGTCAGAAGGAAAAATTTACTCATATGAAACACTTTGCCCAGGACCTTCCTAAAATCCGCTCAAAAGTAAAATACGATATGGAAAAACCGGGAATGCCGAAAGAAAAAGTTGTTGCGACCGTTGTTTGGCTCTTGGCGAATACTTTAATTAGAGTAGGAAACGAAGAATACGAAGAAGAAAATGATTCATATGGACTGACAACCCTAAAAGGCAGGCATGCAAGGGTTAATACGACCGACAAGATTATTTTTAGGTTTAAAGGAAAAAGCGGAATTTACCACAAAATTAGCGTAAAAAATAAAAGAGTAGCCAGGATTATTAGAAGATGCAAAGAGATTCCGGGTCAGGATTTGTTTGAATATCTTGACGACAAAGGGGAAATTCAAAGTGTCGATTCTTATGACGTTAACGAATATCTAAAAGAAATAACGGGCGAGGAAATAACAGCCAAGGACTTTAGGACTTGGGGAGGAACGGTCTTGGCGGCTGCCACATTCGACAAGCTTGGAATAAGCAAAGAAGAAAATGTTATTAAACAAAACGTAGTCGATACATTCAAAGAAGTAGCTCTTTTTTTAGGCAACCGACCCGCAACGGTAAGAAAATATTATGTTCATCCCGCAATAATAGAGGCGTACTCAAAAGGCTATGTAACCTCGAATATCGAAAAGCTCTCAAAACGCAAGTTTGAAAGTATCGAGGGTTTATATGTGCAGGAAAATAGCGTTTTGGCTCTACTATCCTACATGTCAAATCGCTGACGTCTTTAATGAGTTTTTGACCCTTTTCTTTAAGGCGTCTATACTTTCCGGATTATAAAGGGAATAAGTAAGAACTTCTTTTTTCATCTTTTTAAAAACTGCAATAATTTCTTTCAGTTTTTTTTCATCTATCAAGTCAATTTTTGTTATCAGAATAACCTCCGGCTTTTCTAAGAGCTTTGGGTTGAATTTTTTAAATTCATTTTTGACAATCGTATATGTTTTTTTAGGATTTTCTACTGTTGCATCTATTGTGTGAATTAACATTTCGGTTTTTTCGATATGTCTTAAAAATCCAATTCCAAGTCCTTTTCCGATGGATGCTCCCTCTATTAGTCCCGGAATGTCGGCAATCGCATAATCTTCGAGCATTCCTATGTTGGGCTCCAAGGTTGTGAAAGGATAATTCCCAATTTTAGGAGTAGCGTTGGTCAAAACTGCAAGCAGACTACTTTTGCCTGAATTAGGAAGTCCGATAAGTCCAACTTGGGCAATGAGTCTAAGTTCCAAAAATAATTCTTTCCTCTCCCCTACCGTTCCTTTTTCTGCAACTCTGGGGGACTGGTTTGTTGCCGACTTGAATTCCATATTGCCCCTTCCACCTTTTCCGCCCTTGGCTATAAGAAGAGAATCGGTAATATTTACTATTTCGTAAGAAGTATGACTCTCTAAATCTGTGATTCTTGTGCCAAGAGGGACGAAAATTGTCTCGTCGGGAGCATTTTTCCCGTATAAATTTTTACGCCTTCCCGAAACTCCGTCTTCCGCCGTTATTTTTTTCTGGTATCGGAATTGGCTAAGGTCGGCAATATTATTTGAGCCTTGAATATATATACTTCCGCCATTGCCTCCGTTGCCTCCATCCGGTCCTCCTTTAAAATTTCTGGCATTGCTTAAAAAAGTTGCGGCTCCGTTTCCGCCATTGCCGGCTTTAACCAAAAGATTAACATTATCAACTAACATGGTGTTATTGTAGCATTATTACCCTTGAGGCTCTGGGGGCAAGAATTCTTCTCCACCACTGTCTTCGGTTTGCTTGCTGTAGTCTGCCTTGAGCCATTCTATGTACGTGCAACCCGTTGCCTGGCGCTTTGCGCTATCCCAACCTGCTGTCGAGCATTTTTTCATCCTTTTCCCCGCATTTGTAGTAAAAAGAACAAGCGGCTTGCCACATTGAGGGCACTCTTCATCGGTTTTTTCCGTTGTACCATTAATCCATTCTACATAATCGCATCCTATTGCCTTTTTGGCTTCCTTGTCCCAACTTCCAGCGGAGCATTTTTTCATTTTCTTTCCAAATCGCGTGAATTGCAAAACAAGGGCCGATCCGCATTTTGGGCACTTTTCATCTAGAGTTTGAGGTGCTGTTTCTATCCATTTTACATAGTCACAGCCTTCATTTTGCCTTGTTTCTCTGTTCCAGCTCCCTTTAGAACAACGTTGCAATTTCCGCCCCGTTGCGGTTTCGGTTATTGGACTTAACGGTGAACCACATTTTGGACATACTTCTTCTGCCATAAAAACAAGAATATCATTATTCAGGGATAAATTGAAAGAAGTAAATTTTTAGCTAGTCTTTCGAGTCAATAGCAAGGGCAATTGAAGAGAAGAAGATTGCTAAGTCACGAAAAGTTATGTCGATTGCTCTAAAATTCGTTACAATAATCCCCAAAAGAGTTGCTGCCGACAATAACCCCGCATAGAAACCTTTTTTACCGGATAAAATCCAAAGAGAAAGTGCTACTTCGTAGAAAGAAAAGGCCAGTAAGAGTTGCTTTGCTGGAAAAAGATTTTTTAAATATTGCGGTAAATATCCTATCCAATTATCGGGATTTAAGGTTGCGGAGACTGCGGCGTACAGAAAAACGCTTGCAATGCTTATTCTAAGAAGTAAATTGACTAAGTTTCTTTTGTCCATAAGACTATGTTAGAAAACTCTAAAGATTTAATCAATCACCTTTTTCTGGGGACTTTTTTACCTTTTGCTCGGGCTTCCGACAATCCGATTGCAATAGCTTGTTTTTTATTTTTTACTTTTCCACCGCGTCCGCTCTTAAGTTTGCCTCTTTTATACTTATGCATTGTTTTTTCTACGTCTTTTCCTGCAGATCTACTGTATTTTGGCATAGGTTACAGCGTGGCAAAAAAAGTTAAGTATTAGATCAAAATGGGGTTAAAATATGGAAAGAATTATCATATTAATTCAAAAAAGAGAACTTTTTATTTGCAAGAATTGGGTATATAATAATTTATATGGCAATAACGCATATCCCGCACCCCTGGATTAGCGAGAGAAAAAAAAGCGGCGTTCATTTGACAAGACACGAGAATCTCGGCCTTAACGGCCGCTTGGCTGTCCTTATTACGAATAAATTTGGATCCATGGGGACTTTCTATTTACTGGTTATATGGATGTTTGGTTGGATGACTCTTGCCACCTTGGGAATTGGAATATTACGAAAAGATCCGTACCCATTCACTTTTCTACTTTTTTTAAGTAATCTGGTCCAACTATTTGCGCTTCCAATACTGGCAGTTGGCCAGCAGGTTTTAAGCCGGGCTTCCGACAAGCAAGCAGAGCAAACTTTCAAAGATGCCGAAACAATTCTAGAACTTCAAGACGAAGTCCACAAATTAATTATGATTAACAATCAGCTTACGGAAGAAATTCACAAAATTATTGTCAAGAATAAGAGTTAAGCCACGTAATACCCCTTTGAAAACAACATCAATAGGACAAATAGAAGAATTATTCCGATTGCACAATAAATAATTTTTATCCACTTATTTTTTAGCAGCGCTAATGTTATAAAAACAGGAAAAAGGACCAATGAATATCTTGGAAGCCCGCTAAATGTGCCCGACGAAACAGGAATTAAAAAAGCCAAAATAGCAAATATTAAATACGAAGTTCTGACTTTTTTTCTCCAAGCAATGTAAAGCATTATTGAAACAAAAATAAATGTAGATAATTCAAGAAGTGCTATCCACCACTCAAAACTTATGGAAAGTGTCGTAAGAATTTTAAAGTAGCGAAAAATTGTCTGCGGAAACAAAATTATATGGTCGACGGATCTCCCATTATAAAGTTTTCCCTGTGCTTCTATAAAATGCAATGGATTTCCCCACTGTGTATAGTTAAACCAAGCATAATATAAAATTCCCAAGGGAGTTAGAATAAGCGGAATCATTTTTTTAGAGAAGAATGTTTTGTTCTGAAGGTAAAATTCGAAAATCAGAGCCGGAATAATTGCAATACCAACTAATCTTGTTGCCGTAAGAAGCATCGCAAAAATCGCCGACAAAATCCACTTTTTTTTGCGCGCAAAATAAAAAGACACAAGTGTTAGAAACAAAAACAAACTTTCCGAATAAAGGGTTGCGAGAAAAAAAGAGGTTGAGAATAAAAGTAAAAATAAAACACTTTGAAAGGGAATATCCTTTTTATAATCGAGGGATAGCAACTTAAACATTACAATCAAGCTACCAGCGGTAAAAAGCAGAACCAAAACCGTTGCGACAAGATACTGAAACGGATTAAAAGAACCGCTAACTCCGAGAATTGAGGTTGTAGTATTAATAATTTTTGGAAATAACGGAAAAAATCCCGCATTGTCCGTGGTATAGCCGCTTCCTGCGATAGTCAAATAATAAACTGCGTCAAAGTTAGCCCAGGGATACAGTAAAAAATTTGCTATTGGATTATGAAGACCTATGTAATGCAAAGGTGTAGTGTAATCAAAACCTTGTCTTATTTTTAAAAAACTTTGAGAAAAAGCAACCGGAAGAAACAAGAAAATTCTCCAAGAAATAAATAAATACAAAACCTTCTTCATGGTATAATTATATACCTCTTTATGAGAAAAATTGCTTTTCTATTTCTTATTTTTTACTTCTTTATTTTTGTCCGTCCGGCACTTGCAATTTACGATCCAAAAACCACCCCAAATAACAAAATCGGAATTCATATTCTTTTTCCGGACGAAATTTTTCAGGCAAGCGATTTAATAAATTCTAAAAACGGACAATGGGGCTATGTAACTATACCAATTCAGTCCGGGGATAAAAATCTTACTAAATGGCAAGCTTTTATGGACGATTGCAGACAATTGCATGTAATTCCCATATTTAGACTTGCTACAAACGGAGACTATTTCAACACCAAAGTATGGGAAAAACCAAAGTCTGCGGATATTTTAGATTTTGCTAATTTTCTTAATTCTCTGGATTGGCCAACTAAAAACAGATATGTTGTGGTTTATAACGAGGTAAATAGGAGCGACGAATGGGGTGGAAACGTTTCCCCCTCTGAATATGCTGAAACATTAGGTTTTGCCGCCGATACTTTTAAATCCAAAAACGGAGATTTCTTTATAATTTCGGCAGGACTGGACAATGCAGCTCCAAACAGTCTTCCCAACTTTATGAATGAGTATGATTTTATAAATGCCATGAACGAGTCTAGCCCCGGAATTTTTTCCAAAGTAGACGGAATTGCCAGTCATTCATATCCTAACCCCGGATTTTCTCAATTTCCCCAAACAAACACGACAAAAAGTATTTATAGTTTCACTTACGAAAGCCGTTTAGTAAATTACTTGGCCAACAAAAACCTGCCGATTTTTATAACAGAAACAGGCTGGTCGGCAAATGCGGTTAGCGAAAATCGAATAGCCTCTTTTTTCAAAGAAGCTTTTACATATCCTTGGAACAACGAAAATATAATTGCCGTAACACCATTTCTTTTAAGAGCGGGTCAAGGACCATTCATGCAATTTTCATTTATTAAAGAAAACGGAGACAAAGACGAAAGATATAAAGCATTGGAAAGTATAGAAAAGGTAAAAGGAGAACCATTGCTTAGCCCGCCACCAAAAAAAGAAAATATAATCCAAAATGTTCTTCCAATCAGAAGATTTTTGTACAATATTGAAACAAAAAATAGTTTTTTCCGTTCCCTTCGACCTACTAAAACTTTAATCAAATGGCTTCTGAATTTTTGAATGGATGTGGTATAATTGGGCTCTAGGTATGGATAAGAACACAAGCGGCGCTCCAGTCCCGAATTCATCTAACGGTCAATCATTTAACAGTGCAACTCATGGGAAAGTAAATGTAGATGAAATAATTTCTATTATAAAAGACTTTCTCGAAGAGGAGCCTGAATTTGAATACAGCCTTGTAATTGGAACCGATTCTCACGAAAAGAAAGTTGCCGACGGCCCTTTGCCACAAAACGGAACAAGAACAATAAACCTGGTTACTGCAGTTTTAATCCACAGGAAAGGTTTTGGAGGAAAATATTTCTGGATTAGACATGAATTGCCAAACATCCACAATCTACGAGAAAAAATATACGCGGAGACTCTGGCGTCTTTAGATTTTGCTATTTCCTTTGTCCCCCTTCTTAAAAAATCCCTAAACGGAAAAGTATTACATTACAATCTGGAGATTCATGTTGACGTCGGCGAGCATGGTGACACCAGGGATATGATTAAAGAAGTTGTGGGAATGGTTACCGGTAATGGTTTCGTTGCAAAAACTAAACCTCAAGCATACGCCGCTTCCTACGTTGCTGATAAACATACATAAAGATGTTCAAACTCAAAAGGCAAAGCTCAAAGCTTGAGTGGGAAGAGGCTGAGGAAGTTAAGAAAGACGTAGAGGAAATTTTAGGAGTTCTCGAACTTTCCTACATAGATCCTACTAGAATTTTTTGCTTTCGAAGTTACGGGTCTAAATCAAGATCTTACGCCAGAATTTGGACTTTCCCTAAAATTTTTCAAAGAGCTTTAGATGTTGAACCTGCATACGTTATTGAAGTTTTAGCAAAATACTTTGATAGACTAGATAACGATAATCAGAAAAAAGTTTTGATACACGAACTCTTGCACATTCCAAAAAACTTTTCGGGAGCATTAGTGCCTCACAAGGGAAGAAATAGAAGTTTAGGAAAAACCGCAAATCTGCTCTTTGAACAATATCAAAAATTACGAGTATGATAACAATAATCCACGGAGACGATATCACTTCTTCAAGAGACTACCTCTTGGAACTCAAGAAATTATCGGAAAACCCGATTACAATAAGTAACGAAAACCTGTCTTTGTCGGGCATCATGCAGACATTAAAGGGAGATGGATTATTTAACGAAGAAAAAGATATTTTTGTGGAAGAATTTTTGTCTTCAAGAAAAAATATTTCTGACAGCGAAAAAATAATTGAGTTAATTAAAAAAACCAGTAAAAATATTTATTTTTGGGAAAAAAACGAACAGACAAAAACAAACCTCTCGATTTTCTCGGATGCAAAAATAAAACTTTTTAAAATCCCGCAAAATATATTTTATTTTCTGGATAATATAAAACCAAAAAGTCCGGAAAACGTTATTAACTTTCATGAAACATTAAATTCGGCAGATGCAGATGCTATTTTTTATATGATACTTCGTCAATTTAGGCTTTTGATTGCAATGTCTGGTACGGGAGACACAATCGACGAGGTTAAACGCCTCGCTCTTTGGCAAAAAGATAAATTAAAAAGACAAGCAGGTTTTTTTACAATTGAGAAACTAAAAAAAATTTATGATCAACTTTTTAATATTGATCTTAAAATAAAAGTTGGAGAAATAACGAATCTCACCCGCGCAATTGACATTTTTTTGCTCGAAATATAACATAAAACAATGGATATAAATCCCTCCATATTTAAATCCTACGACGTACGGGGAATTTACCCGACAGAATTTAATGAGGAAGTCGCAACTGCAATAACTAAGGCATATATAAAATTCTTCGGTGTTAAAAAGGTCATTTTGGGCCGAGATGTCCGTGAATCGGGAGATAAATTATTTGAAGCGGTCAAAAATACTTTCATTAACAACGGAATAGATGTTACAGATATAGGGGTTGTTTCTACCGATCTGTTTTATTTTGCCGTAGGATCAAGCGATGTAGATGGCGGAATTACCATATCCGCATCTCATAACCCCAGAGAATGGAATGGCATGAACTTTTGTAAAAGAAACGCCGAACCAATATCGTCCGAAACAGGTTTGTCCCAGATGAAAGATTTAATTCTAAAAAATTCTATTGACTTACCTGGTGCAACCAAAAAAGGGACACTTTCTAAAAAGGACTTTCTTGAAGAATTTATAAAAAAGTCTGTTTCGTTTATAGACATTTCCAATATTAAACCTTTTAAAATTGTCGCGAACGCAAATTTCGGAGTCGATTTTATAATTTTAAAAAAAGCGGTAGAAATGTATAATTTACCGTTAACTTTGGTTCCATTAAATGAAAAGCCCGACGGTACATTTCCAAAAGGTCCGCCCAATCCCCTATTGCCTCAAAATAGGGAAGAGCTTTTAGATTTGATAAAAAAAGAAAAAGCTGACTTGGGAGTTTCGTGGGATGCAGACGGCGACAGATGCTTTTTTGCAGATGAAACCGGAACGTTTATAGAAGGTTACTTCATGACTGCCATAATTGCCAAAGAAATGCTTAAGAAATATCCTGGAGCTAAAATTTTGATTGATCCAAGGTTAGTCTGGGCAACAACAGAGGAGATTACAAACTCCGGCGGAGTAGCAATTGTTTCAAAACCGGGAATGACAATTATTGCAGACAGAATGAGACAGGAAAACGGTGTTTTTGCAGGAGAGATGTCTTCTCATTTTTATTTTAAAGAGAATTTTAATAGAGACAACGGAATTATCCCTTTATTCATAATATTAGAGATGCTCTCTAATCAAAATACTACTCTTTCCAAATTGGCACTTCCCTATACTTCAAAATATTTTACTCCGGGAGAAATAAACTTTGAAACAGAAAAAAAGGATGAGATAATCGAGGCAATCACCCAACAATACAAAGAGGGCAAACAAGAACATATTGACGGATTATCAGTCGAATTTTCCGATTGGAGATTTAATTTAAGAAAATCTAATACAGAAAATTTGTTAAGATTAAATATAGAGACGAGAGAAAAAGAAATCCTGGATAAAAGGTTTGAGGAGATAAAAAACTATATAGAATCCTTTGGAGCACACATTCATTAACTATGGACTTAAATAATCTAGAAGAAATAAAAAAACTGGACCCAAAAAATGTTTATGAATCAACAGGAATGTTGGCCAAGCAATGCGAAGAAATTTGGGATCAGCTTGGGAATTTTATATTTCCGGAAAATTATAAAGATGTAAAAAATATAATTATCTGTGGGATGGGAGGTTCGGCTTACGGAGGACATGTTGCACTTTCAGCTTTCAAAGAATCCCTAAAAATTCCTCTTGTTGTTAATAATAATTACCATTTACCTGCTTTTGCAGATAAAGATTCGCTTGTTGTTCTTGTAAGTTATTCGGGGTCAACAGAAGAAATTTTATCTTGCGCTTCTGAAGCGCTAGAAAAACAATGCAAGATCACAACGCTAACTTCAGGCGGCAAATTAGAAGAATTTGTTAAAAACAATAACTTACCATCCGTTATTTTTACGCCTACCCATAATCCATCAGGCCAACCAAGATTAGGAACCGGTTATATTGTATTGGGAACTCTGGGAATTTTAGCAAGGATAGGTTTAATAAATCTTACCGAGGCGGATGTTCTAGAGAGCATAGAATATCTAGATAAATCACAAGAAACAGTTAAAAAAAATGCCCAGGAAATTGCCGCAAAACTTGTTAATCACATACCTGTAATTATTGCTGCGGAATTTTTAGATGGAAACGCTCATATAATCAGGAACCAATTTAACGAAACTTCAAAAAGTTTTTCCGCATTTGAAGATATTCCGGAACTCAACCATCACCTTATGGAAGGGCTCCAAAATCCCGCTGGACATAAGTTAAAAGTTTTATTTATAAACTCGAATTCCTATCCGGATATTATAAAAAAGAGAATTGAACTTACTAAGGACGTTATAGGAAAGAACAAATTAGAGTACTTAGAATATATGGTGGAAGACAGTCATAATGTTGCGCAAGTTTTTAATACTCTTTCTTTTGGCGGATATGTAACTCTGTATCTAGCACTCCTTTACGGCCTTGATCCAAGCCTTATTCCATGGGTAGACTATTTTAAAGAAAACCTCAATAAATAGTTGCAAGTTCTTATTAAACTTTCCATAATATAAGTATGGCTGCCCAAAACTACGTTACATCGCTAGGTAAGCTGGAAAATGACGAAAGTCATGGAGAAAAAGTCAACCAGCTAATAAAACTTAAAGCCGCAGGTTTCTTAATCCCCGATTCATTTATTGTAAAAGCAGAAGCCTATTTGGATTTTTTAAAAGCAAATAATATTGAAAAAAAGATAAAGCACCTATTGGGCACTGTGGACTTGGAGAAAGCAAAATCGGTTAAAGACACCGCCTTTTACATAAAAAGACATCTGGAAGAAAGCAGTATTCCCAACCAAATCTTAAATGAAATTTTAAGGGAATATAAAAATCTCGGAGGAGTTTTGCATCACGCCCACATAAATGTTTCTTTCTCTCACGTTTCAAAAGGCATACCCAGCCATTCTCTAAAAGGAGATGCATCTTTAATAAATATTATTAAGGAAAAATGGTTGTCTATTTACTCTCCTACCACTCCTACGGTTAATCCTACTCTAATTGTCCAAAAAATTGTAAAAGGCAAAACAGGAACAATTAGAACTTCCACAAAAAGTATTAACACCAAATTCCTGCTCTCCAAAAAAGAGACCGAGTATTTGGAAAATTTAGTGAGTAAATTTAAAAAAGAATTTTATATGCCTCACGAAATTGACTGGGCAATAGACGGCAACAAAACTTATGTATTAAAAATAAAACCGGAAACACATATTGATTCACACAAGACTTTTTTTCCAGAAACGCACTTCTCTATTATTAAAAATTCCCACCACATAATTTAACAATGGCAAAAATAAAACAAATTAGGGCTCGGCAAATTTTGAGCGGAAAAGGAGAGCCGACAATAGAAACCACCGTAATACTTAGCGATGGAAGATTTGGAATAGCCTCAGTCCCTTCTGCCGGAGCCGGAGGGAATTACGAAGCGGTAGAGCTGAGGGACAAAGATAGCGAGGTTTTCCAGGGAAGAGGTGTTTTGAAGGCAATTGCGAATATTACCGACATTATTGCCCCCGCCCTTCTAGATATGGACGCTACAAAGCAGCAGGAAATAGATAAAAAAATGATAGAGCTTGACGGAACCTCCAACAAGGCCAGACTTGGAGCAAATGCTATTCTCTCCGTTTCTATTGCCGTATGCAAAGCAGCGGCACAAAGTTCCACTCTTCCTCTTTTCTTATATCTTCGGGAGTATATTAAGAAAGAAAATCTTGTATTAAAAACTCCAGCTCCAATTTTCAATTTACTTAATGGAAATAAGGAAGACGGCGCGGACTTTAAAGATTTTTCTGTTTTTACAGCTTCTTCGAAAAATTATTCTGATAGCTTAATTATTATAAGCCGGGTCTATGAATCTCTTAAAGAAACTCTAAGAACAAACGGTTTATCCACTTTGGTGTCGGACAAAGGCGGATTTTCTCCAAAAGTTTCTTCCAACGAATATGCACTGGGGCTTATTAAACAGGGAGTTGAAACTGCAAATTTAAGATTGGGCTTTGATCTTTTTACGGGAGTCGATGTTTGCGCTAATAATTTCTATAAAGATGGTAAATATAAGATCAAAGACAAAGCCAGTACACTGTCTTCTTCCGAATTATCCTTGTATTATCAGGAGATTTGTAAGAATTACAATGTACTTTATCTTGAAGATCCGTTTGCCGACGAGGATTTGGAAGGATGGAGCCAATTTGCATCAAATTTTTCTGCCGACACCCTTGTTGTTGGGGACAACTTAACAGCGACCAATCTCTACAGACTTCAGATGGCGCTAGACAAAAAAGCAATTACCGGAATGGTAATAAAACCACTGCAAATCGGCACAGTCATAGAATCTCTTGCCGCTGTTGAAGTAGCCAGAGCAGCGGGCCTCAAAATTATCGTATCTTCAAGATCTCACGAAACTAATGATGATTTTATAGCAGACTTTGCGGTTGCTGTTTCCTCGGATTACACAAGATTTGGAAGTATCGCAAGAGGAGAAATGGTTTCCAAATACAACAGACTTTCCGATATCGAAAAACAACTCAAGTCACTTGAGGTTAAATAAAATAACAAACTCTCCCTTCGGAGCTGTCTTTTGAAAATGCTCTATTGATTTTGATATTTTTTCGCGTCTGACTTCTTCGTGAATTTTTGTAAGCTCTCTTTCCACAACAACGTTTATGTCACCAAAAATATCTTTCATTTCATTTAATGTATTAAGCAATTTATGTGGAGCCTCGAAAATAATTATTGTTGATTCAATAAATTTGTAAGAGTCTTTGATATTTTCAAAAAATTTAATTCTATGACCGGGTTTTCTTGGAGGATAGCCCAAAAATAAAAATTTATCTGTAGGAAGACCAGATACAACGAGAGACGAAATAACCGATGATGCACCCGGAATAGATTCGACTTTTATATCTTCCTCTATGCATTCCCTGATAAGTTTAAAACCCGGATCCGAGATTGCCGGTGTCCCCGCGTCCGAAACAAGCGCAACATTTCCACCGTTTTTAAGAAAAGTTATTATCTGTGGAATTCTTGTTGCCTCGTTTTGCTCATAATAAGAAATTAGATCCTTGTGGTCTCTTTGAATACCAAGTGCACGAAGCAAAAAAGAGGTTTTTCTCGTATCTTCGCATGCGATTGCATCAACTTTTTTTAAAGTTTCTACGCCGCGAAAAGTTATATCTTGTAAATTTCCAATCGGTGTTGCTACAATATATAAATTACCCATGATTGAGAGTTTATCATCCGCAATTATACACTTTATAACCTCAAACGGCTATTTGGCCGTTTTCGTCCTAATGACTCTGGAATCCTTACTCCTGCCAATTCCTTCGGAGATTACCATGCCGTTTGCAGGATTTCTGGTATCTCAGGGAATCTTAAACTTCTGGATTGTTGTTTTATTGGGCGCTTTAGCTAATCTGGTGGGATCACTTATCGCATACGGAGTCGGATATTATTTGGAAGAACACGTAATCCTAAGCTTTATAAGAAAATTTGGTAAATTTGTTCTTGTAACCGAACAAGATTATGTAAAAGCTGTCTCTTGGCTCAAAAAATACGGAAACCCTATCGCGTTTCTTTCGAGACTTCTGCCCGGCGTTAGAACATTTATATCTCTCCCAGCAGGCTTGGCGGAAATGAATCTATTAAAATTTTCGATCTACACTTTTGCAGGAAGTTTCCTCTGGAGCTTATTTCTCACCTATGTCGGCTTTACCCTCGGCAAAAACTGGCACTCGCTCCAACCCTACTATAGAAAATTTGAATTCGCAATCGCAGGAGTAATTTTAATCGGAGTTGTATACTACCTCAACCACAAACTGAAAATAATTAAACTCAAGAAAACTTCCTGACGAGGCCCACGACTTTGCCCTGGACTAGAAGCGATTTTGGATAAATGGGCTGCATCTCCGAATTTGCAGGCCTTAAAACTACTGTTCCGTTCTCTAAGAAGAATTTTTTGAGGGTTGCCAAGTTATCGTCTACAATTGCTACCACAATGTCTCCGTTTACAGCTTCATTTACTTTCTCGATTACCACGAAATCGCCGTCCAAAATACCGTCTTCTATCATAGACTGGCCCTTTACCTGAAGCACATAAGCTGTCTTTTCGCCCGATAAAAGTGAAGCCGATACGTGAAAGGTTGCGTTAGGGTCTGTATGAGGCTCCAGGGGCCTTCCAGCCGCAATATATCCCATAAATGGCAGTTCTATAGCAGGCTTGCTCCCAAGCATGGAAAAAGTCACTTTTTCGTCGATTATCTTAAGAACTCTTGTATTTCCGTCGACTTTTTGAATATAGCCTTTCTCAACTAAAGATTTTATGAGTGTGTGGACTGTGGAATTGCTTCTATGACTTGTAGCCTTAGCTATTTCAGCCAATGTTGGAGAATAACCATATTGTCTTTGGAATTGAGCCAAGTATTCTAAGACCTCTCTTTCCTTCTTGTATAGAACTCCAGCCATAAGAAAAATATACGAAAAATAGTAGAACTTTGTCAATATGAAGAATTAATACTTAATATATCAGTTGTGATAAAATTATCCTGTGAACTGGTTTTATTTGGCTCTCCTGGCTCCAGCAATATTTACTATTGTCAATTATATAGACAAATACGTTATTGTAAGTAAAGTTAGAGATTATCGCGGAATGCCCGTTTATGGCGCGATCACGGCAATAGTTTTCGGAACAATTTTTTGGCTTTTCTCCGGAACACCGATTCTAAGCTTAAGAGATGCTCTACTTGTTATATCTGCAGGGTTTATTTCTTTGATTGCATATTATCTTTACTTCAACGCGTTGTCTAAAAATGAAACAAGTTTTGTAATTATTCTTTTTCAGGTTCAACCGGTCTTTGTTTTAATCCTATCCTTCCTGTTTTTAAAGGAAACTATTACAGCTCAGCAATTTATCGGTTTTAGTTTGATAATTTCATCTGCAATAGGATTATCACTGAAAAAAGATTTGGAAAAAATAAGGTTATCGTCTTCTCTCTACACAATACTCGCTGTTGATTTCTTATTGGCGATATCTAACATTTTAATTAAATTTACTATCGATGCAAATTCTTTTTCTAAAATATTAAGTTATGAAAGTTGGGGATTAGCTTTGGGTGGGTTGGTTCTGTATTTATTTTTTGAGCACGTGAGAAAAGCGTTTAGAGAAAGTTTTAGATCTGTCGGGAAAAAAGTATTGGGAATAATGTTTCTGAATGAAGGAATATTTATTATTGGCAAAGCCGTTAATTTTTTAGCTATCTCACTGGGTTCAGTAGCATTGGTAAGTGTTTTAGGTAGCACAATGACATTTTACGGAATACTATATGGAATAATCCTTACCATGCTTGCCCCTAAGATTTTTAAGGAAAATCTTACGAAAGAAGCTATATCTAAGAAAATTTTATTTTCACTCATTCTTCTTCTTGGTATTTATTTGCTCTCCTGATTGGTTATCAGACGTTAACCAATGTGGTAGAATAAGGTTTCGATGAAGTTTAAATTAAAATCAGATTTCAAGCCTACCGGCGACCAGCCGCAAGCAATTGAAAAGCTTACAAAAACAATCCAAAAAGACGCAAAACACCAGGTTTTGGTCGGAGTTACGGGATCTGGCAAGACTTTTACCATGGCTAATGTGATCCAAAATATCCAAAAACCGACTCTTGTTATTTCTCACAACAAAACTCTGGCTGCACAGCTTTACCAGGAATTCAGGGATTTTTTTCCGGAAAATGCGGTATCCTACTTTGTTTCCTACTACGATTTTTACCAGCCCGAGGCATATGTTCCTCAAACAGACACGTACATCAACAAAGAATCGGAGATAAACGAGGAGATTGATAAGTTAAGATTAGCCGCAACGACCAATCTTCTAACCCGAAAAGACGTAATTGTTGTGGCATCTGTCTCCTGTATTTACAACATAGGTTCCCCTATTGAGTACGGAAAATTTATCATGGAACTCCGACCCGGAGTAAAGGTAAGCCAGCAGGAAATTATGATGCGGCTTACCGACTTGCAATACGACCGAAATGATTATGCATTTGAGCGGGGAAGTTTTAGAGTAAGAGGAGAAAATGTGGATGTATTCCCGGCCTACGCCGATTCGGGACTTAGAATCGAGACAATAGAAGGCAAAATAAAAGACATTACGGAATTTGACCCTCTTACAGGAAACCTCTTGGAAAAAAACGTTTCCACCGTAATTTACCCTGCCAAACATTACATGACAAGTCCTGTTACTTACACACCTATATTTGCGGAAATTAGAAGCGATCTTAAAAAAAGAGTCGAAGAACTAAAGAAAATGGGCAAAGAACTCGAAGCCCACAGGCTTATCCAACGAACCAATTACGATTTGCAAATGATTAGGGAATTAGGCTATGTAAATGGAATCGAAAATTATTCTCGGTATTTCGATGGCCGCAAACCCGGTGAACCGCCCTATAGTCTTCTGAATTATTTTAAACAGTGCGACAGCGATTTTTTAACAATTGTCGATGAGTCTCATATTACTCTTCCCCAAATCCGGGGAATGTACGCGGGAGACCGTTCGAGAAAACAAATGCTTATCGACTATGGTTTTAGGCTACCTTCTGCTTTGGACAACAGACCTCTAAAATACGATGAATTTGCCAGACGCGTAAACCAAATAACTTATGTTTCTGCAACCCCAAATGAATACGAATTAAGTCTTGCCACCGAATACGATGCTATTGCAGAGCAACTAATAAGGCCTACGGGACTTGTGGATCCTAAAGTAAGCGTTAGACCGACAAAAGGACAAATCGAGGATTTGATTTCGGAAATACAAAAAAGAGTCGAGAAAAAACAGAGAGTTTTAGTCACTACTCTTACAAAAAGAATGGCAGAAGATTTATCTACATATTTACTCGAAAGAGACATAAAAGTTTCTTATTTGCACTCCGATATTGTTACTTTAGAAAGACAAGATCTTTTGGATAAGTTAAGGTCGGGCGAATACGATGTTTTGGTTGGAATTAATCTTCTAAGAGAGGGACTTGACCTTCCAGAGGTTTCTCTTGTTGCGATTTTGGACGCGGATAAAGAGGGTTTTTTAAGGAGTAAAACTTCACTAATTCAAACAATGGGTAGAGCGGCCCGTCATGTAGACGCCCAGGTTATTATGTATGCCGACAATATAACCGGTTCCATGGATGAGGCCATAAAAGAAGTCGAAAGAAGAAGAAATATACAACTCAATTACAATAAAAAACATAACATAACTCCAAAAAGTATCGAGAAAAAAATTCGGGCAAGGCTTGTCGAGGAAGAAGAGCTAAAGGAACAAAAACTAGATCTTTTAATGAAACTCCAAAAAGAAGTTATTCTGCCCGACGAAAAAGAGGATTTAATAAAAAGACTGTCTCGGGAGATGAGAAATGCAGCAAAAGATCTGGATTTTGAAACAGCAGCGACAATCCGCGACCAAATTAAAATGCTTAAAAACCGCGTTTAGTTCTTTTAAGAGCGAAATAAGATGAATTACCTGCTTTTACAGCTTTGGCTTCGAAAACTTCCTCATTCAATGCATGATTAAACCTCGAAAATGGAACTTTAAGAGTTCTTGATCTAACTATTGCCATATCTGTTTGCGAATCTATCGGACCCGAAACGCGTACCGTAGCCATATCTGTTTGCGAATCTACAGCAAACTGTTCATCGCCTAAAATATCTGAGACGGTTGCTGTCCCATCTTTTAAGATATCTACTCTTACACAAGTAATTCTATTTTCGATTCCAGCCATGTTGATGATTATACAACAAAATTTAAAAATATCAACTATAGGACGGCGTGGTTGATTCTTACTAAAAACCGCTGATGTTTTGAATGTGCTCGATTTTTGGCTGTATTGAGCTAAAGTCAACACTGACCGCATCAATTCTTAATAGTTCGGGAAGATTTTTGTGGGTTATTTTGTAATGTTCTGCCGCTTTGGTCAAAGATCTAAGTTTAAAATAATTAATTGACTCAAGAGGTGTTCCAAATTTATCTGACGTTCTGGTTTTTACTTCCACAATAACGAGAATCTTATCTTTTATTGCTACTATATCTATTTCTGTATTTCTCGCCCTAAAGTTTCTGTCGATTATTTTGTAACCTAAATTTTTGAGGTAATTTGTAGCTATTTCTTCTCCCTCTCGGGCTAAGGGATTAGAAATTTTCATTTGTTAAATCTGTTTTCTTAAGAAGTAAAGTTTTGAGTGTGTTACCTTCTGTTTTATTTTTCCTTTTGATTCCACTTTTTCTATAACAGGTGAGTCAATAGGGAAAATTCTCTCAATTGCCACATCTCCAACAACTTTTCGGACGGTAAACATCTTGTTTCCGCTTCTCCCTTTTATTTTTAAAACAACACCTTCGAATACCTGAATTCTTGTCTTCTCTCCCTCAAGAATTTTTTGGTGTACTCTAACAATATCTCCGGGGCGAAAATCAATTTGCGAAATCATATTTTGAGATTATACCTTAATTACTTTAATTCCTCAAGAAGCTCAAGATTGATGGCTAGGCAGAAAAAAAGGCGGAGTAGCTGTGCTTGCATCCAAATGAACCTTACGGGACTTGTCATCCCATCTATGCGCAGCATTATCAGCAGCTACCACATGAGCTTCTCTCCAATTAGATATTTGCTCTGCTTCTTCTTTGCCAAATTTTCTAGAGAGAGCCAAAGTTGCGTCAGGCTTACCCAAGGCAATAGCAGTCTGAATTGCAGTTTCTTTTAAAGCGCCTATTATTCCGCCTCTTCTTTCCATAGATCTAAAAACTTTATATCACTGACTTCCCAACTTGTCAACAGCTTTGCAAGCTGCAATAAAAGCGGAAAATATGGGATGAGGAGATAATGGACGGCTTTTATATTCGGGGTGTCCTTGAGTTCCCAAATAAAAGGGGTGAACCGACTTTGGAAGTTCAATTATTTCGGCCAGCCCTTCATCAACCGATCTGGCAGAGATTATCAAACCCTTACCTTCGAAATCCTTTGCATATTTATCGTTAAATTCGTATCTATGCCTATGTCTTTCACTTGTCATTTCGGTTTTATAAATATCAAACGCAATTGTTCCTTTTTTTACCTTTGCCCTCCAGCTTCCAAGCCTCATTGTTCCTCCATAAGCTCTTTTATCCATAAATTTTTTCTGTGACGGCATAAGGTGGATTACGGGGTGTTTTGTTTTCGGAGAATTTTCAATAGTATCTGCTTTCTCGTAACCTAAAATGTCTCTGGCATATGCGACAGCAGCAAGCTGCATTCCATAACAAAGCCCCAGATAAGGAATTTTCTTTTCTCGGGCATATGAGGCAGCAGAAATCATTCCCTCTGCCCCTCTTTGCCCCCACCCAATGGGAACTATTATCCCATCCGGATTTCCAATAATCGAAACGCCATCTCTTTCTACCTTTTCCGCATCCACCCATCGCGTCTTCACACGGACTTCTTTCTGCCAGGCGGCGTGATTTATTGCGTCAAAAAGCGCAGCGTAGGAGTCTCCCAACTCATAGTCTCCTGTTCCAAAATATTTTCCAACAATTGCAATTTCGATAGTTTCTTTTCCGTCTCTTATTTTTTCCAAAAGCTTATTCCATTCGGCCAGTTTAGGAGTTTTAACGGGAAGTTTTAATTTTCTAAGAATTCTTTCGTTAAGTTTTTGTTTCTCCAGGACAATTGGAATTTCGTAAACAGAATCCACGTCGGGGCTTGAAATGATATCTTCTTTTTGCATGTTACAAAAAAGTGCAAGTCTGTCGCGACGTCTTTGGTCCAAGTATTTTTCGGAGCGAGTGATTAAAAAATCCGGCTGTATTCCTAAAGAATTTAGGGTTCTAACAGAAAGCTGTGTAGGTTTTGTTTTTGGTTCTCCCAAATGTTCCGGTGTGGGAATATAACTAACGTGAACATGAACTACATCTCCGGGTTTTTTTAAAGTTAAAATTCTTGACGCTTCGTAATAAAAAACATTCTGATACTCACCCGCTGTTCCACCCAATTCCACAATTACAATGTCTGCGTCTTTTTTCTTTGCAATATTATTGATTCTTTTTATTATTTCGTCCGTTATGTAAGGAATTGCTTCCACATCTTCGCCGTTATATTCAAATCTTCTTTCCCGGTCTATAACTGTTTTATAAATTTGTCCAGCAGTTACAAAATTGTCCCGGCCCATATCCTCGCTTAAAAACTTTTCGTAAGTTCCTATATCCATATCCGCTTCTGTCCCGTCCTCGCACAAGAATGGATCCCCGTGTTCAATTGGATTTATTGTTCCCGCGTCAATATTTAAATAATTTTCGAATTTTATTGGGGCGACTTTATATCCTGCGGATTTGAGAAGAAAAGCGATGGAAGCAGCTGTGGTTCCTTTTCCGATTCCCGATATCACACCACCCGAAACAAAGATATATTTTGTGCTTTTATTATTAGTAGTGGGCACGATTAATAATAACAGTTACAAAAGAGGCCGTCAATACGAGAAAATCAGTGAGCGGGATACGAGAATCGAACTCGCATATCTACCTTGGGAAGGTAGCATACTACCACTGTATTAATCCCGCGTTTATCCGATTTTACCACCCTTGAGTTAGAATTTAAACTGTGCTATAAGATTTCCATGACAGAATCATTAAAGACTTACGACGTAATAGATCCAAAACTTGGACCTCTTAAAAAAACTGAGGAAAAGACCGGGGACTTAGTCGAAATAAAATTATGGAAACAAACCCCCGAGAATCCTTTGTTCACTTTGCAAAAGAAAGATGGATTCTTCGTTGCAATATGGCAAACTCCAATGCAATGGGAAGAATTTGTAGACGCGATTGAGCCATACTTTAAAAGGTTCGACAGTAAACATCCTCAACAAAGCCACGAGGAATTAAGTTTAAGTTATTATTCGGAGGCAGAACCCGAGAGAAGCCCAATACAGGTGGACGCGGTAAGACCTATAAGCTCTGCAGCGGTTGCCGAAACAATAACCCGAATGAGACATTTATATGTGTCTTACATACGCGTGGATTCGGCGCTGGGGAGTTTTAGCTATGATTTTGGCAGTCAGGAGATTGAATTTACTTCGCCAACTGGATTTGAAGATCCGGAGCTTATGAGAAGTGCGCTAATTGATTTCATGAGTCAAACTCAACCCTCTATTTCCAAGGACGGAATAAATAATTTTCTTAATTAGGTAATTTAAGAGTATTTCCGGAGTAGATCAAATTGGGGTTTGGAACATTATTTAATCGTGCAATCTCAGGCCACTTGTAACCGTCTCCATACCTTCTTACTGCAATATCCCAAAGGTTGTCTCCGCTTTGAATCGTGTACGATGAGTCAGTTATAGAAGTAGTACTATTTTGTGCACTCGAATTTTCAACTACAATTTTCTTAACTTCCGGAATCGTAAGACTGTCTCCTGCGTTTATTGCTCCGGGATTTTTTAATTTATTTGCCGATGCAATATCTACCCAGTTGTATCCCGATCCATAAACTTTTTCCGCGATAGCCCAAAGACTGTCTCCGGACTTTACTTCATATGTTTTCTTAGAATTTTCCTGATGCTGATCTGAAGTTGTCAATTCTTGGTACGTAGAAACCGCCGTATTTATTCTATCGTAAGTTCTATTTTTGGAAAATGTAAAAACCAAAATTGATGCGACTAAGACAACCAAAATTCCTAAAATCAAGCTAATATATGATTCGGAAAATTTAAATCCTAGATGAGATTTAGCCAGTTTAATCGAGGCGCTTCTGCCCGGCACTCGAGAGGATTTTTTTAGTTTCCTGGTAATTTTTTTCTTTTTTCTTGGCATTTTAATTTGAAGCAGGGTTTACACTGAACTTGCCGAATTGGCGGGATGGACGAGACTCGAACTCGCGACCTTCTCCGTGACAGGGAGACGCTCTAGCCAACTGAGCTACCACCCCTTGTTTGAGAAAGGGTGCTGATATTCTAACCAATATTTGAATTCGAGTCAATGCTCTTGGTACAATTCGATTAATGAGCAATCAAGAAATAGCAGGTCTTCTAAAAAATATTGCCGCAGCCTACAGCATAAAAGACGACAAAAAATTCAGATTCCAAATTATCGCTTATCAAAAAGCTGCCGACACAATTGCCCACCTTAATACGGAAATAGTGGAGTTTTACAAAAATAATACATTGGATACAATTCCGGGCGTTGGGGCGTCAATTAAATCACACCTTGAGGAACTAATGAAAACCGGAAGGGTAAAACGATTTGAATGGGTTCTAAAAGACATTCCCGAGGCTGTTTTTCCTCTTTTGGACATACCCAGCTTTGGTCCCAAGAAAGCTTATGCTTTAGTAAAACATTTTAATCTAAAAGACAAAGCTACAGTAATTGACGACTTAGAAAAACTCGCAAAAGAGGGGAAAATCGCCTCTCTTGCCGGATTTGGGCAAAAGTCTCAAGCCGATATCCTGCGTGCCATACAGGAATTTAGGGAAGGCAAGGGTAAAACAACCCGCATGGTACTTCCTTACGCACAAGAAGTCGCAGACAGATTGGTAGAATACCTTAAAAAATCAGAGTACGTCGAAAGGGTCGAACCTTTAGGCAGCCTAAGGCGAAAAGTAGCCACGGTCGGAGACATTGATCTGGCCGTAGCTTCCAACAATCCCAAGGCTGTTTTGGATTACTTCGTTTCTTATCCCTATCTCGAGCGCGTAATCGAAAAAGGAGATGTGTCGGGCTCGATTTTGGTTGCCGGTGGCCGGCAGGTAGATCTTCTTATTCAGCCCCCAGAAGCATTCGGGTCGCTTTTACAGCACTTCACTGGAAGTAAAAATCACAATGTTCATCTTCGGGAACTTGCTCTTAAAAAAGGGCTTTCTCTATCCGAATATGGAATAAAATTTCTCAAAGAAAAAAAACAACCTGTCAAAAAATACAAAACAGAAGAAGAATTTTATAAAACAATCGGCTTGGATTATATAGAGCCTGAAATGAGGGAGGATACGGGAGAAATCGAACTTGCTGCGGCGCATAAACTTCCAACCCTTGTCCAATTAAAAGATCTAAAAGGAGATCTTCATATCCATTCCGATTATCCTATTGAACCCAGTCACGATCTGGGACTAAGTCCAATGCAGGAAATGTTAGACAAAGCAAAAGACCTTGGATACGAATATCTGGGCTTTTCCGAACACAATCCCAGCATTTCAAAACATACAAGTAAACAAATATACGAAATTTTAAAGAAAAGAGATGTGAAAATTGAACAACTTAAATCCAGCAATAAAAGTGTTCGAATAATTAAATTACTCGAAGTAGATATTTTACCCTCGGGCGAGCTTGCAATAGATGATAAATCTTTAAATTTACTCGACGGAGCAATTGTTTCGATACATAGTGTTTTTAGTATGGACATAGAAAAAATGACTCAAAGAGTCCTAAAGGGCCTCTCTCACCCCAAAGCCAAAATACTTGCCCATCCCACGGGTAGACTTCTTAATACGAGGCCGGGATACGAATTGGATTGGAAAAAAATATTTGAGTTTGCTAAAAAGCATAACAAGGCTCTAGAAATCAACAGTTGGCCCACTAGGCTCGACTTGCCCGATTCTATAATCAGAAATGCTGTGGAAGCCGGAGTCAAAATGGTAATCGATACGGACAGCCACAGAGTCAATCAAATGGAAATGGCCCGCTATGGAGTAGCCATTGCAAAAAGAGGCTGGGCCAAGAAAAGTGACATTCTAAATACTTTGGGCTATAATGACTTCTCAAATTGGCTTAAATCATGAAATTGCAAACCTCAATAACACAAAATAAGACAAAAACGTGGTTAATAATGGGTCTTTTTACCGTTTTTATAACTACGGTAGTTTATGTATTTGTTAAGTCACTCGGATACAGCCTATCTTATGTTTGGTTCGCTCTTGTTTTTTCTTTAATTACAAGTGTTGCAAGCTATTTTTATTCGGACAAGTTGGTTTTGGCAACCTCCGGGGCACAAAAAGCCAGTAAAGAAGACTATCCTGTGCTTTATGAAATAGTAGAAAAACTAACCAAGGAAGACAATCTCCCAATGCCAAAAATTTACATAATAAAGGACCCCTCTGCAAATGCTTTTGCCACCGGCCGAGACGCAGAGCACGCAGTTGTGGCAGCAACTACAGGGATTCTGGAAAGATTGAACAAAACAGAGTTGGAAGGAGTTATTGCACACGAGCTTTCCCACGTTAAAAACTTAGATATAAGACTCATGACGATTGTTTCGGTTTTGGTGGGATTTGTAGCACTTTTGTCCAACCTTTACACTCGAAATTTATGGTTTGGACAAGCGCCAAAAGAAAGAGAAAACAATAGTCTTCAAAGCGTATTCTTAATAATTGGAATTATACTTGCTATCCTTTCCCCGATTATTGCAACCCTTATTCAACTTGCGGTTTCTCGAAGAAGAGAATTTTTGGCCGACGCATCCGGAGCACTTCTGACTAAATATCCCGAAGGTCTCGCATCGGCTCTGGAGAAAATTTCCAAGAACACTACAACACTAAAAACAGCCAACAACGCTACTGCTCATTTATTTATCGTTAATCCCTTCAAAGGAAAGGATGCCAGCTGGCTTGCCAATTTATTCCAAACCCATCCCCCAATTCAAGAAAGGGTAAGAATTCTTAGGTCAATGTAGCAAATGAACATTCTTCTAATTTTTTTGGGCAAGTTTATAACAAAATTCAGCCGTTCTTTAAACTTAGGCCACGGGTCAACGTGGCCGGGACACATTGCTTTAAATTCGAACAAGAACTTTATAAAAGACATTCTAAAAAATTCAAAGATAAAAATTATTTTAATAGCGGGAACAAATGGAAAAACCACAACATCCAAACTTCTTCAGTCTATTCTTGAGGAAGATCAGAAAAAAGTTATATTAAATGAATCGGGCGCTAACCTTCTTAATGGTATTGCTTCGGCACTAATTTTGAATACAAATATTTTTGGCAAAATCAAAAAAGACTTTGCGATATTTGAAACAGACGAAAACACTCTTCCCCAGGTTTTAAAAGAGTTAACTCCTGACGTATTGGTTTTATTAAATCTATTTAGAGACCAATTAGACCGGTATGGCGAAGTAAATACAATTGCTTCAAAATGGAAATTGGCAATAGATAAGCTTCCGAAAAAAACCACGTTAATCCTAAATGCCAACGATCCCACAATTGTATATCTTGGGAAAGAGAAAAAAACCCTTTATTTTGGGCTTAATGAGAAATCTAATTTGACTCATGCTCAGGATTGGGCCGATTCGGTTTTTTGTCCAAGATGCAATTCAAAACTGGAATTTGAAAAAATATACTTTTCTCACATTGGAATCTGGCAATGTCAAGGTTGTGGACTTAAAACTCCGGATATTGATTTGAAAGAAACTTACTCACCTCTTTTGGGAACATATAACAAACTGAATACTCTTGCCGCTGTCTTGGCAGCAAAAACTTTAGGAGTAAATCTTGCATTAATCAATAAAGCACTCAAAAACTTTAACCCTGCTTTTGGAAGACAAGAAGAAGTAAAAATAGATGGTAAAAAAATAAAAATTTATCTTTCTAAAAATCCAACAGGCTTTAATGAATCACTGCGAACCGTGTCGAGCGGTAAATCTATTCTTTTGGTTTTAAACGACAGAATCCCGGACGGAACAGATGTGTCTTGGATTTGGGATGTGGATTTTGAAAATTCCATAAAGAATTTTAATTCAATTGTTGTGAGCGGAGACAGAACTTATGATTTAGCACTTCGTCTTAGATATGCCTCATCGAAAAAAATTGAGGTCGAAAAAGATTTGCAAAAAGCAATTAAAAAAGCCTTAAAAAATACTTCCGAAAAACAAACTTTATACATTCTTCCTACATATTCTGCAATGCTGGAAACAAGAAAAATTCTAACAGGTAAAAAAATATTATGAAATTAACAATTGGTTGGTTATACCCACAATTAATGAGCACCTATGGGGACAAAGGAAATATTATAGTTCTTAAGAAAAGGTGTGAATGGCGAGGAATCGAAGTTGAAGTTTTAAATCTCGACGTTGACTCCCCAATCGAAAATTTAAAAAAATGTGATTTGCTATTCATGGGAGGCGCTCAAGACAGACAGCAAAAAATTGTGTCAACCGACCTAAAAAAGAAATCAAAAATTCTAAGATCAATGATAGAAAATAATGTTCCGGGACTCTATATTTGTGGGGCATACCAATTCCTAGGCAAGTACTACAAAGAAGCAAACGAAACGGTCATTAAGGGCTTGGGAATATTTGATCTCTATACACAAAATCCCGGCGAAAATGTAAAAAGACTAATAGGCAATGTCGCTATTGAGTCGGACTTTGGAACGTTAATTGGGTTTGAGAACCATGGCGGCAGAACTTATTTAGGAAAAAATATTAATCCACTTGGGAAAGTGTTAAAAGGTTTTGGAAATAACGGTAAAGATAAAACAGAGGGTGCAATTTATAAAAATAGTTTCGGATCGTATTTCCACGGACCAATACTGCCAAAAAACCCCAAACTGGCTGACTATTTAATTAAACTTGCTTTGGAAAAGAAATATGACAAAAAAATTAACCTCTCTCCTATCAATAATTCAATAGAACAGAGGGCCAGAGAAGTGATTGCCAAGAGAATGGGCGTTGCAATATAATTAATTCATGAAGATAGATGTTCCCCATGTGGCAAAATTGGCTAATTTAAAACTCTCCGCTAATCAAATAAAAACTTTCGAAAAACAATTGCAATCAATCCTTAATTATATTGATAAACTGGGTAAGGTTAATACGGAAAAGGTCGAGGAGACAAGCCAAGTAACAGGCCTTGAAAATGTGACAAGAAACGACGAAACTTCCCCATCGCTTTCCCAAGAGGAAGCATTATCTAATACAAAATCCCAACACAACGGCCTTTTTAAAGTAAAAGGAATTTTTAATAATGATTGAGAACCCTACGACTTTTTACATTACCAGACATGGTGAAACAGAATGGAATATAAAAGGATTGATGCAAGGCCACGAAGACAGCCCTTTAACTCCATTAGGAAAAGGACAAGCTAGGCAATTAAGCGATAAATTACGAGGGATACATTTTGATGAAATCTTTTCGTCAGATTTAATAAGGGCGATAAAAACGGCTGAAGTTATAGCATTGGAAAGAAACCTTGCAGTAAAAGCGACCCGAGCACTAAGGGAAAGGAATATGGGTATTTTTGAAGGCACTAAGTCTGATGAATTTTGGTCTTTATTCAATGAGTGGCAAAAACTAAGCGAAGAAGAGAGAAAAAAACATAAACGATCAGGAGATTTTGAAACAGTTGAAGAAAGTGAATCAATGACAACTAGATTAATTAACTTTCTTAGAGAAACAGCTATTGCATTTAGAGGTAAATCTATTCTAATTATGACTCATGGAGGAATCATGAGTCATTTTTTAACACACTTAGGTTATGGTGAAAATAAAAGACTCTGGATTGAAAATGGTGCATTAGCAAAAATAGAAAGCGATGGAATTGAGTTTGATATTAAAGAAATTGAAGGAGTAAAAATAGCCCAATGAACTTAAATACATTAACAATAAAAGATGCTATTGACCAGCTTAGAAAAAAAAACTTCTCTTCGTATGAACTTACTTCTTCTTGTCTTGAAGAAATTGAAAAGAAAAAGGAACTAAATGCTTTTATAACCGTTGACAAACAAGGCGCATTAAATCAAGCAGGGCACGCAGATATAAAAATAAAAGACGGCGCAGATTTACCTCTTCTTGGAATTCCAATTGCTCTAAAAGATATTTTTTTAACAAAGGGACTTAGAACTACTGCGGGATCTAAGGTTTTAGAAGATTATATTCCACAATACGACGCAACAGTTGTTAGGAAATTGTATGAAGCAGGAGCAGTAATTATTGGCAAAACAAATTTGGACGCCTGGGCTCACGGGTCTTCGGGAGAAAATTCAGACTTTGGCCCCACAAAAAACCCTTTTGATAAAACCCGCGTTCCCGGTGGCTCAAGCAGCGGCTCGGCAGTTGCTGTAGCATCCGATATGGCCTTGGCAGCCACAGGAAGCGATACAGGAGGCTCAATAAGACTACCAGCGTCTTTCTGCAATATCGTAGGACTTAAGCCTACATATGGAAGAGTAAGTAGATATGGAATTATTTCGATGGCGTCATCGATGGATTCTATAGGCCACTTTACAAAAACTGTCGAAGATTCCGCAATATTCTTAAATGTGACTGCAGGCAAAGATCCAATGGACGCAACAACTCCACCAAAAGAAGTTCCTGATTATACAAAAAATCTAAAAGAAACAAAGAAAATAAAGATTGGAATTCCAAAAGAATATTTTGGAGAGGGATTAGATAAAAAAGTTAAAGAGCAAATAGAAAAAGCAGTTTCTTTTTTCGAAAAAGAAAAATTCGAAATTATAGAGGTTTCTCTACCCCATACCGAATACGCAATTGCCTGTTATTATGTAATACAACCTTCGGAAGTCTCAAGTAACCTCGCCCGATACGATGGAATACGGTACGGTTCTGCAAGGCAGAATTTTGGAGACGAAGCGGTAAGAAGAATAATGCTTGGAACTTTTACTCTTTCTTCGGGTTACGTTGATGCCTATTACAAAAAGGCAATGAAAGTCCGAACTCTAATAAAAAAAGATTTTGATGAGGTATTTAAAAAAGTAGATGTTTTAATTTCTCCTGTATCCCCGGCTCTTCCTTGGAAATTAGGAGAAAAAGCAAATGATCCTCTCGCAATGTATTTGTCTGACGCCTTAACGGTTCCTGCCAACATAGCAGGAATTCCGGGACTTTCCGTTCCTATTGGAATGGTCGGTGAATTGCCCGTAGGAATGCAGATTTTAGGTAACCATTTTGCCGAAAGTACTTTATTTAATTTGGGACATTTTTATGAAAACAATAATAGGACTTGAAGTCCACGTAGAACTTAAAACAAAATCAAAAATGTTTTGCAAATGTAAGGCAGAATATTTTGGTGAAAAACCTAACTCAATTACCTGCCCTGTTTGTCTTGGACTTCCGGGCGCTCTTCCTGTTCCAAACAAAAAAGCTATCGAATGGTGCATAAGCTTAGGTCTTGCTTTAAACTGCGAGATTTCACTATTTTCCAAATTCGACAGGAAAAATTATTTTTATCCCGATTTACCAAAAGGTTATCAGATTTCTCAATACGACCGGCCCTTTTGTATTAATGGTTCAATTGAAGTAAACGGTAAAAAAATCGGGATAACAAGGGTCCACATGGAAGAAGACACTGGAAAATTAATCCACGCTGAAGATTCGAGTCTTATAGATTTTAATAGGTCGGGAGTTCCTCTGGTCGAAATTGTTACAGAACCGGATTTCGAAACAGCGGAGGATGTAAAAACATATCTAAAAAAACTCCAGCAAATTGTCAGATATTTGGAAATCTCCAATGCAGATATGGAAAAAGGACAAATGAGACTTGAACCTAATATTTCTCTCTCGGGATCAAAAAAACCTTATAAAGTCGAAGTAAAAAATATAAATTCTTTTAATTTTGTAGACAGAGCAATCAAGTTTGAAATAGACAGACAAAAAAAATTAATTGATAAAGGAGAAACACCAATCCAGGAAACGCGGGGATGGGACGAGAGAAAAAATCAAACAGTAAGTCAGCGCACCAAAGAGGAAGCAAGCGACTACAGGTACTTCCCCGAACCAGACATCCCACCGATTAGATGGACGACAACGGAAATTTCCAATCTAAAATCAAAATTACCGGAACTTCCCGACGAAAAGCTCAAAAGATTCAAAAAAGAATACGGGTTATCTGATTACGACAGCGAAATATTAACAAGAGAAAAATCGTTAGCAGAATATTTTGAAGAAGCAGTAAAGCTAGGAACGGAGCACGATCTTTCTCCAAAACAAATTGCCAATTACATAATAAATAAAAAAATAAGCATAGAAGAAGTTTTACCTGCTCAATTAGTTAAAACAATTTTATCTGTCAAAACAATTACGATTGACGAAAGTAAGCTAGATAGGGAAATAGACGAAGCATTAAAAAATAACGAAAAGGCCGTTTCCGACTTCAAAAAAGGCAAA
>DATFUR010000032.1:0-5555 GCA_035260725.1 Patescibacteria group bacterium
TCTTTGTTTATAACTGACCCCAAAATATGAAAAATTCCACGATCCACATTCTGGACATAGATGTTACAGGGAACACTTGTAAAGGCGTTCCACGCGAGGCCCTTATCAACCACTACTAAAATATTTGGTTTCATGGGTTCAGCGGATACAACAACAGGCTACTCTTAATGGACCTTAATGTCAAATTATCTTTCGTTATCTTGCAAGGGCTAGTTTTAGGAAGGATTGGGAGGTTTTTGTAGATTCTAAAAAGCCAGTAAGCGTAACCTCTCCAAGATCAAAGACAAAACACTCAAGGCAAGTAACGTATCGTTAAAATCTTCTTGGGAAGTGCTGGGATTTTCAATATTTGTTTTGTGTCTTAAAGAAGCTTTGTGTTTTGTTTCTATTTCACATGGGGACATTATTTCGAGTCTCGGCATAAAAAGGGAGCTTAACACTTTTCACAATAATCTGTCAAGATTATTTTTGTAAATCATAGACTGCGAACTATTCTGGTGTATTTTTCAAATTCGGGTTTAAAATCGGAATCTTGAAAGTGAGAGCTATACCGCTGTGCCGCCTCCTCAATTATTTCTTCTTTTGCAGCATCAAAAGTTTGCCTCATTAACGGATCCGAATCTATAACTCTTTGGTAAACCTTCCAGCGAGGCTCCGCACTGCCCTCTCCGGAATAAAAAAAGGAGAGAGACGAGTCTTTGGTTGTGGGAAGTCCCGTTCCTTGTTCCAAATTGTATCCTTCGTCAATTCCGCCAAACCTTACATATTCCATCAGGAATTTTTTTGGCTGGGAGTCAAGTAAAGCCCAGAATTGCATTTCGAAGGGTAAGGATAACAATAGGTCTTTAGTTTTCTCCGGCAGTCTTAAATGTCCTTTTATCCAATTATCACAAAGTTCTTTTACTTGTGGGATTTTAACGTTTAATTTGCTAGCAAAATCCAAAAGCCTATCCACTCTTAATCTTATATCCGCGATAGAAAGCCCAGTGTACTGTGCCAGTTTGTCGACTTCCGACATTACAAAGTCTGTCATAAGCTCGGAGGGAAATTCCAAACCCCTTTTTTTAAGTTGTCTAGTAACATATTTTAATTTTTCTCCCTTAAAAGTACTGTAATGCTCGAATAGTTTTTCTATAAGAACTATATTTATTCCTTGATTAAATCTATCTTCCAAACTTTTGTACGCTTGAATAAAATTTGGTTTGTTAACAGGTGCTGGTGTTAGCTTTAAGACATTGTCTTCCAGCTCGCCAAAGCTTCTTGCGGACAAAACAGCATACAAATAAGCCTCCGCAGGTACACCTTTACTTTGCCCAATAGACATTGCGCGGTGGACTAAGTTACGGGTTAATTTAGCTTGTTTGAGAGCCTCTAATTTATTAGAATGAACCAACAGATCTATGTCCACCCTTTCCACTCGAGACTCTCCGTCAATAATATATCCTCCCAATTCATCGCGGAAATTGCGGAACTCATCGGGAAAATCTCTATCGTCAACTTTTCTTGTATATCCACTAATTTCCAAAAAATTCCACAACATATGGTGGAATTCGTGCCTTACATCAAATCCGGTAAGCTTGGTGTCTGGGTCTGCTATGCTTTTCTTATCCTCCGGTTTTTGAACCAAGCAAAATGAAGGTTCGGTTGTAGATTCTCTTGACTGATAAAGGGCGTAACTTTTTGGGTGAATAGTTTCGTCTTTTTTTAGTTTCTCATAAAAGTCAGACGGAACTTCCACAATCGCTGCGCCGGGAACAGGCTCAATAAAAACCGCACCACGAGCCTCCTTTAATAGCTGCTTTATTTCTGCTTTTTTCTTTTTCGATTTTTTGAATAATATTGTTAAGAGAAAGTCAACTTCATTTCCGCGGTGGCTATCCAGGGCTCTTTTGTTATCCTTAAGTTCGTCTTCGAAATGCACGAGGCCTTCAAAATAGAGATTTTTTGCGTGCGGTGGAAGTAGATCCAAACTTTCCGAAATTGCCTTCCATCTCTCCTGCGGAGAAGTTCTGGAAAGATAAATATCAATAACACCAGCGTAAAATTTGCCACTTGCCTTTGCAAAAGCTCTTTTTGACTCAATTGGATCAGTTCTTGGTTGTAATTCTGCCAAAACAGCCATAAGCGGCAATTCTATTAGAGTAACGGGTAAAAATCAATAACAAGTATAGGATATTTACTTTTGTTCGACAACAGTTACTTTTAAGTCTTTACCATTATAATCAAACTCGAAGATAACGTCGTTTGAACGATTGTTTGTAATATACAAGTTTTGAACCTGGTTTGTATATCCCATTCCGGGATAATTATAAATAGCCACACCGTATTCCTTTGGAACTTCGGGTATTGCGGCAAAATCGTGTCTTGTGGGAGACACAACATCTAAGCCGGCATCTCTGGCTGCCCAGTTAATAAGTGAGGCTAAATGGCAAACTCCGTCTCCCACTAACCATCCGTCGGATTTAAACCCTTCGTAAGAGTTAAAATGAGCATTAGTCGTTTTGGCAACTTTACCCGCAAATTGAGGTAAAACATCCTCGTGGAAAGCAAAAACCTCTCCGGGTTTAAGCGTCATGTCGTAGTGGAAGGGTTTTTCGACAGCATCCCACTTAACATTAGAAGTCTTCTCATAACCTCTCAAATAGGCCATGTTTAAAAGAATGTTGTCTTTAAAAACGTCGCTGACCCATTTGTCTTGGTAGCGGTTTTCCAAAGAAAAACTTCTCGCACCCAGTAAATGGGTGTTTGATACTCCCGCTGGGGAAGTAATAAATATATTGGACAATAAGGAAATACCTATAAAAATTGTTTGGAACATAGTGTGCTATAGGTCGTGTGTTTAACGACTTAGCTTCGGATTATACAACACTATAAGACTAATGTCAAGTCAACAATGCTTCTTCCTATTGCAAATGAGAGGTATCTTGCCTAATCTAGTATTAGATGGCAAAAAGGCAAAATCACGGTCACTTTTTCTTTAACCGGTATTTGCATCTGGTTTTCGTAGGTATTTTGGCGTTTGCAATAACAACCGTAGCGCAGCAGGTGAGCCATACACAGCCAATCTGTGCAAATTCTACAAGCTGCGTATCTGATTTGTCGGTGAGAATCGAGGATAATCAGATTGGTATGTTTCAGGGCCGAAGAGTAAGCGCTCCAAATATATCGACAATTTCAAGTATAGGAAAATCGCAAGTTTTGGGAATAAGTACGGGAAACGGAGAAAAACATATCTATATCGATCTGTCAAAGCAAACTCTATATGCATATCAGGGGGAAACCCAAGTTTTTAAAACACTTATCTCCTCCGGAAAATGGGGCAAGACTCCAACGGGTAATTTCCATATTTGGGAAAAATTAATTGCCACGCGAATGTCTGGAGGCGCGGGAGCAGACGCATATGACTTACCAAATGTACCTTATGTAATGTATTTCTACCACGATTTTGGCCTTCACGGAGCCTACTGGCACAACAATTTTGGACACGTTATGTCCCATGGGTGTGTAAATATGCGAGCGATTGATGCAAAAATACTATTTGACTTTGCAGACGGGCCGGTAGGCAATACACTCGGAACAGCAGTATCTGTGTGCGACCAAATTACAAATTCGGGCCAGTGTATTCAAAATAACCCTGTACAATAATTATATGACAACGCGTGCAATAGAATTAGACACAATATTACTTCTCGCCGTTAGTGCTGCAGCCGGTATTGTTTTTGCCGTGTCCACTAGCCACAAACCTAGCATTCATTACCCTCTACCTGGGGCACAGAAATATCAAAACCCAATATCTCTGCTTGCGCCGGTTCCCCCCGTAAAAACATTCTCTCAGGTTTCCCCGGACGGGACAGCCACACTTAAAATAACAGCAACGACAAATAAGGATACAACTGTGACTTACGAAGTAATCGCATCCGGCACTGTAGACAAAAGTCAGCGCTCAATTTACTCCATAACTCTTCCCGCTGCAGACAGCCTTAGTATTCCGTTTAACGCGTGGTCACCCGACAATAAGCGTGTTTTTATCCTAAAAAACAGGGCCGGAGGCAATGAAGCAATTGTAATAAATGCCAGTGGACTGCCGCTCGTGGAGGGTGAACAATACCTCAATGTAGCAACACTATTTGCCGCAAAAAAAACAGAGTACACATATCAGGAAACAACCGGCTGGGCATCGGAGACACTTCTTATTGTGAATACGACGCGGCAAGACGGATCAAAAGGACCTTCTTATTGGGTTGAAATTCCAAGCAAAGCCGTTATCCAGCTTTCTACGGCTTTTTAGCTAGAGCAGAAGTATTGAGGCAATTAGAGTAGAACCCAAAGCTACGACCCAGGCGGCAAAAACCATAAATTCTAGCCTGCTTTCTCTTTTTTCGACTTCGCGCATATTCCTTCCGGCTAGGATAAATCCGGGTTTGTCTCCATTGGTTCTCATAAGAACCGTGGCTATCCTTACATCTTCCTTTGGCTCCCAAGTAAACCATTCGTATCCGACTTTCCTCACAAACTGGAAAAGTCCTGCTGGAGGAATAGGAGTTTTGCCGTCTAATTGAACCGTTGAAGAAGCTACTTTTTCCTTGTCGTCAAAAGATATCAGAAAGGGCGAGAGGCTACGCTGAGCATCCACAATATTTCCTTTGACGGGGTTTTCTCCTTTTTCTAATTGGTGGAGTGCGTCTTCTGCCATTTGAATTTGGGGGTCATTGGCGCTTTGTCTAAAATTTTGCTGGACAGTTGCATAAACCAACCCACACATTATAGTTATTGCACCAGCGAGAGGAATCCAGTATCTAAACCAAAGAGGATATTTTCTCCAAAACATAAACATATTCTAACTTAAAGCTACCTTTAGAGTCAAAATTTTGCTATAATAGATTACCGCAAAGGCGGTTTTTTTATTATATGAACATACGTAACGTTGCAATCATAGCCCACGTCGACCACGGTAAGACCACTTTGGTTGATTCTCTTTTAAAACAGTCTCAAACCAAACTACATAAGGGCACAACCGATACTCTCATTATGGACAGTAACGAGCTTGAGCAGGAAAGAGGAATAACAATTTTCTCCAAAAACGCTTCTGTTGTCTGGAAAGAAACGAAAATAAATATTATCGACACTCCCGGCCATGCGGATTTTGGAGGGGAAGTAGAAAGAGTTCTTAAAATGGCAGACGGATGTTTGCTTTTAATAGACGCCAAAGAAGGCCCCATGCCTCAAACCAGATTCGTTCTTAAGAAAGCTCTAGAGATGAAACACAAAATAATTGTAGTTGTAAATAAAATCGACAAGTCAGACGCCCGGGTCCATTGGGTTTTGGACAAAACTTTGGATTTGTTTTTGGAGCTTGGAGCAGACGACCTGACAGCCGACTTTCCAATAATTTATGCTTCGGCCAAAGAAGGCAAGGCAGGTTTGGAGAATAACTTAAGCGAGATGAAAGACGTAACGCCTTTATTTGAAACAATACTTAAAGAAGTTCCTCCTCCGTCGGGAGACGAAGCCAAACCTTTGCAAATTCTCGTAACAACTTTGTCCTCCGACACACA
>DATFUR010000033.1:0-5732 GCA_035260725.1 Patescibacteria group bacterium
GCCTTAACGGTTCTTACAGAAGGGACAGTTTCCGATCCGGTTAGAATGTATCTTAAAGAAATTGGAAGAATTCCTCTTTTGAGCTTTGACCAGGAAATCTCCCTTGCGAAAAGAGTCGAGAAAAAGGACATGGCGGCTAAAAAAATTCTAGTCAATTCTAATTTGCGTTTGGTTGTGTCAATTGCGAAAAAATATGTAGGCCGGGGCCTTACTCTTTTGGATTTAATTCAGGAGGGAAATCAGGGGCTTATCCGCGCTGTCGAAAAATACGATTGGAGAAGGGGATTTAAATTCTCAACCTATGCCACTTGGTGGATACGCCAGTCAATCACACGTGCTATAGCCGACCAGGCTCGAACAATTAGAATTCCGGTCCACATGGTCGAAAATATAAATAGATTTTTGCGAACTTCCCGAAAACTTATGCAGGAGTTGGGCCGCGAGCCGACTCCGGACGAAGTTGCGAAAGTTTTGGGGATTGATCCTGATAAGGCACTGGAAATTATAAAAATTTCTCAAGAACCGGCAAGTTTGGAGTCACCCGTCGGGGACGAAGAAGATTCTCGTCTTGGTGATTTTATCCACGACACGTCGGCCCCTACTTTGTTTGATTCTGCATCGCGTGAATTGTTAAAAGAACAAGTCGAGCAGGTTCTTTCGACTCTTTCCGATCGGGAAAAAAGAGTTTTGGAAGAGCGCTTTGGACTCAAAGACGGAAGACCAAAAACTTTGGAAGAAGTAGGGAAAATGTTTGCGGTTACCCGTGAACGTATAAGACAAATCGAAGCTAAGTCTCTTCGAAAACTGCGCCATCCATCCCGCGGAAACAAACTCAAAGATTATTTGGGGTAAATTAGTAAACTTCTGTTTGGCTGTCGACCATAAAGTGGATATAAGATGAATTGTCTAGTTTTTTATATTGCTCCTGTTGAAAGGGATTTTGTTCGAGTTTCTTTGCAAATTGGTGGATTCTATTCATGCAATCTTTAAAATTTTCCTTTTTGACTTTGAATTCAGCTATCTTGAGGATTTGCATAGGTTGATATTAGATTGAGAGGGTTAGTGATATTCAAGAATTGAATAAGAAAACCGTAAGAACTTCAGGGAATTTATGCGGATCTTGGGAGTTTTCCAAGCATTTCTAAGCCGTCTCTTTTCCATTCTTTTACCTCGAAATCTTCTTCGTGGACGTCAAATAAAGCGTGCGCGAGGCTTACGGGATCCCTTTTCTCTCCCAACACTTTACCCGTGGGGTCCAATACGCTTAATCTTCCGCTTGGAATTTCTCCTGCGGCGTCAACAGTGGACGTTATTGGCGTGCTGTGCCTTCTAATTTCTACTGCATGTCCCTCTTTGGTAAGAGGAGATCTCCAAACAACACTAGCTTCCGATACCGTGTTTCTTTCTGCCATAAAAAATGATTATGGCAAACATATCAGACCTTGTCAAATCAGATCAGCAATAAGACCGAAATTATTTTCCCATCATGTCCCAAACTACTCCAACAACTAAGGCTGCAACTCCGAGCCAAAGCATGTTAAGAGATGGAACAAAATTTATTAAAATTAATGCAACACCAAATCCCGTAAGGCTGTGAGCCAAAGCGTGAGGAGTTGTACATTTTTTCCAATCCATTTTCATTAATAATCACCTCCTTAATAAAGGCTATTTATAGTCAAAATAAAAACCCCGAGAAAATTTATTTTCCGGAGCAAATTTTACATTCTTTTGACAACAAGTGTCCGTATATTGTGTAAAGGCCGGCAAGGCCAACAAGAATGTAAACGTATTTAACGAGGCCGGTTGTTCCTAAAAGAGATTCTACTAAATTATAGTTGGATAAACCCACGAGGCCCCAGTTAACTGCACCTACCCAGACGAGTAAGTACGAAACAATGTGTAACCACTTCATTTATCTTCACCTCCTTCTTATCCAGTGTGGAATAAAAAGGGGGAGAAGTCAAGCTTAGAAGATAGCTTTTAATCTTGAGAGAAAAAGGAGAACTCCTCCTGCAACTGCGTAGTAATAAAATGAGTCTAGTCTTGTCATAATGCTTTTAGTTTGGACTTAAAGAGTAAAGGGGAAGTGAAGTTAGGGTAAGAATTAGAAAAGAAGTGGTTCGAAATTTAAATGTGACTTATTTTTCTTGGCAATCTTGGTGATCCCTTTTCTCCGTTGGCCGAAATCAGAAAGGGGTCTTCTCCTTTTCTTAACATTATCTCAGTCGGGGGTATTCCTGTTAAATTGACATCCAAAACCAGAATCTTAGTTTGAGAATCATCGAGGTATGGAATTACTGTGTAGTGCAGGTGTCTTCCATCTGGCAAGAAAGAATCCATACCAGCCGCTTGCCCCGGTTTTAGAATTTCTTCTGTAATCCAAGCGTTTAACCTGGGCTCGAAAGACTCAATTCTTGTTCCCATGGTTTGAAATTGTAACAGATTATTGTATAATTTCAAATACATTCCGCGATAGCTCAATGGTAGAGCACTCGCCTGTTAAGCGAATGGTTCTAGGTTCGAGTCCTAGTCGCGGAGCACAGATTATTTGATAAATCTTCCGAAGAAATTAAGAATTGTGGTTTTTGGAGTCGGAACAATTTTTCCTGTTTGAGCCGAAAGCTGTACCTCATCGGGTGCTTTTATCGAAAAAACACCAAATAATTTACCCGATTTTACGCTATCCACCGTGTAATTGACGCCTGATGCGTCTTTAGTTAAGGTGACTTGGGCATTGCTAGCGTTCTTACTCTCCAGAATCCCTTTGTTTACAACTCCCTGTATCGCTTCTTTGGGAAGAACCGAAACTCTCGAAGGGTTGGCCGACCCCTCGCTTGAAGAAGGAACTGAAATAGCATGAGAAAGAGAATCTACTTGTAAAGGCAATGAGGTCTTTGCTTTTACTTCTTCCTGGCTAATCGTAAGTTGATTTGCTTTGTCCGATTTTATGGAAAATACTGTCTGGCCGCCTGCGCCTTTGGCAACAACCTGATCGACAGTTTTGGTAACTACGGTTGCTTGTGGGACGGGAGGCTTGTTAATCGAAGGAGAACTTGGGTTTAACGTTTTTGTAGGCGAAACACTCCCCGACTGTTGCAAAGGAGCGGGTGTTGTAACCGTAACTTGTATTTTTTGGTCGTTATTAATAGGCGGATTTATTTTGATCGTACTTTCCGTGTGAGCCGGAACAATAGGAACTGTCTTTACCGGTGCCGGAGGTGACACGGGAGCAGTTGGTTTTGTCTCTACGTTGGATTTAGTTGAATCTGCGAGCACATTATTTGTGACATAAAGAATTACTCCTCCATCGTCCGTTATTACAAGGTCGTCTGCTTTTGCAAAAGAAAAATTGGCGGAGAAAAAAAAGAGAGTGGCGACGAGGAAAAAGGAAATTGTCAAGTTTTTTCGCCTCATACTATGAATATACCACATAATTCTATTTTTCAATACGCCTCGTTAAATTGTCAAGTGTAAACCTTCCGTCAACCATTATACGTGGAAAAAGATATAGAGTATTTTTGCTTTGAGCAGTTCCGTAGACCGTAGATGCTGCTCCCTTAAAGCCGGCATCGCGGACGGTTTGCATTATAAATTCGCTATAGCTTCCATACGGATAAGCAAACCAGTTTACTCGTTTTTTTAAGTGTTGTTCTAGATCCAATTTACTTCCTTTTATCTCATCTACAATTGTTGCTCTGGGTATATCGGGGAGATTTGGATGATGGCGGGTGTGTGCTCCAAACTCAATAAGACCTGATTTATCCATTTCCATGATCTGACTCCACGTTAAATAGGGTTGCCTGTCAACTACTCCGGTTATGACAAACTGAACGGCCTTAGCGTCGTACTTTTTAAGAAGCGGAAAGGCATTTTCGTAAAAGTTTCTATATCCGTCATCAAAAGTTAGAATAATCGGATTTTTGGGCAGAGAGGTCTTTCCCTCTAAAGCGGTCGAAAGTTCATCGAGCGTAATAGTTTGAAAATTATGGCTATTTAGAAAGGAGAGTTGTTGCTCAAGCTGTTCAGGACTGACTGTCAAAGCCGAGACAACTGGATCCGAGGGATTTGTATTTATTCTAATCTGATGGTACATGAGAATTGGAACAAAAAGCTCGTTTGGATTTAACCTAACACTTGGTAAATTTGACAAAGGAGGAAGTTGTTGAAATTCATAAAAGTCCACGACTTGTCCGTAATATCGGTTAGAATCCAGAATAAGTTTTGCACCATCTATATCGTCCAAGATGTCAAATCTTAAGGGAAAAGTGCTTTGCGCTTTATTATATAATTCAATCGCTTCAGCTGCTTTTCCTTCTTTTAGGAGATTGTCTGCGCTTTGTTTTAATAGTTCGCTTTGATAATAGAACCAGCCGGAAATTATAAATACGATAAAAAATAAAAAAGACAAAAGTCTTATGTGCCTTTTAAATTTTAAGAGCATATCTTTATATTATAACAATAGAGTTATTGGAGGAAGATAGAGACCGAACCAAGTATTTTTAGCCTAATTTTAAGCGCCTTAGTAGCTGGATATTAAAATCCATATGGTAAAATAAATAAATGGAAATAAAAGTAAAAGCTGACTTAACATGTCCCAAGTGTAATTTTGTGCAGTCGGCGGAAATGCCAATTAATGCTTGTCAACATTTTTACAAATGTCAGAAATGCGAAGAAGTGCTCAAACCAAAAAAGGGGGATTGTTGCGTATTCTGTTCTTATGCCGACAGCAAGTGTCCTCCAAAACAGGAAGAAGCACTAGCCAGTTAAATAGAGGTTTTAATCCTGATTTCTGAATAATCTAACCAACGCTCTAATTAGGTAAAACAATATCCACAGCAAAAGAATAAGAGAAGCAATTATATAAAGGAAATTTATTCCTATTTCGCTTACTTTAAGAAGGTCCTTATATACTGTGAAGTATTCGGCAATAACAACAAGTGTGAGTACCACAACAAAGGGAATAAGTCTTTTGTGCTCGTTGTTGTAGGAAAGCTCCATAAGCGCAATTCCAGCTAGAAGCGACTCTACCAAGAGTAATTTATGTGAATCAATAAAAAACAGCGCCAGAAATGGGATAGGAAGGGAATAGCGAAGGCGAGAATGTTCGTCTAGAACTAGAGACGAATACAGAACAACCATTCCCACAGTTGCGAGAGGTAACGAAAAAGTATTTGATGATCCTATTAATAAACCAACTGATGAAGCAAGAAAAAAAAGAAAAAATGATAAAGATCTTAATAAGCTTGGAATTTTTTCACGATTAAAGAATCTATTGAGGTAGAATACAAAGACAAAAAAAGAAGCAATAGAACCAAGTAGAAGTCCAAAGATTTTAGTGTAATCAACCACCCACTTTATTATTGGCTCACGAAAGAATTAAGTCAAGCAAATAAATTCTAACGCCGTCCTCTTCGATTTCACTCAGAGTTATAACATCGGGCGGAGCAGAATTAGAAATTTTTCGCTCAAAATTGTATAATATAAAATTGAAAGGAGGCAATAGAATATTATGAACGGAACAGTTAAAACAAAGACGGATAGAGGATTTGGATTTATTTCTCGCGAAGGAGAAGCCAAAGATCTCTTTTTTCATTCTTCAGATTTAGTCGGTGTTACTTTTGATGAACTTCAAGAAGGAGCAAATGTAACTTTTGACGTTGTAGAAGGTGAAAAAGGGTTAAGTGCAAAAAACGTAAAACTTGCTTAATTCTCTTTTTGAGATTTGTAGGAAT
>DATFUR010000034.1:0-4034 GCA_035260725.1 Patescibacteria group bacterium
TCTCAAAAACCCTGTAACCGAGAATCCTTGATTTCGGTAAAAATCTTTGTCTTCCGTTGCAATTGTTGCTTCTTGTATGGCCTTGGGGATATCTTTTAATTCAACGTATGTTCTATTTTGGTCTCCGTAGATATCGTATAAGACAATTCCGTTTCTATCTAAAATTCTAGTTGACTGGGAAAGATTGCTCGAAGAAAGTTTTCCTGGAGTCGGTAAGTCTCTGCTATAAAATATAAACAAAAAAATCGTTAGCAAAACTATCCCAATTAGTCCGAAAAAGGCCAGCCTTGTAAGATTTGAAAAAAAGAATATTCTTGAGGAGTACCTGCTTCTTCTGGATCTTCTAAAATCCATAAACATTAATAAGTATATCAAATTTACCCTTCAGAACAAATATGTTATACTCGATTTAAATGACAACAACCGAAGATTTATTGACGAGAGGTGTCGAAAAAATATATCCCTCCAAAGAAGAATTAGACAAAGTTTTGAATAAAAAATTAAGAATTTACCAAGGTTTTGACCCCACTTCCTCACAACTTCACATAGGGCATATGGTAGGTCTTAGAAAGTTAAGACAATGGCAGGAATTGGGCCACGAAGTAATATTTTTAATTGGAGATTTTACTGCAACGATTGGAGATCCAACGGGAAAAGATTCCGCCAGAGTCCCTCTGACTCACGAAGAAGTTCTAAAAAATGCAGATACGTACAAAAAACAAGCTTCTAAAATATTGAGATTTGATGGAGACAATCCTGTACAGATTAGATTTAACAGTGAATGGCTTAGCAAGATTAGCGCTTCGGAACTTTTGAAACTCGCAGGCAATGTTACACACGGACAGTTAATAGAAAGAGACATGTTTCAAAAAAGATTTAAAGGAAATAAAGATGTATATTTAAGCGAATTACTGTATCCGGTTATGCAAGCTTACGACTCTGTCCATATGGATGTGGACGTAGAGGTTGGGGGATCTGACCAAACTTTTAATATGTTAATGGGCCGAAAACTTATGAGAAATATTACAAAAAAAGAAAAGTTTGTAATGACTTTACCTCTTCTTACGGTAGACGGGGAGAAAAAAATGGGCAAGTCCGAAGGCAATGCAATTGGAATTGCGGACGAACCCTCTGACCTCTATGCCGAAATTATGGCTTTGGGAGACGATGTAATTGTAAAAGGCTTTGAGTATCTAACCGATGTGGACATGAATGAAGTCAGACAAATTGCCGAAGATTTAAAGGGAGGAAAAAACCCAATAACATATAAAAAAATGCTTGCTTTTGAGATTGTCAAACAATTGAATTCTCATGATTTGGCCCATAAATCCCAAGAAGATTTTGAAAAGACTGTTCAGAATAAAGAAATGCCAGAGAAAATATCTTATTACAGAACGGAAAATGAAAAAATGAGATTAGAAGATATTTTAGTAGTGAGCAAACTTGCTGAAAGCAAATCAGAATCTAAAAGAAAAATTGAACAAGGTGGAGTAGATATCGATGGAGAAAATATTACTGATCCAAACAGAATTGTTCAATTCAAAGAAGGAATGACAATCAGAGCTGGAAGAAGATTTGTAAAAATCAACTGGACTCCGTAATTTTATATGGATAACTTTAGAAACAAACAGTGGATTTGGAAAGCAATTGTTATTGTCTCTTCCTTAGCTCTTATAATTTCATCCTTTCTGCCGTTAATTCTTCGGTAAGAATTATGGATCTACAAACCAAAGTTCTTGACGTTTCGAGAATATACAAAGTTTATGCGTCACGTCTTGAGAAACTGGGAATAAGAACTTTAGAAGATTTTTTGTACCATATTCCTTTCCGCTATGACGACTACAGCGTAGTTTCTAAAATCTCACAAGTCCAACCGGGAGAAACCGTCACAATTCAGGGGAAAATAATAAATATCAAAAATATCTATACACGAAGATTTAAAATCCAGACAGCGACGGTTGAAGACGATACGGGAACAATAAACATAACTTGGTTTAACCAGCCATACATAACAAAATATTTAAAAATAGGGGACAAGGTTTCTTTATCAGGAAAGATTGATTTTTTTAAAAACAAAACAGTAATTCAATCTCCGGAATTTGAAGTAATGGGCACACAGGAAACAATTCATACGGGAAGATTGGTTCCTGTATATCCGGAGACTAGAGGGGTATCGTCAAAATGGCTAAGACGCCAAGTCTATAAAATTTTGAGCGAACACAAAGATGAGATAAACGAATTTCTACCGGAGAAAATACTTAAAGACAATGGTTTATTTGATCTGCAAAAATCTTTTGAACAGTCCCATTTTCCGAAAGATCTGGAAACGGCCGAAAAAGCAAAACAAAGATTGTCCTTTGATGAATTATTTTTTCTCCGGCTTTCTTCTCTTACGAAGAAGAAGGAATGGGAAGAAAAATATTCTCAAAAACCAATGAAAATTACAAGATATAAAGACGAGCTGGATATTTTCTTAAAAAAACTTCCGTTTGAGCTAACAAATGCCCAAAAAAGGGTAATCGAGGAAATTTTTAAAGATATTAATTCGGACAAACCAATGAATAGGCTTTTGCAGGGGGAAGTTGGAAGCGGTAAAACTGTCGTGGCGGCTGTAGCAATGTACGTCTGCTTTCTTAACGGATATAAATCAATTTTAATGACGCCAACAGAAATACTTGCTAATCAGCATTACAAGACAATATCAGATCTCCTCAGACCATTCAAAATTAAAATAGTTCTAATTACCGGAAGCTCGAAGAGTAAAGAAAATGCGGATATTTATGTTGGAACGCATGCCTTACTTCATAAAAAAGAGACTATCGAAAATTTAAGACTTATTGTAATTGACGAACAGCAAAGATTCGGAGTAGAACAAAGGTCGATAATAAGAAAAAAGGGAGAAAACCCTAATCTTCTTACCATGACTGCAACGCCAATCCCAAGAACCGTTGCTCTGGTTATGTACGGGAATTTAAGCCTGTCTTTCTTAGACGAAATGCCAAAAAACAGAAAACAAGTAAAGACATGGCTTGTCCCACCCACAAAAAGAGAAAACGCATATAAGTGGATTGCAGAAAGGGTAGAGAATAAAGATCAGGTATTTATTATTTGTCCTTTTATAGAAGAATCCGAAACAATGCAGACGGTAAGAGCCGCGACAGTAGAATTTGAAAAGTTAAAGAGTGTTTTTCTAAAAGCTAAATTGGGGCTTTTGCATGGAAAATTAAAATCAAAAGAAAAAAATGAAGTTTTACAAAAATTCAAAGAAGGAAAAATAGATATTTTAGTTACGACCCCCGTGGTTGAGGTGGGAATCGATATTCCCAACGCAACCGTAATGCTTGTTGAAGAAGCGGAAAGATTCGGTCTGGCGCAATTACATCAGCTAAGAGGCCGTGTTGGCAGGGGAGAGAAAGAGTCTTATTGCTTATTGTTTACCCAATCAACGAATCCACTCACATTAAGACGAATAAAAGCGATGGAAACTTTACAAAACGGCGCAGAGTTGGCAGAGCTGGATTTAAAGCTTCGGGGACCGGGGCAATTGTTCGGAACCATGCAGCATGGGGTACCAAATCTTAGAATTGCAACATTCTCCGATACAAAATTATTGGAAACAACCAAGAGAGAAGCAGAGAAAATCTTCCCGGAAATTAATAAATACCCAAAGCTTTATAAAAAGGTAGAAGAAATAACAGGCAAAGAGGTTTCTCCTGATTAATTCTTGCAGGTTAAGCTGAAATAAAGTAAAATCAAACATTATGCCGCAAGAACCGAAAAGAAGACATTCAAAAGGAAGAAAGGGCAAAAGAAGAGCAAGTATATCTTTATCTGCAAAAAAAACAGTTAAATGTTCTAATTGCGGTGCTCTTATATTACCTCATGCGGTTTGCAAAAATTGCGGATTTTACAAAGGCAAAGAGGTAATAAACAAAAGTAAGAAAAAAATAAAAAAAGCCGAAGATGAAAAATCCGCTTGACCCGCGACATAAAAAGAGACAACAATTAGTTGAGGAGCTTTTTATGATAGACTT
>DATFUR010000035.1:0-19039 GCA_035260725.1 Patescibacteria group bacterium
TTCTTGACAAAGAAAAAATTTACAAAGTTGTTAAAAAAACAAACGCATGCATTGTCTGGGGAGGAAGTGTAAATATTGCTCCGGCCGACGACATACTAATCCAAGTGGAAAAACCATTGCTTTTTGAGAGCTACGACAAAATAATAGTCTCCATAATGGCAAAGAAAATCGCCTTTGGCAGTAACCACGTAGTTATTGATCTTCCCTACGGAGAAATGGTCAAAGTAAATAATCTTAAAGAGGCGGAGATTATAAAAGAAAAGTTCCAGTACGTCGCTTCCAAATTCAAAATAAAAATTAAAGTATTGATTCATAAAACAGATGAGCCGGCGGGACGAGGAATCGGCCCGATTCTGGAAACAAGAGAAGCACTAAAAGTTTTAGAACAAAAAAAAGACAGATCGCTGGATTTGGAAATAAGAGGACTAGATCTGGCTGCCAATCTTTTGGAGCTTTGTCTTAGAGACTCTAACGAAAAAAATAAAAAATACGTAGAAAAAGTTTACGGAAATTGTTATGGCTGGGCAGCCGATATTTTAAAGTCGGGCAGAGCTTTAAAGAAAATGCAGGAAATTATAAAAGCACAGGGAGGAAACCCAAATGTTACGTCAGATAAATTAAAACCTGCAAAACATTCTGTAAAAATTACAGCCGCACGAAACTGCGAAATAAAAAGTATGAATAGCAAAAATATAACCTATATTGCAAGACTTCTTGGAGCGCCGGACCAGAAAAAATCAGGCATTTACCTTAACAAAAAAATGGGTGAAGAAATTGAGAAAAGTGATACAATATGTACACTTTACAGCGAAAATGTGTATAATCTTAAAGAAGCGAAAGACTCTTTAAAGAACTTTCCGATTTTTACACTAAAATGAGAAAATCAGCAGTTCTCTTAATTACACTTTTAATTTTAGGAGCGACATCTTTCCTCTGGTGGCAAAACGGCACTTCCGCAGTTGATAAAAACAATAAATCCCAAGTTACTTTTGTGGTTGGCAAAGGCGAGGGAGTCAGAGAGATTGCCAACTCTCTAAAAAAAGAGGGCTTAATAAAAGACCCGACAGCTTTCTTTTTACTGGTGAGGTTTGGCCTAAATCTTGACAATAAAATTCAAGCCGGAGACCACAGGCTTTCCCCGTCTATGAATGCAACAGAAACTGCAAAGGCTCTCACAACCGCAAGCAACGATATCTGGATTACGGTGCCTGAGGGACAAAGGGCACAAGAAATTGCGGACAATTTGCAAAAAGAGATCCCCTCCTACCAAGAATCCTGGAGGATAAAACTCGAAGCAAACGAAGGATATCTTTTTCCCGATACTTATCTTATTCCAAAGACCGCGGACATAAACTTAATTTTAACTTTATTTAAAAACAATTTTAAAAATAAATATTCAACTATAACAACAAGCAAAGACCAAAATGAAATCGTTACGGTTGCCTCTCTAGTAGAAAGAGAAGCAAAGCACGCAGAAGACCGGCCGTTGGTCGCCTCGGTTATCTACAACAGATTAAATATGGGAATGAAACTGGATATAGACGCGACTGTCCAGTATGTATTGGGTTACCAGAAAGACGAAAAAAGATGGTGGAAGAAAAATTTGACGCTCGACGATATAAAAATTAATTCTCCTTATAACACTTACAGAAATGCTGGACTTCCTCCGACTCCTATTTCCAACCCGGGAGTAGCAAGTCTTCAGGCCGCGGCAAATCCCGCAAAGACAAATTATCTTTATTACATTTCCGATAAATCGGGAGTAAATCACTACGCGGAAACTATTGACCAGCACAACGCAAATATAAGAAAGTACGGGCTGTAAAACTACAAGGACTTTGATCTTCTAAAAAATCTTTTGATTACTTTCCTGGGTTCCTTTAACTCTATTTTTATTAAATCTGTATTTTTTGTATTTTGAGGTTTTTCAGGTTTTTTATCTTTCTGGCCGGAGATTAAATCTACAAAATTTTTTCCGAATTTGTTTCCGGCAACCAAAGCAACAACTGTTCCAACAATCTTTGCTATATTGGTTCCAGATTTTACTTCGTCCATGAGAAAATTTGCCTTTGCTACCGTTCTTCTAAAATCACGGAGAACTAAAAAGGCCTGAATACCCAAAACCAAAAGTATTGAGGTTAAAACTATAATTACTACTATTAATAATAACTGCGTCGTTTCCATGTTATTCATTTAAGTTACTACATTCTAACTTCTACTTCAACTGTCTTCTCCGTTGTCTTATTAAATCTGTTTACAACTTTTATTTGTATTTCATTTTTGCCTTGGAAAACGGAAATTATTTTTTTGAAAGTTCCATCTTCACTTACCGAAACAGGAAGACTGTTTACAAAAACTACATTGTCCGGATTTGTTTTTCCCAAAACTTCAAGAGACGTAGAATTCACAACTTGATTATTCCGAGGAGCCGAAATGGAAATCGAAGGGCTAAATATCGCGTCCTTGTATTGAAAAGTTAAAAATATCAAAAGAACAAGAAATAATATTCCTATTAAAATAAATTGAGAAAACTTTATTCTTGTTACCGGAAAATCGGTGCCCCTAACCATTCCTTGCGGTAAAACTTTAAATATTTTGTCCTCGTCAAACTCTCTTTTAAATAAAGCCATCGTTTCCGCTTCGGGAAGTCCCAAAAAGGAAGCGTAGTTTCTCACAAACCCCTGCGCAAAAGTAGCAGACGGGAGTTCCCCATATTCTCCTTTTTCTATATGCTCCAAAAAATTCTTTCTGATTTTCGTAGCTTGAGAAACGTCCTCAATTGATAGACCTTTATTTATTCTTTCTTCCTGTAATCTTTGTCCGACACTAATCATATTTATTCCTCCTCTAATACAAAGTTGCGCGCGGTGAGCTTTGGCATGAGGCGTGAACGAATAATGGCCCGCGTGAATTTTCTTCTAAGGGTTACTCGTGCATCCCAAAGCGATTTGTTTTAAAAATAAAGTTTGGTGAACGCCGAACTGATAAAGCGAACATCAGCGCGCCCCCCGACAGCTTACTTCGCATCCAGGTTATTTATAAATTCTTCCGGGTCTCGGACTAAAACATCTCTTGGTTTTGAACCTTCCGCGTGTCCCACAACTCCTTCATTTTCGAGCTGGTCCAAAACCCTCGCCGCTCTTGAATAACCAATTGATAATCGTCGTTGCAAAAGAGAAGCAGACGCCCTGTCATATTGGCAGACAATTCTGACTGCTTCTGCAAATAATGGATCTCGGCCATCCGAACCTGTGGAGACGTTTCCCTTTTTAAGAATCATAGCTTCTGCCGTAACTTCTTCCGTGTATTCAACGGGCGGATTTTTTTCTTTCAAGAAATCGACCAACTTCTTGACTTCTTTTTCGGAAATATATGCTCCTTGAATACGGGTCGGCTTTGCCTGTTCGGGAGGAATGTAAAGCATGTCCCCACGTCCGAGTAATTTCTCGGCGCCCGGAGTATCTATAATAACTCTCGAATCAATCATTGAGGAAACGTTAAATGCAATTCTGCAGGGAATGTTTGCTTTTATAAGTCCTGTTATAACGTCAACCGACGGACGCTGCGTTGAAACGACCAAATGAATCCCCGTCGCGCGGGCCATTTGGGCAAGACGAGCTATTGCGTCTTCTACTTGGACAGGGGCATAAGCCATCAAGTCCGCCAATTCATCTATAAGAATTACAACATAAGGATATGCTTGGAAACCGGAGAGCTCGTTGAAAGAATCGATATTGCGAACTCCATTTTCTGCAAATTTTTTGTAGCGCCTGTCCATTTCTTCCATCGCCCATTTCAAAGACGCCAAAATTTTGTCCACTTCTACAATAACAGGCGTCATAAGGTGCGGAATTCCGTTGTAACCCGTCAGCTCGACTCTCTTAGGGTCAATAAGAATAAGTTTTACCTCGTCGGGTGAGGCTCTAAAAAGCAAAGACGAAATAAAAGAATTTATCATTACGGATTTTCCCGAACCTGTTGTTCCCGCAATCAGAGCATGGGGCATTTTTGCAATATCCGTAATAACAGGGTTTCCCGAAACATCAAGTCCTAAGGACACGGCAAGTTTTGATTTATTCTTAACCATTGTGTCTGAAGAAAGCATGGTACGCAGTCCCACAACTTCCAAACCTCTGTTTGGGATTTCAATTCCGACCAAATTCCGCCCGGGAATTGGCGCTTCGATTCTTATTTGACCGGTTGGCGCTTCTGTTGCCAGTGCCAAATCATTTGCCAAAGACGTTATCTTGGAAACCTTAGTCCCTTGGGCAATATTTAAAGCATACTGCGTAACAGCAGGCCCCAAATTTACCTCAACAACTTTTGCTCCAATACTAAAACTTTGGAGCGTAGACTCTATAGTTGCTGCAGTTTTTTTAACGTCCCCTCGGTCGGCCTTTTGGCCGGAAACTTCGGACAGAAGAGTCAAAGGAGGGTATTCCCAAATTCTGGTTTTTCCCAAAGTGTTTGTGACTAAAGTGTCCGGCATAATCGGAACTTCTTTTTTATCCGCAGGACGAGTGGCGTTAACCGCAGGAGAGGCTTTGGAATAGTTTGGTTGCTGGTTCATTCCTTTTATAGTCAGCGACTTTGTTTTTTTTGTTTTTAAAAATGAAAAAGCGCCACTTGGAATTAATCTGGATATTGTATCTTTTATGCCGGCAAGAATAGCAAATATCTCGTCGACCGAAGTGTCAAATAAAACAATAAGTCCAATAACAATTCCGGCAACATAAACCAGATATGCGCCCGTTGAGGAAAGAACGTCCGCGAGAAACTGAAAAATGTATGAACCCAAAAGCCCGCTTTTTGTCACCGACAATAAGCTTACAAAGAAGAGTAGAAATCCTATTGCAACATTGGGTTTTGACAAAAAGATCTTCATTCTTAAGAAGAAAAATCCAAATAATATTAAGCTTATGGGAAATAAGAAAGAAAGCACTCCAAAATATTGATCTAAAATATCATTTATCCGGACAAAAGATGTGCCGCTTCTTGAAAAAGATAATAGAAGTAAAAGTCCGACCAAAATAAGAGAGAAAGAGGAAATAGAATAAACCGTATTTTTCTTAAGTTTGAACTTAAATTTTTGTCTCCTATAACGCCGAGCCATAGAGATATTATAGGGCAGCTTAGACCTCTATTACAACCGGAAGCACCAGGGGTTGGTGGCGTAAATCTTTGGAAATTCTTTTTTCTGCTATTTCCCCTACATACTTTTTAATATACTGCCAATTTGTAACTCGTTTTCTGTTTTTAGAAAGGGCTTGGCGCAAATCCGTCACTATTCTATTGGTTAATTTCTTGCCGTCGGGTACGGTGAAACCCCGGATAATAATATCGGGGTTGTCTACAAGCTGGCCATCGGATGAGGAAACCTGTGCGAGAATTATTACAATTCCGCCCTCCGAAAGTTTTTGGCGATCGCGAAGAACAAAACTTTCCATTTCTTCGCCCGAAACTTCATCCACATATACATTTTTCAAAGGGACTATTTTGCCAAAAGATGCACTATCACGCCCGAAAATAACTTCCTGTCCGTCGTCCAAAAGCAAAACATCCTCTCTTTTGTATCCCAAATCCATAGCCATATTTTTGTAAGCGTACATGTGTCGGGGCGTCCCTCCGATTGGGATAAGTTTTTTCGGTTTTACCATTTTTATAAGATCGGACAACTCGTCTTGTGATCCATGTCCCGAAACGTGGAAATCGGAACTGTTTGAAGAATAAACTACCCGTACATCTTTTTTTACAATTGTGTCAACAAGCTCATAAACGGAAATTTCGTTGCCGGGAATAGGATCTGCCGAAAAAATTACAACGTCATTCGAGCCCAATTTTACTTCTCTGTGTTCTCCGTTTGAGATACGAGTCATCGCCGAATTTTCTTGGCCCTGGCTTCCTGCAATTACCAAAGTTAAGTCGCGGTCTTTAAAATTTTTAATCTGGTCTATTCTAATTTCTGTTCCGGGTTTTAATCGGAGATAACCTAGGCTTTTGGAAATTTCCACTGCCTTAATAAGGCTTCGTCCTACAAAAGCAACTTTTCTACCCACTTTTTCTGATGCTTCGATAACTTGATTTAGTCTGGCTATATTTGAAGAATACGTAGTTACAATAAACTTACCATTACATTTCTTAATTTCATTTTCAAAATTTAAAGTGAGTGCGAACTCCGACGGAGTTCTTCCTTTTCTTTCCGCCCCCAAACTGTCCGACAAAAGACATAATACTCCTCTTTTGGATAATTCTTCTATTCGGGCAAAATCCGTGGTATTTTTATCATATGGGGTAGGATCCAGCTTAAAATCGCTTCCGTGATAAAAATTTCCAATTGGAGTTTCTATAAAAATATGGGAGGTATCGGGAACCGAATGCGTTACTCTTACAAAAGAGAATTTAAAATCTCCCAAAATTTTTTCCTCATTGAATTTTACCGTTTGAACTCTATCTTTTGTCCCAAATTCCTTGAGCTTTTCATTGGCAAAAGCCGCTGTTAAAGGTGTTCCAAAAATAGGAAAATTTTGGGAAAGCTGCGGCAATACAAAGGGCAAGGCTCCTATATGATCCTCGTGGCCGTGAGTGAACAACATTCCAACAATTTTTTTATTTGTTTTTAATAAATAAGAAATGTCGGGCAAAAGAAGATCAACGCCAAGCATTGTTTCGTCTGCAAATCCTAATCCGCAGTCGACAATAAGCATTTGATCTTTATATTCATAAAGATACATGTTTTTGGTAACGTCGCCGGTACCCCCTAGAGGAATTAAAGATAATTGGTCAGTCATATATTTTTATTGTAGCAAAATTGGAAGAAGTAAATTTTTAATAGTGCCTTGTTTTCTTAAAACGGGTAGAGCTTGCAGCTGCTTTTTCTCTTCTAAATTGTCTGGCCAAGGGATGCTCGGATCTTTCACTGGTGTTTGCATCCGGTCCCACCGGTCTATTAAACGAAGGTCGTCTTTCAAATCTTGGAGGACCCTGCCTTCTATCCTGAAAACTTGAACCTCCACCGGCTCGGCGGTCCGGACCTCTAAAGGAAGGTCGAGGCGCACCACGGTCTTCCGAGCCTCCGCGGCCACCTTCACTCGTTTCGCCGTTTAAAAGCATTGTAAGATTTATTCTTCCCTGGTCATCTATTTCTACAACTTTTACTTTTACTTTTTGTCCAATTGTCACAACGTCATTTGGATCTTTTACAAATCCTGCTGCCATTTTGGATACATGAACCATTCCTTCTTTACCCGGGAGTATTTCTACAAAGGCTCCGAAAGGAAGAATTCTTTTTACTTCTCCATCGAATTCTTCTCCGGGAGTTACTTGTCTAATTAAGCCTTTTACCCAATCGACTGCTTGCTGTACGGCTTCGGGAGTCGGTCCTGAGATTGCAACCGATCCATCGTCCTCTACATCTACCTGGGCGCCTGTTGTGGCAATAATATTCTTAATAACTTTTCCTCCGGGGCCAATAACTTCTCCGATTTTTTCGACCGGAACTTTTACCAATTCAATCTTTGGAGCGTACTTAGATAATCCTGTTCGGGGTGCGGGTAATGTCTTTTTGATAACTTCCAAAATTTCGAGGCGAGCTGTCTTTGCGCGTTCTAATATTTCCTTAACTTGTTTTAGAGTTAATCCCGGAATTTTTACATCAAGCTGAATTGCCGTAACGCCTGTGTCTGTTCCTGCAACTTTAAAGTCCATGTCTCCTGAAAAATCTTCAAGACCTATGATATCTGTTAAAAGTTCGTATTTTTCTCCATCGGACATCATACCAACCGAAATTCCTGCTACCGGTTTTGTGATTGGAACTCCCGCATCCATAAGAGCCAGGGTAGATCCGCAGGTGGAAGCCATAGAACTAGATCCGTTTTGTGACAAAACTTCCGAAACAACTCTAATTGTGTAGGGAAATACGTCTTGTTTTGGAATAACTGCCAAAAGTGCTCTTTCCGCCAGTGCTCCGTGTCCTATTTCCCGTCTTGAGGGAGAGCCGACTCTTCCTGTCTGTCCGAAAGAGTATGGAAGTCCCGAATAATGATGAATATAGCGTTTTTTCTCTTCGCCTTCTGCAGATTCAATTAATTGTTCCATTCGTGGGGATCCCAAAGTTACAACGGAGAGCGCTTGAGTTATGCCTCTTTGGAAAAGTGCGGATCCGTGAGTTCGAGGAAGAATTCCGACTCTGGTTGTGATTTTTCGGATTTCATCCATTTTTCTGCCGTCTACTCTTTTTTTCTTCTCAACAACTCCGGCTCTGATTAATTTAAACATTACGTACTCGACAGCTTTTGCAATTGTCTTTTTATCGAGTTCCGAATCGGGACTTTGCATTTTGTTGCCTTCGTAAATCTGACTAATTAGATCTTCCGTTTCTGTTCCTCCACCTTCTTTATTTACTCGGGATTCAATTAATGCTTCTACTTCTTTTTTGTAAGTTTTGTCGATTAAGCTTACTGCTTCTGTCTGTAAACTGTCTTCCGAGACTTCAAGCTTTTTTTGTCCGACTTTTTTAACCAATTCTTCTATTGCACCTATAATTTTTTGAGTTTCAACGTGTGCCTTTTCTACTGCATCGACCAAAACACTTTCTTCTACCTGAAGTGCTCCTGCCTCGATCATGACTGATTTATCTTTTGATTGAGAAACTACCAAATCCAAATCCGAAGCCGCCAATTCCACTCCACCCGGGTTAACCAAAATATTTTTGTCTTTATACCCCATTCTAATTCCGCCGATTGGTCCATTCCATGGAATACGGGAGATTGCCAGAGCCGCCGACACTGCGTTTAATGCCAGCATATCTGCTTCGTTTTCTTTATCGACCGACAAAACGGTAATAATAACCTGGACTTCGTTTTTGAATGCCTTAGGAAAAAGAGGACGAATGGAGCGGTCTATAATTCTGCCGGAAAGAACTGCCTCGTCTGTTGGTCTGCCTTCGCGCTTTACCCATCTTGAGCCTTTAATTATTCCGCCTGCATATAATCTTTCCTGGTATTCGACGGAAAGAGGGAAATAATCTAAATCTGTTTTACCGCCTTCGACAACTGTAACCAAAACCACAGTTTCACCTAAGGTTGCTAAAACCGATGACGTTGCTTGCGGCGCCAGTTCGCCTGTTTCTAATTTGAGGGTTTTACCGGCAATATCTACACTAACTTCTGCTTTTTTATCCATTTGTTATTATTCTTTGAGGCCTACTCTCTTGGTGATTTCAGAGGATCTTTTCTTATCCACCTTCTCCAAAAAATTAACTAGCCTTCGTCTTTTTGCGATCATGGACAAAAGTCCGCGTCGTGAATGAACATCGTGTGCGTGATCTTTAAGGTGCTCCGTAAGTCTATCTATTCTTTTTGTCAAAAGAGCAATCTGGACTTCAGGACTACCTGTATCGCCTTTTACTGTTTGGAATTCTTTAATTATGTCTTTTTTCTGTGAAGTGCTAAGCGGCATACGAATGTTCTTTATTCTTTCTTTCTTATTAAGTTCAAATGATTATAACAGTTACAAATTAAATTTACAACACTTAAGATAGTTTGAGATTTGTAAGACCTATCCTTCAAAATTTGTGGAACCCTTGTAGACTTTTGGAGCCAACCAGTCGTCGGGTGCTTCGGTCGAGCTAGGAGCGGAGGCCTCGCTTGCTTGTTTTACAGGATTATATTGGTTTTGTTCTGAACCTGGCTGCGCGGGTCTTGTTCCGGGGGTAAATGCGGTTCTAAGCATTGGATTTTGCTCTCTGACTGCTCCCAATTTCATAAGTTCTCCTGCCATTTGGAAAGCCAAGGGCGATGTTTTTGCACCAAAACTTTGTGTAGCAAAATCAATTCCCCAGAGTAAATTTTGGGCGATGTCCAAATCCATTTTAAATCCGAGATTAAAGACAAGGTTTGCAATTTGTTCCGAAACCGAAGAAAGTCGGGTCGAAACCATTACAATGTCTCCAAATCCTTGGTTTTCCGAAGAATTATCTATATTTACAACAGTTGTATCCTTAAGCTCAACCGGGTCAAAAAGTTTGCCCAGATCCGAAATTCGAGATGCGCCGACTATAAAAAGTAAGTCTGGAGCAATTTTTGGGCGGGTGTATTTTACGTCTTTTTCGTCGAAGGAAAGGCCATTTTCTCCTGCCTTTACGACAATATTTAGGGTATCGTTGTCCAAGGTGTAGGAGACTTTGTCGATATCTCCTTCCTTATATGGAAAAGAAACAACCAAGTCGCCGATTCTTCCATTTATTGTTGTTTTTACCTTATCTATTCCGACAAGAGTTGAGACTTCAACAAGAGGCTCATTTGGGGTTGCTATAGAAACATTTCGTCCGTCGGCAGACAGTGCAAGATACAAAGATAACGCTCCGGCCATCTGATCCAGATTTGGGTCAAGTGGCGTTACGATTCCAATTGATTTGCTGTTTGCCAAGAACTCGCTTAGCTTACTATAAGTTGTATCCATATTAGCCATGGGATATTAACATATCCCCAACTTGAAAGTCAAGGTCGTTAGCAAGTAAAACTCCAGCTTCCGCTCCAGCCTCGATTTTGGAAATTTGATCTTTACCCTGTCGTACAGAGGCTATCGTTCCTTCTCCAACACTTATATCATCTCGTTCTATCCTTACCCGGTCGCCCTTTGCAACGCGCCCCTCCAAAACCGCAATTCCTATTACTTTTTGCTTATCAAAAGGAAACGAAGCTAATATCTTGGCCCGGCCAAATATTTTTTCTTCCAAAGACAACCTTTTTCCTTCCAAAAAATCTTCTATTTCGGCTATCATTTCGTAAATTAGAGGATAATTTCGAATTAGGATTTTTTCTTCTCTCGCGGTTTTTTCCAGAGACGGACTTATCTTTGCATTAAAACCTAAGATTATTGCACCCGTGGACTTTGCAAACATCAGATCCGCCGGAGTTACTTCGCCTGTTTTTTTGGAAACAATATTTATTTTTTCTTCAACCGCATTTGTAATAGCCTCAAGCGAGCCATAAGAGTCGGCTACTATAACTACTCTTAACAAATCTTCCGAACCTTTGCGGAAAGCCTCGACAGACGCTTTTGAGTCTTCTTCTTTCTCAACTTCTTCTCCCTTTTTATGAACGATTGAACCGACAGTTGGGACTTTCTCAAATCCCAAAACTTCAACACCGTCACCTGTGATTGCTTCCTTTAATTGTTCTGCATTACCATTTATTAGAGTTCGGACTCGGCCGTTAACTTCTCCGGAGATAATTTCGTCTCTCAAAGACAGTTTTCCGGATTTTACAATAACAGTTGCCCTAGGTCCTGCTTTTGTATCGAGTCTAGACTCAATAACAATTCCCTTAAATTTGTCGCCAACGGGCAATGGATGCATATCCTGGACAAGAAGAATTAAATCCAAAAGTTCTTTTATATTTTGGTTTGTTTTGGCAGAAACCTCGATTACAGGCACGTCTCCACCCTGGCCTTCAAGTAGTACCTCTTCTTTTAGAAGTTGTCCCTTAACTTTTTCCGCATTTTTGTCAGGAACATCCGACTTAGTAAGAACAACAATATAGGGTATATTTGCGGTTTTTAGAATTTTGATGCTCTCTTTGGTCTGGGGCATTACTCCATCTACTAACGAAACAACCAAAAGCCCAATATCTGCGACCTTAACGCCTCTGCCTCTCATTTGCATAAACGCCTCGTGGCCGGGAGTATCGATGAAAGTTATTTTTCTTTTTTGTCCTTCATGGACTATTTCTACTTGTGAGGCTCCTATTTTTTGAGTTATTCCCCCGTGTTCGCGGGTTGCTATATTGGTTTTTCGGATTGCGTCCAAAAGAGTAGTTTTACCGTGGTCAACGTGGCCTAATACTGTTACAACTGGAGCGGAAACCTCCGAAGAGGTTGAGCTCGCCTGCTTGACAGGCGTGGGTGAAGTTACTGGAACCTTTTTACGAACAGATAATTTCTTTTTTGCCATAATAGTTTAGAAAACAAATTTCCCATATTAGCTAACAACTTTGTTTTCCGGTGGGATTATTTCTGGTTTGGTTGGATCTTTTGCCAAATCGTCTGTTTCGTCTTTATCTGTTGTTGCCTCAACGGCGACGTCTTGAGTCTGAACTTCAGGTTCCTTTGCAATTTCGGGCATGGGTTCTCCGCTTTGAGGCTCAACAACTACTTCGACCGGCTTTTCCGCTTCTTCCACTACGGGCTCTGCTACTTTTACTTCTTCAACCGGTGCTTTGACCTCTTCTTTTTTAACCGGCATAATAGGAACTTGTGCCAAACTCTTATCCTCTTCTATTTCGATTCTGTAACCTGTGAGTTTTGAAGCCAATCTTACGTTTTGTCCGTCTTTTCCTATAGCCAAGGACAATTCCTCGGGTGCAACTTTAACTTTTGCCAATTTTTCTTTTTCGTTAAGCTCAACGGTTAAATTTTTTGCAGGGCTAAGCGCCGCTGCTACATATCTTTGAGGATTTTCCTGCCATTGAATAATATCTATTTTTTCCAAACCTCCGAATTCCTGGATTATTGCCTGAACCCTGACTCCTTTTTGCCCTACACAGCTTCCAACAGGATCGATTCCGGATTGATTGGAATAAACTGCGACTTTACTTCTATTTCCGGGTTCTCTTATTATCGCTTTTATCTCGACCGACCCTTGCGCAACTTCGGGAACTTCACGCCTGAATAATCCTTCCAAAAGTCCGTTGTGGGCTCGGGAAACGATTATTTCCTCTCCTTTTGGACCTTCCTGGATTTGCCAAAGATATACAACAATTCTTTGATTAAGATGGTATCTTTCGTTTTGCAATTGCTCTGCGGGGGGCATTATTCCCTCTGTCTTTCCAATATCGATAATAATATTGGGTCCCGCGAACCTTAGAACCATTCCATTTACAATAGTTCCCATTCTTACTTTGTAGTCGGACATTATGGCTTCTTTTTCTTTTTCTCTGATTTTTTGCAAGATTACTTGCTTTGCTGTTTGGGCTGCAATTCTTCCAAAACCCGGGGGTGTTACGTCCTCGTCTTTGTGCAAAATTTTAGCCTCACCCGTGTTTGAATCAAGCTCGGCTGTAAATTCTTCCAACTCTGCTTCTGGGTGGTCTTTTCGGTATGCGGCCAAAATCGCGTTTTTGACCGTGTCCAAAACAATAGAAGGATCGATCCCGCGCTCTGTCGAGACCTGATTTAAAGCTAATGCAAATTCCGATCGTTGAATAGCTGGCATAGTCTATGGAGTATACCAGATTTGAAATTCTGCTTCAAGGAAGTTATAATACGATGCTTATGAGTGAACGAGAAAAATCTGGAGAAATAACTTGGAGGGATATTCGAAGAAATTTAACAGCAGCAGTACTTGCTGGAGCCTCGCTTGGTCTTTTTTTTGATACTGTACTAGAAATAGAAAGGAATGTAATTGATCAACAAGCACAAAGAATTGGAGAACTTGAAGAGCAAATCAAACCTTCGCTAACCACGCCCAATCCAACGGAAATCCCCACTATTAATTCTGACGAACAAAAAATTGCAGCATTAAGAAAAATTCAGCAGGAATCTGTGAAAAGGGATAATTTCATAGTATTCTTGCCTCAAGCCGTTTTAGATAACGGTGGTAGAATCAGAGAAATTAGTGACTTACCACAAGATGGTACTGGATTCAAAATTGTTTATGATTTATTAATAGAATTTCCTCCATCGCCAGAAGATAAGTTATTATATGTTCCTTCTTTTGTGGAAGGAACGGTAATAAACTTAAACCCAAAAGCTACATTTGGACCTGGGGAAGAATTCGATGTAGAAATGGGTGATCAAATTTGGCATTTTGATCTAAAAAACAAAGGAGGAAGCCGTGTAAATGTCGCTGAAGGAGATGAGATTAAATTAGGTGAACCTTTATTTGTTATGAACACAAAAGGCTCACTAAATTACACTTTTGGTGGAAATTATTATTCGAGCGACACAATTTCTATAACTGCAAGACATAAATCAGACCCTAGTTATTATAATTATCTTACCGAAAGAATCATTCTTAAGGATTCATTCTCTAATAGCTACATCACTGTTCCCCTCGTAGAACCTAAACCAAAACAAAAAAGAGCTTAAAACCAGCCTTTGCGGGATTTTGAGGATTATTTGTTTGGAGGACAATAAAGGACCTTACCGTCTTGAGTTCTAGCAAAGAAATCGGGAATTGGCTTTGAATTTGCCGTGGCAAGATCTCCTTGTCCTGAAGATGTATAAGATACGCTATATGGAATAAGAATAAAAGTATCCCTTGCTACTGAATAATTTTTATAAATCCAACTATTAGAATTATTGAAAGAAAATATAGGCTCTCCTCTGCTGACCCTGCTTCCTGAAGATTTATGAAAAGTTACCCTGGCATCTCCACCTATTTCTAATAAAAGAGTCTGCTCTTCATTTGCGGAAATAAAATCAATAATTGCAACTTCGATTTGATCGGGACCTTTTACCCTGGACTCAATGGCTGCCCCCTTTTGTCTTAAATTGTAATTTATAGCTCCAATATACCCGTCATCCGGAGATAAAATTGTGACAGGATTTTTCGCTGTAATTTCATATGCATAAAAATTTTTGCCTCCAACTTGCGTTGTCGTAGCTTTTAACTCTATATCACCTGGATTTTTTAAACTAATCGGAAAAAATTGCTTCCCTTGTTCCTGAGCCAATCTAAAAAGTTGCTCCTTCGATTCACATTCAGCGAAATATTTAGAGAAATCCTGACTTGTTATTCTAAGCGCCTCCTGAGATGGTTGTTCAATCCTTGGTTTGGGAGTTGGATTTATTTTTGTATCTGGTGCGATTCCGCAAGAAGAACCAACAATACCCAAAGCTAAAACAGATGCTGCAAGTCTTTCTCCAAGTCCCATAGCCTGCGAAGTATACCAGATTTAGTGGCCTACTTCAATGAAGCTAAAACCAGCCTTTTTTGGATTTTGAGGATTCGAACTCTTCCAAAATTGCTTTTTGCTTTGAAGTCAGATTTTTTGGAACTGTTACTTTTATTCTGACGTAATGATTGCCTTTCCCCGAGCTCTGAACGTGAGGTACACCTTTTTGCGCAAGCCTAATTACCGTTCCGGGCTGTGTTCCCGCCGGAATTTTTAGCTTTACCGGGCCCTGAACTGTTTCGACAGTAATCTGATCCCCTAATGCCGCTTGAGAAAAAGATAATTCCTGGTCGGAAATTATGTCATATCCTTCTCTTTGGAATTTTCTGTCGGGTCTGACTTCCAAAACAACATCGTAATTTCCAAATCTGATTCTGGATCCATTATCTACTCCCGCCGGAATTTTTATAGTTTGTGTCCTGCCATCAATTGTTACTCTTTTGGTTGCGCCTTTTACGGCATCCATAAAATCAATTTCTAGGGAATAAGCCGGTCTTCTTTGTGTCCTGCCAAAAGGGTTTCCTCCGCCGAAGAATTGTTCAAAAATTTCAAAAGGATCGGAAAACCCTCCAAAATCAAAGTCTACATTCGGATTTCCACCGGTTGTATACGTATAAGTAAATGGTCCGTATTGGCCGCCTTGCTGACCTCCAAATCCGCCTCCAAAAGGACCTTGACCCGCTCCTTGCTCAAAAGCGGCGTGGCCAAATTGGTCGTAAGTTTGCTTTTTCGCAGGATCACTCAAAACTTCGTAGGCTTTGGTTACTTCCTTAAACTTTGCTTCGGCACTTTTATCTTTATTGCGGTCAGGATGAAATTCCAAAGCAAGCTTTCTGTAGGCTTTTTTTATGTCTGCCTCTGTTGCTCCTTTTGTAAGTCCTAAAACTTCGTAATAGTCTTTTGCCATATCTATATTTTATCAAAAAACCGCTCATCGCGGCATTTTTAATTCTAAATTTTTTTAATTCTAAACTCTAGTTTACAACTTCCCCTTCAACAGGTTCGTCGGAATCTTTTTTCTCTTCGTCTTTCTTTTCCCCATCTTCTGTCTTTTTCTCTTCCGATGGCTGTTCACTGGATGCTGATTGCTGATTCATGGCCTGTCCTATTTTTTGCAGAGAATCGGACAATTCTTTTGTCTTGGTCTCTAAATCTTCCTTGGTTCCGGTGTCCAAGACTGCTTTAAGAGCGGTTACTTTTTCTTCAACTTCTTTTTTAATATCTTCCGGAACCTTGTCTCCGGCATCTTTAAGAGATTTTTCTGCGGTGAATATTAGAGAATCGGCCTGGTTTCTGGCTTCAACCTGGTCTTTTTTCTTTGCATCTTCTTCGGCGTGCATTTCGGCCTCTTTGGTCATTTTTTCGACTTCTTCCGGTGTTAGACCTGTCGAACCCGTAATTTTTATACTTTGTTCTTTTCCCGATGCCTTGTCTTTTGCCTTAACATTTAAAATTCCGTTTGCATCCAAATCAAATGTAACCTCAACTTGCGGGACACCTCGAGGGGCCGGAGGAATTCCGTCTAAGATAAATCTTCCAAGCGACTTATTGTCGGCTGCCATTGGACGCTCTCCTTGCAAAACATTAATTTCTACCTGGGTTTGGTTGTCTGCAGCAGTTGAAAATACTTGAGACTTGCTCGTTGGAATTGTTGTGTTTTTTGGAATTAAAGGAGTGGAAACTCCGCCCAAAGTTTCTATTCCCAAAGTAAGAGGTGTAACGTCCAAAAGCAAAACGTCTTTGACTTCTCCGCCCAAAACTCCGCCCTGGATTGCGGCTCCCACCGCAACTACTTCGTCGGGGTTAACACTCTTGTTTGGCTCTTTACCAAAGAACTTAGTAACAGTCTCAACAATTTTTGGCATTCTTGTCATTCCTCCAACCAAAATTACCTCGTCAATCTCGCTTGTTTTTACTTTTGCATCTTTTAGAGCCTGTTCTACGGGCTTTAGGGTTGACTGGACAAGAGGATCGACAATTTGCTCAAGCTTTGCCCTGGTTAAAGTCATTGTAAGGTGCAAGGGTCCCGATGAGCCTTGAGTTATAAAAGGTTGGTTAATTTGTGCTTCTTGGGCGCTTGATAATTCGATCTTTGCTTTTTCCGCGGACTCTCTAAGTCTTTGCAAGGCTTGGGGGTCTTTTCTTAAATCTACGTTGTTTTCTTTTTGGAATTCTTCGGCCAAATAATTAATTATCAACTGATCAAAGTCGTCTCCGCCCAAATGTGTATCTCCGTTTGTAGATTTTACTTGGTAAAGACCTTCTCCAAGTTCCAAAATTGAAATATCAAAAGTTCCTCCACCCAAATCGTAAACTGCAATTGTGTGAGCATTTTTCTTATCGAGTCCGTATGCCAGTGCTGCTGCTGTTGGCTCGTTTATAATTCTAAGAACTTCAAGTCCTGCTATTTCTCCTGCTTGTTTGGTTGCTTGTCTTTGGGAATCATCAAAATATGCGGGGACTGTAATAACAGCTTGGGTTACTTTTCCTCCCAGATAGGCTTCGGCGTCTGCTTTGATTTTTTGCAAAATCATGGCTGACACTTCTTGAGGAGTAAAGGTTCGACCGTCTACCTCAACAACTGCCATTCCATCGCGGCCTTCTTTTATTGTATAAGGAAGCCATTTCTTGTCGAATTGGACAGACTCGTCTTTGTACTTTTTACCCATCAATCTTTTTATAGAAAAGATCGTGCTCTTAGGCTTAAGAACTAACTGGCGCTTTGCAACGTCTCCGACAACGTGGCTTATTGGGTCTACCACAGACGGAATAACGTTCCGGCCTTCTGCAGAATGGATTACTTTTGGTGATCCACCCTCCATTACAGCCACCGCTGAATTTGTTGTACCTAAATCAATACCTATTATTTTTCCCATATTAATTTGTTTCCTTTCCAACTATAACTTTAGCCGGTCTAATCAAAATTCCGTTTAGTTTATAACCCATTTCCAAAACATCTAAAATTTTTCCTTCTGGTCCCTCTTTAACTTGAACTACTTCGTGTAAATTAGGATCAAAAGTCTCTGTTTGAACAGGCTCTAAGCCTTCTTCAGCTAAAACTTTTCTGAACTCCTCAACAGTCATCTTAACTCCCTCAAGCCAACTTGATTGTACGCCGCTATCTTTAGCTCCTTTAAGTACCGTTTCTAAGTGACCAAGTGTTGGCAGAAGACGTAAAATTAAATCTTTATTCGCCATTCTGATCCAACCGGACTTTTCTTCTGCTACTCTTTTTTCCAGATTCTGATAATCTGCAAGAGTTCTTTTTAACTGATTTTCAAGGTTCTCGATTTGTTGTTTCGACCCGTCTGCAACGCTCGCGCTAGCATTGCGGGCAGGCTCGTCTTTTTGAACTTCGTTGTTTTCATTTTTCTTTTTTACCATTTTACCATCCCTTTGCTACTTCTTCTATTAAATTTCCAAAATAACGGACTGTCGGAACAATATAAGTATAGTTAAGTCTGTTTGGACCCAAAACTCCAATGTGTCCTTTTATATTGCCTGCAGTTTCGTAATTTGTAAATACAAATCCGTAAGGTCCCTGAAGCTTTGGCCCTAGTTCTTCGCCTAAAACAACGTGAATATTTTCGTTTTCCGGATCTTCCGCAAATAAATCCCTAAAGTAGTCGTATTCGTCTAAAACGGAGAAAAGATTTTTTGTTATGTCTATATCGTAGAATTCGGGCATGTCCAGGAGATTGGCGTATCCGCACGCAAAAAAACCACCTTCGTTGGTTGTAGTTATAGCAAGTGTTTTTGTTTTTTCGGCTAAATTCTTGGTCAACTCTTGTAAGAACTTTTCTTCTTTTTCCCTTAAGTCCCAGACTTTTTCCTTAACCCCGACTTCCTCTGTAACAGAGAGCTCTTTTTCCTTCATCAGCTGGTTTACATAAAATTTAAGAGCCTGGGGAGTTGGAATGCGTCCCGAAGATATGTGGGCTTTTTTTAAATATCCCAAATTTGTAAGGCGGACCATTTCGTTTCTGATTGTTGCTGGACTTGCAGTAAGATTGTGCTTTTTTTCCAAAGTTTCCGAACCGACCGGATCGGCTGTTTCAATATATTCTTCGATGAGAGACTTTAAAATCTCAATTTGTCTTTGAGTTAATTCATTCATACGAAATCCTGCCTAAGAGGCTTGTCCT
>DATFUR010000036.1:0-3914 GCA_035260725.1 Patescibacteria group bacterium
GTCTTCTGCCAGGACAGTTTCTCTCGCAATAATTCTTTTGTCTTATTTTTTTCTGGCCAATGTAGTTTTTTCCTTGCACACCAACATACTTTTTACGGATTTTCTCATTATTTTATTTACTTTTCCGCTTGTCCTAGGTTCCATCTGGGTTTACACTTTGGAAAGGAGTTTCAAGGCTAACATTATATGGACAGGCTCTTTAACGGCGCTTATTTTAGAAACCTCAACCATTCTTTGGTTTTGGCCTTCGACCCCAACCCTTATTGCACTTTTCCTAACGGGTGTTTTCTACGCCCTAATAGGGCTGTCCCAGGCGTGGTTTGAGAAGAGGCTCTTTCGGGGTGTAATTTTTGAATATTTTTGGGTGGCGGTTGTTACTTTTATAGTTCTTCTATTCTTCACAATCTGGTAAAGTAGACTTTGCTGAATAAAACTACTATAATCCCTCAAATGTATGAATTTGGGAATTTATCGCCAATAAGAGGCATAGGTGGTGAAATGATTGCAGCTCGAATGCGTTTTCGCAGCGAGCTCGAAAGAAGATTAAACGGTAGAGTTTGGAAAAGCCCTGACATACCTATTGCTTCGGATGTTCTTTTGCAAAGAGGAGAAGTTAAAGATATCCCAATCTTAGCTCATCCAATTCTTTTTCTTCCTAATATTGATTCGTATCTCGGTCCTTTTCTCGGACTTCCACGGGCAGTTTTATCTTACGCCCGTTCATCTACTAGAAGCAGATACGAGCAAGTTGGAGTTGATGTCAGCCATGGTGCGGGCCAATTAATAGCCGAGTCACTTCAAGACGATATTGATCATCCAATCGCTTTTGTTTCTGTTAGGAATAATTCTGAGCGTTCTGTAAGTCTTCCACAAGGTACACGTCTATTCAGATTATATATAGAACCCTCCGGATCTGATGTTGAAGGGCAAAATTTACTGGAAATGATTAAAAAAGGAGAAATAGCCATAAGCGGGGAACAGGGAAAAGATTGGGATGTTGCGTTTGATAGATTAACAAGAATAACTGAAGACGGAATGCTCCAGATTCCTGGTGTGGATATATTCGGTAAAGTTCATGGTATAAGCGGAAGACTTGCTTACTCTGGAGATGAAGGAGCATTTGGTATATGGCTTAGGCTAGATCCTGATAAAAGAATGTGGGTTCCGCCCGATCCAGACAATCTTCCAATTGAACTCCCTGATAATCCTGGTTTGGATTATAGATATATTGTTGATAGTTATTTAAAACCTGCTCCGGTTTCGGAGATACTAATTCATTGGGTTGGAGAAACAGTGTCTAAGGTAAAGATTAATCCTGGAGTTACAGGAATAATTGACAGATCTCCCTTGAGAAGTAAAGGTAATTTTACTCATGGGTACCAACATGCAAATTCATTGTTATTGGATGGGGGATCTGATTGGCCGATAAGAACCGAAATATTGAGTCCTACCGTGCCGGAAAGTGTGCCGAATTATATTTTACTTCGTTTTATAAAAGATAAGATACTAATCGCAAAATAAGAGAAAGCCCAGCAGGGAAGGGAAGTGAGGCTACTCCTTGGCTGGATGATATAGTTTGATATTACTATAGGCGATATACTTTGATATAGTTGTATAAAATTATTATAGGTCTTAATTCCTTACAAATTTAGCCTCGAAGCTGGAATTTCACGGGTTGTAAGCCGACTTTTCACGCGGGGAGAGGCTCACACTACTCGGGGCAGAAGGCTCGGTTATTATCCAATCGAAAAAAATACGAATGCCAATTCTGTAGTTATTGAGGCTAAAATAATGCGTTTAGACTGGATTAGCGGTCTAATTACATGCGCCGTAGGTGCCTCTAGGGAGTAGTGCATTAGACCATGCAAATATATAAAGAAATCTGTTCATATTCGCAAGAGAGAACAGTGCTGCCGATTAAAATGTATTTAATTGAGTTATATTATATCCTCCGATCGGCGGATACCAGAAAATACGACATAAAGAAGCCTAGGGAGGGTAAATGAGTTATGTCGTACAATAATACTTTTACGACGCGAGCCAGGCTCGGTTGCTGGGGGAAGTGGCTTATAAATCGGCAAAATTTGTACAGAATATTAATTCTTATTGTTCTTCACCATTCTATTCTCTATTTATTTGTTACCATTTCTTCGGCAAATTTTATAGCCTTATTCCCCACTATAGGACTGGTTATTTAATCCATTTTTGAGGCTAATTGAAGCTAAATTTTGTGGAGTGTGGCTTCCCTACATATCCATTTGAGGCACGGGGCAGGAGGAAATACCGTGTTTTTGGTAGTATTTCTGGTGGTATTCCTCGGCCTTATAGAACTTTGTCAGAGGCACGATTTCAGTTACAATTGGTTTGTCGAACTTTCCGCTTTTTTCTTTTGCGTTTTTTGAATTTTCAGCCAATTCTTTCTGCTTATCATTATGATAAAAGATAGCAGATCTATAATTGTCTCCGACATCGGGGCCTTGGCGGTTTAGAGTCGTCGGATCGTGATTTTCCCAGAACTTATCTAGTAATTGTTCAAAGGTAACCTTTTTGGGATCGTAAATAACCTCTACAGCCTCCGCATGGCCGGTTGTGTGAGAGCAAACCTGTTCATACGTCGGATTTTCGGTGTGCCCGCCTGTATAGCCAACGGTCGTACTTATAACTCCCGGGACAGCCATGAAGAAGTCCTCGACGTGCCAAAAACAACCTGCAGCAAATGTAGCTTTTTCCATTATTTAGCCTCAATAACTCTCGGAGTAATCTTTTCGCCATTTTTAGCCATCATTGATCCATCAGTGAACACCTGAGAAATCTCTACGCGTGTGCCGGTCGATTTAACAACGTCTGAGGTAAGATAGCTCCTATTTACAAAAAGATATCCATTGTGTTCAATACCCAGCGATTTGTATTTTGCCTTAAGTGCGAACCATTCACCTTTTTCCTGACTTTCTTTATCGGGATTTTCGCCTTCTACTATTGGGAGATTTTCCGCCAGAATTCGATTTTTCCCATCATGTTTAGTACCGTATACTTCCGTCACGTTCTCAAGAGTTATTGGTGTGCCATTAAGGTTTGTTTCGGTCCTAAATGTTAAACCGTCTAGCAACTCGACTTGACCCCTTTGAGCAAACTTTACTTCTTTTTCCAATCTCGGTTGTTGAGGCTCTCGAAAAAGTCTTCCTCCTGTTAATTGATCAATGCCATAAACTACGGCTCCAGCAGCAGTAGCCCTGATAATGTTTCTTCGGGTAAGAGTTCGGTTTAAAGTCCCTGTTAAACGAGTTTGGTCTCTCGCTTTTTCAGGAGGCTTTCCGTGAAAAGGGTCATAAGCTCTTTTTCCTTCAACTCTTTTCCCTAACGCATCTTCTGCCATAATAACAATTATATCTGAAGGTCTTTTCACAGTCAATTTGACAAAAGCTCATCGGCGTCGCAGAATATTAAGTATGAATGGTTCTCTGCCCGAGTTGATCAGTCAATTTTTGGAATATCTTGAGATCGAGAAAAATTGTTCTAAACTTACAATCCGCGATTACCGCCACTACCTCGAAGTTTTTGAAAAATGGTTTACTTCTTCCCTACCGGATGGAAGTTTAAAAGATTTGGACTTAATGACAGTCAGAAAATACAGAGTTTTTTTGGCAAACCGCGCAGACGACAAGGGAATGACTTTAAAAAGAGTCACCCAAAATTACTATGTAATAGCACTTCGTTCGTTCTTGCGGTTTTTAATCAAAAACGACTACCAAACACTCGAGCCTTCCAAAATTGACCTTCCCAAAACAGAATCGCGCAGCCTAAAGTTTTTGGAAAGGGATCAAGTAGACAGACTGGTTACCAGCGTTGATACATCTGAAGAAGAAGGAATACGCGATCGAACTATTCTGGAGTTACTATTTTCTACCGGTCTTCGT
>DATFUR010000037.1:0-11296 GCA_035260725.1 Patescibacteria group bacterium
AGATTTGAAAAAAAATCTAAAGCCCGATGACACAGTTTTTATTTCGGCACACGGGAATTCTATAAGACCAATGAGAAGATATTTTGAAAATTTATCTATCGAACAAATGGTTTCTTTCGAACACACTCCGGGGAAAATTTACTCTTATGAAATCTAAAGCGGAGAGAGTGAGATTCGAACTCACGATGACATTGCTGTCATGGCGGTTTTCAAAACCGCTGCACTAGTCCGCTATGCGATCTCTCCCAGTTTACGCTGAACTTGTGAAGCGGAGAGGGTGAGATTCGAACTCACGCGAGTCTTACGACTCAGGGATTTAGCAAACCCCCGCAATGGGCCTCTATGCGACCTCTCCAGTGAAGTTATTATACTATAATAACCTTGACTAAGAAAGTTTAATGATATAAAGTTTAAATATGCCCGTTGCCAAAAAGACACTAAAGAAAACAGAAGAGAAATTACTATCATCCGGCATAAATAAAGAGCTTAGTTCCACGACTCAAATCTCACAGATTGAACAAAATTTATCTCCACATGATGTACGCACCCTTTTGGCGTGGACGGGCCCGGGAAGACCATTTAGAAAAAGAGGAAAACAGTATTTCTTAACGGCAATTCTAATAGTTTTTCTGGTAGAAATTATTCTTTTCCTTTTCTCCCAATATCTTCTTATGCTTGTCGTTTTGTCCCTTCTTTTTTTGAGTTTTGCTTTGGCTACAGTTCCTCCAAGAGACTTCCATTACCGAATAAGCAATCAAGGAATAACCGTCGAAGACCATTCTTATCTTTGGATCGAGCTTTATGATTTTTACTTTAAGAAAAGGGAGAACGTAGACATTTTGCACGTCAGAACAAAAGCGCTTTTGCCGGGAGAATTGACCATGACCTTGGGCGAAATTGACCGCGAGCATGTAAAAACGGTTCTTCTTCCTTACCTTCCCTACCGGGAAACAGTAAGACCAACTTTTATGGAAAAGTCCGGAGACTGGCTGGCTAAAAATTTTCCCCTCGAATCCTCGAAATAATTTGCTTCCTAATTATTCATGAAGTAAAATGTGAAATACAAGTACTCGTAGTTCAATGGATAGAACACCTGGTTGCGGTCCAGGCGGTTGGAGGTTCGATTCCTCTCGAGTACACCACGGAGAGGTCGCATAGCGGACTAGTGCGGCGGTTTCGAAAACCGCTGTCGCCTTTGGCGACCGTGAGTTCGAATCTCACCCTCTCCGCTCTATCGTTTTATGGATAAGGAAAGAGTTTTAGCAAAATTTAGATCCGAACATCTGGGGAGGACTATAGTCCAAAACCCCTCTCAAGGCAGGCCGACGGAAATAATTTGTGAAGTCGAGCCAACTATCGATCACCCTGACTACAGCGTTCACTTAGCCGTCATAGATATTTCCTCCTCTCATCTTCATAGGCGATCTAGGGAAACATACGAAGTTTTAGAAGGAAGTTTAATGTTAAGCGTAGAAGGAAAGCCGCATGACTTGAAAAAGGGCAATGCTTTTGTTGTAGAGCCCAACAGCGTACACTTTGCAAAAGGTAACGAAACCTTGGTTAGGATCAAATCCGAGCCGGGATGGACAAAAGAAGATCAAGTTGAAGTGAAGGAGAGGTTTGAGGATGATTATGAGGCTTGAATTTTCCGCAGGCGGAGTAGTTTTTAAAAAATCGGATGGGGATTTGCAAATACTGGTTGCCCAGCACTCCGGACACCACGGCTGGGTTTTCCCAAAAGGATTAATCGGTGACCACAAAAAAGGAGAAACAAAAGAAGAAACGGCAGTTCGGGAAGTCGAAGAAGAAACAGGCATAAAAGCAAGAATTCTAAAACCTCTGACTCCTATAACCTACTGGTACGTCTGGGAAGGCGAGAAAAGAAAAAAAACAGTTTATTATTTCCTTATGGAATTCGTCGAAGACACGGGAAAAAGAGACGACGAAATGGAAGCGGTAGAATGGATTCTGGCCTCCCAAGTCGAACAAAAACTCACCTATCCTGCGGATAAAAAGGTTTGGAAAGAAGCACAGGATCTGATAAAATGATTCGACCTGGAGAGGTCGCATAGTGGTCTAGTGCGTTCGCTTGGAAAGCGAATGTTGTCGCAAGACAACCGGGAGTTCGAATCTCCCCCTCTCCGCCATTTGACAAAAAGTATAGACGGTGATAAATAGAAAACGTGATAAAAGAAGCAGGGACTTTTCTATTAGCTGCAGCAGCTCTAACTTCCTGTACCTCATCTAATTCAGTAGGTTCCGGAGAATCAAACTCGGGACAACCATTGAAGAGCCCGGAAATAACTATTGCTCCGGGGAATTTCCTCTCCGCTTTAGAACGGCCATTGTACCCAGGTCCTGATTTAAGAAGCGCAGCGATTTTTTTTGCAAACGCATTTACGATCACAGGTCAAGCTGGAGAATTTCATTCGACTGGAGAATTTAACGATGATTATCTTTTCGATGAGCAAAAAAGAAGAGTGATTGATACAACTTTAAAAGCTTATGAATACTGCAAAATATTGATCTTTACGCTCCTTGTAGAAATATTTCTATTGATGACAAGAAATCTACTGTAACGGACGCGACAAACAAGATTGGTGGACCACAAACTAGAAATGTGTCTTTAGAACTTGCTAGTACCTGCAGAATTAATCTTGGTGGAGGAGCGGTGATGGGAGTCAATAGAGTTTTAATTTCAATCTCACTTTCTTCGGATGGAAAATGGTACGCATCTGCTGCCCCAGCTCCTCTGCCCTAACTTCGAATAGCTTTGCTTGACTTTTTTTCATAAATCCCCCAAACTAAATTAAGAATGAGACCTGCCCGGCTTCTTGGTTTTTTATTGATTTTTTTGCTTTCGTTTTTTGTATTTAAAAATGTCGCTTTTGCCCAAACTCCTCTTACGAATACAAATCCGGACGTTCCAAATAACCTTCATACATGGACCCAAAATGTAATGATCGAAGTTATGTCCTCTCTAACCTGCCTTGTAGCAGGAGTCGATCCGATCGACCCTTCGCACCAATGTCTAGGACTTGATCCTAAAACTCATAAAATCGGCTACGTGCAAGGCGGAGGCGGAGCAATCGGAGTAGTGGGAGTTTTGATTGCAATGACTTTTACCCCGCCTGCTCACACAAATGATTATATTAGATATTTATCGAGTAATTTTGGGCTAGCAAAGCCAACTTACGCAGCAAATACTGATGGGGGTAGTGGAGGAGGATTAAATCAACAACAATCGGACAGAGGAATTGGATTTGGTGGGCTTACTCCGCTTTTGGAAATCTGGACTGCTCTTAGGAATATTACCTATCTTTTGTTTGTAATTATTTTTGTAGTAATTGGTTTTGCAATAATGCTGCGAGTCCATATTGATCCTAGAACCGTAATGACAATAGAAAATCAGATTCCAAAAATAGTTGTAGCTTTGATTTTGGTTACTTTTTCTTTTGCAATCGCCGGTCTCCTTATAGATCTTATGTATGTGAGTATATATTTAGTCATGGGAGTTTTTGACAGCATTAATATTCCTCATGCTGTAAATGCTGTAAATACCGCGAACTCTGCCGATTTCAAAAATATTTGGGGATTAAATCCCCTGGAGATAGCAAATAACTTGCCTGTTCCAGGAAGCTTGGGTGGGCTTGCTAAAGGTGGCCTAATAGGAATAAGTGCTAACGCATCTGCATCTGTCACTAAAATTATTGCAGATTTGTTTTCAGGATTAGTAAGTATTCCTATCGTTAGCCAAATCTTCCAGGGAATTGTTGGGATTCTTGCTTTTCTTATTATTGCTGTTGCTATCCTTTTTGCCCTTTTTAGACTTTGGTTTACTCTTATCATGGCTTACATTTTTATACTCCTTGACGTTATTTTTGTACCCTTTTGGATTTTGGCCGGGCTTATTCCGGGTGGAAGTCTAAGCTTTACCGCCTGGCTTAGGGAAATAGGGGGCGAATTACTTGCATTTCCGGCGGCAATTGTAATGATGCTTCTGGCAAAAACTTTTTTAACTATGGATACAAAAAGTCTGTTTATACCTCCTCTTATTGGTAACCCGAGCACCGAAGGATTTGGGGCTTTGATGGGACTTGGAGTTTTACTTATGACTCCAACGGCTGTAAGTATGATGAAAGGGTGGCTAAAAGCTCCAAAATTTGACATTGCCGCAATTGGCCAAGCAGTAGGAGTTGGGGCAGCTGTTCCTGGAAGGGCAATTGGCGGAGTAGGAAGCTTAGCGTTTGGAGTTCATTATGATAAGAATGGACAAACGATTGCTAAGGGTGGGGCGTTAGGACAATTCTTAAGATCATTTGGATTTGTTCGCTAAGCGGCTTTTTTAATAGCTTCTGTTCCTGTTTTGTATCCTTCGCCTAAAACAGCAAGTATTAAGTAAAATAAAATTGAAAGACCTTTTCTTTTCACTACATCTCCTATGGTATTATCAGTCTGTTCCACCAATTCTTCCAGAAATTCACTAGCCTGTTCTCGTGCTTCCTTCAGCTGTGCAGGAGTTAATTTTCCCTCGCGGGCAGCTTTACTAAGGCTTCCTTCTAAACGCGAGCCAATTTCATCTATTATGTAGCGAGATTCATCCCGGCTTTTTGGCACACCCGAAGGCCCGTATATCCTTTCAATATCGGACATTGGCTGTCTAAATGGGAGTTTGTCAAGCCCGATAACATCCCATGCAAAATCTTTCTTAGAGGTAATAAGAAACGTCCCGAAGGTATACCTCAAACACTTCGCTAGTTGAAGTTGGGAAGTGTAATGGCTTGTCTTGTCAGCAAATTCCATGGCAGCTTCTAACCTCTTTTCTTGCTTTTCTGCTTTAAGAAAGTGCATCAGGGCTTCTCCGGCACCAACTGCATTTTCCGTATCGCTCCAATTCCTAATTAGAGCATCTCCGCCCTGATCCGCGGCCCATCTTCTCGAAAGAGCCCTAACTTTTTTTGTTATCTCGTTTCCATTTGCGTCCCTATAAATTGACTTTATCTCTGTTTTTTCAAGCTCATTTAAAATAGCATCGTCTGCATTGATAGTCCTTGTATAAATATCTTCAAATTTATTGTTTTTTATTAAATCGTTTATAGACCCGTTAGAGAAATCTGTCATAAGGGAAAACATTTGTATAAGATTGTCTGCCTCGTTAGCATTTCCAAAATATCTTTCTATTGATTCTCTTTCCTGCTGTGTAAATCCGTCTTGAGCAATATTAATTGTGCGTAAATCTTTATAGCCCTTGTCTCTTATAACTCTTAAGATGGGTCCGTACTTTTCTTTAAACTCGTCGTAGTTTGTAACTCCGTTATTTCTAAAAAGGTTATTTTCAAAAAACGTGAGATACCTTTTTTCTTGATCTGAAAGCAAAGCCCGCTCTTTGGGATCTAAATCCCCTAGCCTTCTGCTGTCAGCTGCTCCGTTGTGGCTTTCGCTATACGCTTTAGCGATATCATCTCTTGCCGCCCCCCCTCTTTCTCTAAAAAGGCGGACAACCTCTTCGGGTTTATATTTTGCGATTCTCTCCCAAGCGTTTTGTCTGGTAATTTGCCATGGTTCATCGTGGTGTCCGGTACCCGCTCCTTTAAGCCTCAAAAATAAGCCCATATTTCTTGATTTATCTATAGCGTCTGTTGTCTGCTGGTTGCGGGTCTGCTCATCGGCACTAGAGTCGACAAAACGCGCGATAAAACGCTCTTCGATAGATGTTGCTATTCCTTCTACTCTCCAGCCGGAAGAGAAAAAGTCTGGTACTGCGAAAAGGTCTCTAAAAAGCCGCCTGCCTAAGTCAAGTTTTTCTTCCTTGGTAAGATTAAAATTCCGATTTTTTTCTCTCTTCTTTTTAATATATCCTTCTGCTAAATCAAGCTTCATTCTATTTAGAAATTCGTACTCTGGCCGATTAAGGAGGTCAAATTTTTCTGTCAGCAAATCTTCAAAATTGTAAACATTCAAGGGGCCCGAGGCAGGATCGGAAAAATAATTCTCTGTACCATAAAGGTGCCTGCCTCTTGCTACAATTACAGCCTGCCTTTGTGTATCAACAAACAAATCATAAGCAATTCTTACTGATCTAATCATATCTGCCTGAACCCTTTCTACCTCTTGCTGTATAGTTCTTTGTCTTGTGTCTTGCGGAGATTCGCCTTGAAGTGCGGGTAAAAGCGGTATATTGTTTAAAGTTGCCTGTCTTAAATCACCAAACTCGCCAATACCAAGCTCCGCAAATCTAATCTGTTCCTGAATAACTTTATCCTGAAGTTCATTGGCTATTTCAGGAGTTACGTGTCCAAATTGTTGTCCTGCCAAAGCAGTTTTTAATCTTTCATCGTCCAAAAGTTCGTTTAGCTTATTAAACATAGGGGTGACTTTTCCTTCCTCCATTCCAAAACCCGACAGCAAACCGTGTGCTCCAAGCTGACTTGCAGCGTTTTTTACCTCACCAATTGCCCTATAACCTATATAGGTTCTCATCGTCATGATCTTAAGCCTTTGGGTGAACAATGTTTGGAAATTATCTAGTTCAGCGGGCTTGTAATACTGCAGCCAACGAATCGCTTCCGAAACAACCGTCTGTAGATTATTTATAACTGGAGACGTTAATTCCTGACCCTCTCTCACACTTTTATAAAGAAGGTCAAACTGCTTATCAAGCCATCTTATTGACCCATCAGTTCTCATTACTTCTATATCTTCTGGCTGAAGATATAGTCCAAATCTACTTTCGGCAATATTGTTACGCTGAGATATTTGAGCGTTTTCTAAGCTAAGCAGCAGCTGCTCTGCCGCAGTTATGTCGTTCGGATCAAGATTTCCACTAGATAACATTCTCTTTATTTCTTCCATTCTGCTATCCATAACATTCGCTCCTAAAGGAGCGTTTACTATTCTTCGAACAACAGATTGCAAACCTGGATCCAAATAAAGATTTGGATCTAAAATATTCACATTCATCGCGCCCATTGAAGGCCCTAGCTCCCTAGCCCTTTCTTCGAAAACCTTTCTTACGGTAACTTCGAGGTTGTCCCAATTCAATCCTTGTTCTTCTGCGAAAGTTTTTGCTGAACTTTTTATTTTTTCTTCTGAAGTTTCATGAGATTCAGAAAATTTCGTACTTTCGTGAATTCCGTCCTGATACCATTTTGGTAGACCGTGCGGCGTTGCTTGCCCGCGTATGACGGATTTCCCCTCAACAGGATCTTGCGGTTGTGGAAGCTTTACACCTTCGTTAGATTCTCCCATAAATTTCCCTTCACTTCTAAGTGTAGAAGTGTCCCCTTTCCTTGTCAATCTTCCGGGAATGAATCTTTCCGTCATATTGATTGGCAGTTTACAGTGTGGCAAGCCGAACTGCTTGATATTTATCTGACAAAAAAACTACAATACAAGCTATGGATCTGTCGCATTTTGAATCTCTTTATCCTGAAAATACTAGATTTACGGAATTAGAAAAAATATTGTCTTTTATTAAAGAGGGTAACTCCTGTCAAATAGTCTCCGTTGGCGGAGTTGGAAGATCCAATCTTTTAGGGTTATTGTCCTATAACACAAAAGTGAGGCTCAAACATCTAGGAGCAGGCCAGAAGAACTTCCACTTTGTAAATATAAATTTGTCTGAAGTCAAAAATAAACCTAATTCCGAGGTAACGAAATTCATTTTTCTCGAGCTTTTGGACTCTTTGCGTGAGCGAAAATTGCATAAAGAATATGCAGAGATCTCCAAAATTCTCAAAGAAACAATCGAGTTTTCCGATGAATTAGTCACCTTCCAAGGACTCAAGAAAACAATTGATTATCTGGCAATAGAGAAAAACCTAACAGTAGTTCTTCTTTTTGACAGATTCGAAATATTTGTTTCCACAGCAACTCCTGACTTTTTCTCAAACCTTAGAATTTTAAGAAACAGAGCTAAATACCATTTCTCCTGTATATTTTCTATCAATAAACCCCTGGAAGACATATTCGAAAAAGAATTTTTGGCGGACTTTTACGAATTTGTAGCAACGCATACTATTTATCTTCCAATTATCGATAAACCCGGACTTGATTTTAGAATTTCGTATCTGCAAAATGCAGTCGGAAAGAAGCTACCCAAAAAAACTATTGACGATGTAGTTTCCCAGACAGGAGGTCATGGAAAACTTACAAGAATTTGCGTGGAGCTTGGCTTAAATGGAATTGAGGATTTTGCTTCTCAAAAACCAGTCCAAGGAGTATTATTGGAAATCTTAAGCTCTTTGGACGTTTCCGAGCAAAACGCACTCGGAAAAGGAGCTAGCAATTCCTACTTAGAAGAAATCGGACTGTCAAAAAATGGCAAAATTACTATTCCCCTTTTGCAAACGTTCTTGCGACAAAATCAATCCGGAAACCAAAAAAAAGGCATTTTATTTGATCCAAAAACAAACCAGATCAAAAGAGGCGAGCAAATACTGTCCGACAACCTAACTTCTTCCGAATTCAAGCTTTTTAAATTTTTAATTGAAAACAGGAATAGAATTTTGGAGAGACAAGAAATAATAGAATCTGTCTGGAAAGATACAAAAACACGCCTTGGAGTTACGGATCAAGCTTTAGACCAGTTAATTTCAAGGTTGAGAAAAAAAGTCGAAGAAGATCCCAACTCCCCTATTCATCTTCTTACCATAAAAGGCAGGGGCTTCAAATTCCAAAGCTAGTATTTGCATTTTCTTCAATTTTTAAGTTACGATGGGACTGTGAAGAAAATTTTTTTGCTAGGTTTTTCAGCTCTAATTCTACTTCTTAATATCTCCCCTGTCCAAGCCGAAACACAATTGTACACATTTCTAGGACCCGACTCTTACGGGAATTACTCTTGTATTCCGGATAAAAATGGGACGCTGACGTATGATGAGTGTCAAGCAAAATTACAGGCAGGAAGATACACATTAAATCCCGGAAATTTAAGTGCAGGGAGTGCTCCTTTTTGCCAGAAAGATCCGAATGGACAGTATGCGACGTATGATGAGTGTCAAGCAAAATTAACTGAAGGCCGGTATAGCATAAATCCCGGAAATCCAAGCGTAGCTATTATCCCTTTTTGCCAGAAAGATCCGAATGGACAGTATGCGACGCTTGCCGATTGTCAAGCAAGTCTTCATGCAAATAAAAAGTATGAAATTTTTGTACCTTCTGTTGGTTATGGAAACCCAACTTGCGTCGAAAGTACAAAGGGAACATACACTTGGGATGAGTGTCTGAATGCTGTTCATAACTTAGTTCCTCCTTCGACTCCAACACCTCCCCCTCCGCCCTGCAAACAAGTGGATAAAGTTTGGATCTGCCCCACAGCTTTTGGAGACATTAATACAAATCCAGCTGGATTTGTAAAATCGATATTTGGGATTTTGCTTTCTTTGGCAGGAGGAGTTGCTCTGGTCCTAATAATAATCTCGGGCTATAGACTAATGACGTCCCAAGGAAACCCCGAAAAAGTCCAGCAGGCCCGTGAGCAACTTACATCTGCAATTGTTGGACTTTTGTTTATAATATTTTCCGTAACCATACTGCAAATAATAGGAGTTGATATACTGCATATACCAGGACTAAATCCTTAATTATGAAAGACCTTGCATTATCCATAGGACAGCCCGCAAGTCCAACATTTCAAATAGAGCCTCCTCAAGGAATTGGGTTTTATTCCGTTTCTTCTTTGCTTTCTTTTGGAGTTACTATTCTTTTGGTAATATCAATCATTTTGACTTTGTTTTTTCTAGTTTTGGGCGGAATAGACATGATAACTTCGGGCGGAGACAAACAAAAAGTAGTAAACGCAAGGCACAAACTTACTTATGCTGTGTTGGGGCTTCTTGTGGTTTTCCTGTCATTTCTCATAGTGAATTTAATTGGAAGCGTTTTCGGAGTTGACCTTTTAAATGTAAATAATCGAGTGCCCTGGTCAGGACATTAATCGGCTAATTTCGCTCTTGACCCTCCTTGCTTACTTTTCGCCTTTTCAGTTCTATTCGAACACGGCTCAAAGAGCGCGGGTAGGCAGGGTCTGTCCCGTGAAGTTTTAGCGAAATGGGGACTTGACAAGTCTGTGAAAACAGTTTAGCATTTATATATAACAATGAGATTGTTCTCGAGAATCAGTAAATTTCTTTCCCCTTTAATTTATCTTTTTATAGTTCCTTCTTTTGCTTTTGCTCAAGGCGTAAATGTAAGTCCTATTCCATCCGGTAATTTTGCGCCGCTTGCAAGTTTGGGTGCAAGTAATTTTGGCAAAATAGTCGGAAACGTTATAACAATAGCCTTTGTTTTGTCGGCACTCATAGCCTTGGTTTTTCTGGTCTATGGCGGAGTCAAGTGGATTACCTCGGGTGGAGACAAAGCAGCAGTAGAGGGAGCACGAAACACAATTGTTGCTGCTGTTATTGGCCTTGTAATTGTATTCCTATCCTACTTTGTCCTAAATATAATCCTGGGCTTCTTCAACTTAAGCCTTGGAGACTTGCAGCTACCCAAAATAACCGCATTCTAATTCCCGCATATGAATTTGGGAAATTGTTTATATAATGGCCCAAAAGGCGATGTCGCAACGCTCAATTGTCTTCCCTTTCTTTTTCGAGACATTGTGGGGACACTTCTGACTTTTGCAGGGGCTGTTGCCCTTTTTCTAATAATCTTTTCCGGAATTAAATTCATAACCTCGGGAGGCGACGCCAAACAAGTCGAGGGGGCACGAAAAACCTTAACTTATGCCGTGTTGGGGCTTGTTGTAATTTTACTTGCCGCCTTTGTAGTAAATATTGTGTCTGATATAACCAACGTGCCCTGTATAAGGACATTTGGTTTTGGCAACTGCAAGTGAGTCTATTTTCTTAGAGTTCTAATAAGCAAATAAACTAAGAGATCAAGGCCAATTAAAACCCCAAAGAAAAAGTCCAATTGCTTTGCATTTTTCCCAAGCGAAAGAAAAAAATCATTTTGAAACCAGGATGCCTCGGGCCTTAAACCCATTACAAAAATTGCAATAAGAATTACAAGAATAACAAGAAGAAGAGTTAGCGCGCCTTCCAAATCTTTTTTGCTTGAAAACATTGTGTTTCCTATTGTAAAAAGAATATAAAACAATAAGAATTTAATAGAGAGTGTTGTCGAATCCAATCCTACAAACTGAAAAATCCCAAAAATTATTCCCAGTCCTCCAATAATTGGTGCTACTCCTATTAGAAATCTTCTCACAGGATCTGTTTGCCCTATAGAAACGCTGCCAAGCTTTAATTCTCCTTCACGCCGCTGGGGCATAAATTCAATGTCTCCAACG
>DATFUR010000038.1:0-8767 GCA_035260725.1 Patescibacteria group bacterium
GAACCTAGGACAAGCGGAAAAGTAAATAAAATAATGAGAAAATCCGTAAAAAGTATGTTGGTGTGCAAGGAAAAAACTACATTGGCCAGAAAAAAATAAGACAAAAGAATTATTGCGAGAGAAACTGTCCTGGCAGAAGACAAAAGAGCTATTGTCCGAACCGAAGAGACCGAAAAAATGTTAATACTCAAAAAAAGCGAGTAAAGTCCCACCCCATAGAAGGAAGCCATAACGATTCGTGTTAGAAGACGCGCCGGAATAAGAAGGTAGAAAAGTCCGAATGCTAGGCTGTAAAGAAAAGGCAGAATAAATATCTGGGGATAGAAATTCTCTCTTAAGTCCTCGTAAAGCGCAAAAAATAGAAATAAATCTGCCAAAAAAGACAGCAAAAATACCATAAAAACACCCGACTTGCCCAAAAAAAACTCCGAAACAAAAAGCGTCAGAGATAAAAAAATAACGCCGACAACAAACCTTTGTCTTTTATCTACATTGAGCCTTCTAAGAATTGATATTATGGTTCTATTTGCTCTCCTACTTAAAAATTTAAGTCTCATTGTACTTCAAGATTGGAATAAACTTCCTGAACATCTTCCAAGTCTTCCAACGCGCTAAGAAAATCAATCACTCGGTCCTGCTCTTGTCTTGGAAGCGAAATCTTACTAATAGGCTTTAAGGTAAATTTTGCATCCCTTACCTGCAAACCTTTACTTATAAGCTCGTCTCTTACTTTTGCAAGCTCTCCTGTCTGCACATACACAACTGCCTCGTCTCCTAAATCTTCGATGTCCTCTGCTCCGCTGTCTACTGCCAGCGAAAACAATTCATCGAAGGTTTTGGTATTTTTGGCAACGTAAATCTCCCCCATTTTATTGAATAAATAAGAAGACGAACCCGGTTGACCAAAGGATCCTCCGGCTTTGGTAAAGACGTTTTTGACCTCCTGCCCCGTTCTGGTGGAATTGTCTGTGGCAGCCTCAACGATTACATTTACTCCATGCGGGGCGAATCCTTCGTAGGCAACCTCCTGCAGCTCCCCACCCCCCACCCCGGCACCTTTCTCTATGGCCCGGTCTATGGTATCTTTTGGCATATTGGAGGCTTTAGCGGAATCTATGGCCAGTCTTAACCTAAAATTTGAAGCCGGGTCGGTTGTTCCCCCACCTTGTTTCACCGCAATTATTATAGCTTTGGAGAGTTTGGTAAAAATTGCGCCTCTTTTTGCGTCTTCTGCTCCTTTTTGACGCTTAATCGTTTTCCACTTTGAATGACCGGACATGAGGGTTATTGTACTATAAAAGCTTTTTCTGGGAAAGTATTTGTTCTATTAAAAAAAGCTGTTTCTTGGATAACAAAGGCAAATTATCAAAAGAAAAAAACCGAGCCTCCGACACTTCCGAACTTTTTTTAAACTCTCCGCCCATCAATTTACCGACAAAACAGATATCAACACGGGCCTGCTCTCTATCGGTTCTAATCTTTAGTTCCTCGTCAACGCTTACGATGAGGCTTGATTCTTCTTCTATTTCCCTCTCGAGTGCTTCCTGTGGATGTTCTTTTGCTTTAATGTAACCGCCCGGCAATCCCCACTGTGTTTGCCTGTATGTGTGTTTAAAAAGCAAAATTTCGTTTTTGTTATTAAAAATAATTCCGGTAACTCCAATTAGAAATTGATCCTGAAATATCCGCATCACAAAAAGCTGTATTGATTTTGGTAAGGCAAGCAAGCGCCAGACTTTAGCGAGGATTTCCATTGTTAAAGTGACTTGTCGTCCGTTGGATGGCCAGTTTCCCCCTTTAATCTTTCGTTTTCCAACTCGAGCTGGTGTACCCTTTTTGTAAGTTCTGCAATTTGTTTATTCGCGTCTTTAATAGTACTTTCCTTCCCATGAATTTTAAGAGCCGAAGAAATAACATCGATCAAACTTATAATCCAGCTTACTATAAATCCCAAAAGCAAAGACCCCAAAACTATTAGATATAAGGGAATCCCGCTCACCGGATAATTAGCCAGTGTTATGGAAGTTGCCTGTGTATTTTGAGTCGCAAACAACGCAACTCCAATTCCAAAAACAACTAAAACAATCAAAGCAAACATAATTAATATGATTGTACTATTTTATTAGGAACTAAGGCAAGATTATTTGTGGACTTGATTCCAGACCCAGGAAAAAGCCCAGCCCACTACGTATCCTCCAACAAATGCAGAAATAACCAAAGTAACTGCTCCTATTAAACTAAAAGGTGCGATCGTTGTTGGACTGACTATCATGTGATTGGTCATGGAAAAATTTACAAGAGTTTGTCCAAGTCCCAATGCGACCAAGACAGACCATAGTAAATGCACTCCTGCAAAAAAGAATCCAAGAGAAAGTCCTGTTTTATGCGGATTTAATTTCATTTATCTCACCTCCTCTACCAGGGTTTAAAGGTAGTTTGTTCAAGATATTTCAGAAGATCTTCTCCTGTTCGGTAGCCAGGCCTTAACCTATACAAAAAGTATTGAGTATTGGTACTATGCTCTATTCCCGGAACCGTGGAAGTTGCATTGGTAAAACCCGCCTCCTTTACCAGAATAGCCGCCTGCTGATCAAAAGCGCCGTATGGATAGGCAAAGGAAACAACCGGTTTACCAATTAGTTTCTCCAAATCTTTTTTGCTTTGTGATATTTGGTAGTTAGCGGTTTCTTTATTTATTCCTTTTAGCCAAACGTGGTTCATTGTGTGTGCCGCTATCTCGACCAACGGACTCTTGGCGACTTCCTGGACCTGATACGAAAACATAAAATTAGGGCGGTTTAGAAAGTCTGCGATAACATAGTCTGTGCCCTTTACATTTTCCTGCTTGAGAATCGGAAAGACGTCTGTGTAAAAATCTCGATATCCGTCGTCAAAGGTTAATACTATTGCCTTTTGCGGGAGCTTTGTTTTTCCCGAGAGTGCATCTGCAAGTTCTGAAACATTAATAAAAGTATACCCGGCCTGCTTTAAAGTCTGTATTTGCAAAGTCAGAGTGTGAGGAGGAATGTTTAAGCTTTGTCGTGTTGTGTCGTTTTTGTCTTGCACATACTCTACATAATGGTACATAAGTACAGGCACTCTTATTGCAATCTCGGGTTTTGCGGTTTGCGCTCCGAGAACGCTCCGGACTTCCTGCGGAAGCTCTGTTACGGTTGCATCGTCCCCTAACTCGCTTATGCCTCGGGAGTTATAAAAAGATAGAGAACCTACGGCTATAAATGCAGCAAAAATTAAAAACCTTGTCCTCATCTTTGCTGTTGTTGGTTATTACTCTGCGTAGGCTTGCTGCTTGTTACCGGCGCAGCAGGTTTGTTTGCAGGTGCAGCTGCAGGTGCAGGTGCCTCTTTTTTAGGTGCAGATGGTTGACTTACGGCTGGCTTACCCACATCCTGTTTCTTTTCTATAACCTGTACGGAACTACTCTGAATTACAGTCGGCTTGGCAGGGGTTGGGGCGCTCGGTTTGGAAGCCGAAGGCGCTGTAGTACCGCTAGCATTTTTTGCTGCAGGTGCCCCAGTTGCAACCTGTTGCGTATTACTTTTTGCACTAGTTGAAGGAGAACTTTTTACTCCCGGCACAGAAGAAGCTGACACTCCCGATGAAGTTGGCGTTGGGCTAACAGAGGCTGTAGTTGCGGATGAAGGAGAACTTTTTACTCCCGGCACAGATTCTGTTGGCTTTAGACTTGCTGAGGGCACCGACGTTGGAGAGACGCTTGGTGAAGATGGTGCTACGACTGCTGTAGGCACAGGCTTCTCTTCCGGATGCACAACCACCACGTCCCCCGCTTTTATACTGGAAAGAGAAATATTCGTATCTTTTCCTTTTATGACTGCATTTTTTGTTAAATTAACCTGTACCGCAACTCCATTTTCGGAAACCACCAAGATATTTTTCTTGGGATCAACTTTTAATATGGTAACGGGCTTAGGAGCTGCAATTTCTTTGGATATATTTTTCAAAACAAAAGAAGGAACAAAGGTAGTACCGTTACTCGCTCCCACAAGAGCAACGGTTGATCCGGTTTTAAGCGTTGAAAGAGAAGAAACTTTAATCGCCGCTGATGAGGACGCGGTTGTTGTTGCGCTGGTAGTAGCCGAGGCCACGGATTCCTTCATTTTTACTTCTTGATTTGGGATTTGCAATTCTTGTCCCCCTGCGGTTCTAATTTTTATGGAAGTGCTATTGGAACTTATAACCTCACCAACTATTGGGTTTTGTGCAGGGCTTACCGCGCTGCCTGCTTGGGGAATTAAAGGCTGCACCTCTTTTGCAGTTTCTTTGGCTTGCGTCGCAATTTCTTTTATCAGAACAGTCTTATCGTCTTTAGCTTTGGATTTAAGCTCATCGCTTAGAATAGAAAAACGGGCGTCGGACAGAGTCTGGATCGCAGTTTGGGTAGAAGTATCGTTTAAAACCCCCTTGGTTTTTGCAACCGTTACCATTTGAGCTTGAGTGGATTTTAAGAGTGAATTTGCTGCATCAACCCTTCCTTTTGCCCTTAAGTCATTCGCTTCGGCGACCTTTAAGCTCATTTCGGCAACATTTGTTCCCCTTTTCATTGCAGGTGTTATCGAAACAAGTCTTCTTATGGCTTGAAAAGAGCTTACAATAAAATGGACTCTCGAATTTGCAGGAATAAAAACCTTGGGCAACGTTCCGGGGTTAGCCGACGTAAGATCGCTTGCTTTAATTCCTAAGTCTGCTGCGGAAATTGCAGGAACAGGAGCTGTCGAGGCTCCCAACACTTGACTGTTTACCGTACCATTTGCTACCAAAGGATCAAGACTCTGATCGGGAGAAGCCTGACTAATTGTAGCATTTGCTTTTTCTTCCTGTCCGACAAGATTTAAGTCCTTTGAATAAATAAGGTCGGAAATATGGGCAACGATCTTTGGGTCTCCTGTGTTTGTAAATATAGTTAAAATATATTTTCTATTGGGTGTTATTATTATTCCCCCATCGTGATATAGAGGATCCAAGTCTCCGGTTTTATGTGCAACCGTTACCCCTTTGGGGAGAAAGAATGGAATCATGTTATTTATCTTTTGTTGAGAAAAAATCGAGAGTAGACTCTCGGAACCTGATATCTTGCCCTCATTTATAAGCTTGAACGCTTCCAAGTAGTCGCCGGCTGTCGTGGTATTTATACCGTAACCCGGTGCGCTAATTTCATATTGCTGTTGACTATCGTCCAGATTTAATTTGGAACCGATTGAAGTGTGGGTTAAGCCTAAGCCCCGGACATAATCGCTTATACTCGTCCTGTCCAAAACGTCCAGCAAAACATTATACGCAGTGTTATCGCTTTGGGTTACCATCTGCCTAATCAATCTATCGATACTCACATACTGTCCTTCTACAAGAGCAGGCATCTCTTCCGTAACCAACTCCGTCGGAACAACGTTTTTTGCATCTATTAGAATTTGGTCATCAAAATTTAGATTTCCCTTATAAATTTGGTCGTATGCGTACATTGCAACGAAGGTTTTTACGGTACTTGCGGGGAGCCATTGTTTATCGGCATTTATCGAAACCGTATTCTTTGGATCCTGGTCCAAAGAGTATACGCTGACATTATTTAAATAATGCCTTATTGCCAAATCCGCGTATACGGCTTCCTCAACGCTTACGCTTACTGTTTTGACAGGATTGCTCTCCGACTTAGAAGTAGTAACAGTGGAAGAAGGTTTAGTGTCTTCGGGAGACGGAAAGAAGATAAATAGCAAAGCGGCTATTATAAGACCTACTAATAAAAACTGGGCTGATCTTTTTTGCAAAAAATCCATCCACCTAAAGTATTTCAGATTAAATTATAAAATGCAAGATCAATCTTAAAACTCCAATTCATCTTGACTTTTGATAAGAATATGGTAGAATTTTTTATCTTCGAATGACACCTTTACGAGATAAAGCAATCCAAACAGCACTAATTGGAGACTGGAACGGCGCAATTACCACAAACAAGGAACTGCTAGATGAAAATCCAAAGGATATTGACGCTCTCAACAGGCTCGCGTTGGCCTTTACCGTAATTGGAAGAGTAAATAAGGCAAAAACAACATATCAGGAAGTTCTTAAGATAGATCCCCTCAACCCTATTGCTTTAAGAAATTTAAAAAATTTAAAAACATCCAAATTAACATCCAAAAGTGCTTCTGCCAATAAGGCTTTTGCATTAAATAACAACTTTATAGAAGAATCAGGCAAAACGAAGGTAATTGAGCTTATAAATATCGCGCCTGTCTCTGTAATCCAGCACTTGCGAACAGGAGAAATAGTAAACTTGTCTATTAAGAGAGCAAAAATATTCGTTCTTAGAGGCGAGAAACAGTACATAGGAGTTTTGCCCGATGATATAGGAAGACGCCTTATTAGATTTATAAAATCAGGGAATAAATACGAGGCTTACCTAAAATCTGTAAATCCACACAAAGTAATTGTATTTCTAAAAGAAGTTAAAAGATCTACTAGATTTAAGAATCACCCATCTTTTCTAACTATTACCGAATCTAATTTTATTGTTAAAACAAAAGGTGGGCCCAAATCCGAGCTTGAAGAAGACAATGATTATTCCCCCGAAGAGGAAGAAGTTCTCTGATAAACTACTCTTCCCTTCTTAAGTTTTTCCTTTGCCTGTCTTAATTCATCTTTTATAGAGAGACTTCGCAAACTCCATAAAGCCCAAATAAAAGACAAAATTATTATGACTGCTACTGCGTTTATAAACATCTTTAGAATTTAAGACTGTTCAGGGAATCACTCCCTATTATAATTATAACATCGGGAATCGATTTTTTCTTTGTTTCAGACAATTTGAATCCTAGTACCCTCGCTATTCTCTGGGCCGTGTAAGTTTTCTTAACATACTGGACTTGCGACTTATCTTGCAAGTCTTCCGTTGTCACCAAAATGACATTTCCTCCCATGTTGGTTAATAAATTAGCAAGTCTGTTTCCAAGACCGGGAGTCTCGGTTGCATTAATAATTTCTATGTTTTGTTTTTCCTCCAAAATTGCGGGATCTGCAAAAAAAGATGAAGTTATCGACAAAAGGTTTTGATTGTTTGTCTTTTTAGAAATTGTTTCCTCATTTATAGAACTTAATTTCACTGTATTTGTAAAAAGAAAAAGTCTTAAAAAATCCAAGAAGTTTAATTCTTTTTGATTTTGGAGATTAAATATATTTTTAGAAAGCTGCGTTGAAAGATTTTTGGCAGTAAGAGGCTCGAAAGAAGAAAATCCGCCGTCTATAGGAATTTCCAGAGATTTTGCTAAATTTTGATTATCGTAGTCTTTTAAATTTAGAATGGAGATCGATTGACTCTTTGGTGAAAAATTTATAACTTGTCTTAAGTTTTGCTCTTTTGCAACAGCGGTAAACGAATTTACTCCATCGAATTTACTTTCCCCTAAAAGAAGAAGTATCCTTAAAAAAAATGAAAAGAAGATAAGTCCAACAACAATAAATGAAAAACCGGCTGCAATCCCAAGATTTCCCTTTTTGATCTTTTTTTTCCTCATTCGTATTTTTTCTTCTTGATTATTATCTCAGGCATTACCAATGTAGGTGCGCCAAAAGATGCTTTTGGTTCTTTACCTTTTTTTTGTTTCTTTTTTTCTCCCTTATAAAATCCGCCAAAACCGCCCATATTCTCACCTCCTCTATTATAGTATCAAATCTTTTAATTCTTTTGGAAGCTCACTCTCAAAACTCATTCTCTCCCCCGTTGTGGGATGCAAAAATTCTAATTTCTTGGCGTGGAGAAAAACTCTCGGTAATTTTACCCTATCGGCAATAGATACTTTTCTCCCGGAATATAGTGGATCTGCGAAAATCGGGTGACCAATGTGTTTTAAATGGACTCTTATCTGGTGCGTGCGTCCTGTTTTTGGCTCCACCTCTAAAAGCGTCATTAGTTCACCATTGATCTCTAAATTTTTAATTACCCTATACTTTGTTACCGCTTCCCTACCTCCTGCCAAAACCCCAAACCTCATTCTGTTCCATGGCAGTCTTCCAACGGGCGCATTAATTTCCCCCTCCGTTGTTTTTAATTTCCCATGTGCTAGCGCAATATAAGTTTTTTTAGTTTGTCTTTCTTTGAATTGATTTTTTAGTTTTTCGAAAGATGAAGCGTTTTTTGCAACAACCATAATTCCTGATGTTTCTTTATCGAGCCTATGAACAATGCCCGAACGCTGGGAAAATTCCGACTTGTCATTAGGATTTACAAACCTATTATCCAACCAATCTTGCAGGGTATCGGATTTTGTGGTTTCGGATCTATTAACGGTTACCCCGGCAGGCTTATCCACAACGATTAGATCATCATCCTCGAATATAGCTTTCATATTATTCATATTCCAGGAATAATTTTTAACGACCCTTCTCGTTTTACCAGATAAGTAAATGAGGAAAGAAGGATTATAAGCGAAAATATATTTTCTACGTTAACAACATTCTTAAAATTATAAATAAAAATATTTGTAAGAATATAGATCAAACTAAAAGACGAAAAGAATATTAGACTTAAATTGCCATCTTTTAATTTTCCTCCTAAACTTTTGGGCAAAACGTACTTTACAAAAACTCCTACTGTTAGCGCAGACAAAAGAATAGAAATATACAATGGCCATGCCAACGTCTGACGCGAGAGTATTAATGTTCCAATTAGTGCCAAAGGATAAGAAATTAAATACGCCATACTGAAAAAATCCATTAACCTTCCCAAAGGCAGATTTCG
>DATFUR010000039.1:0-19410 GCA_035260725.1 Patescibacteria group bacterium
TAACTTGGAGCAAAACCAGGATGTTGCAATCGTTACCCAAAATTTGCAGGTTCCAATAGACGAAGTTATTCAGCAAGCCGACACTGTAGTTTCGCAACCTTCCATTCAAGAGGTAGTACAAAGGACCGAAGAGTTAACCCAGGAAATTTTCTCCGCACCGGCCGGGCAGGAAACTCCGATTGAAGAGCAACTGCCGCCTGTTATCCAGCAGGAAATACAACAGGTCCAACAAACTACCAATTCTGTGCCTCAAGTAACAGAGACTTTAGTCGAAACCGTAGTAAATACTGTAGAGCAAGCCCCATTCGCTCCCGCTCCTGTTGCTCCCGCCCCACAAGCGCCTGCAGTTAGTGCTCCCGAAACTCCACCTCCTGCAACAATCTCCGCCCCCTCTTTGTAAAATTACACTTTAAATTTTAAAAAGTGCTAGAATTCTATTCAATGATAATTACAAAATCCACCCATTTTACAAAAGAAGAAATCCAAAAATTAAAAGAACAATTCGATGTTTATATTAAAACCGTAATTGATGTAAAAAAGAAAATCTGCTCAGCCGGAGCAGACAGACATTTTGAATCTGAAAAAATTCTTCTTGATGAAGGTTCCAGTCAATCCGATCTGTGGGGAGGCGGAATTGATCTTGAAACGAAAATTATAGATACAAATTCGTTTATTAACATAAGGCCCGTCGATAAAAACTTGAGCAACGAAATTCAAGATGCTAAGATAAGGAAAGAGTTTGAAGATCTCACAAAATATTTTTTTAAGGAAATTTATGAAAAATAAAGCAATTCTAGGAGCCTTGTCTTTGGATTTAAAAAGAGCCGCTCTTGGCTTAAATAGAGGCTCAAATCAGATGGCAAATAGGTTTTTTGAAGAAGCATTAAAAAGAAGAGATGAGATTGATTCAAAAACAGTCAAGCCTTACATTGCCAGATTTTTGAAAAATTTAGAAAAAATCAAGGACAAAGAAGACGCGCTTTTATACAGCACTATTTTTCAAAACGCCTCACAAGTCTAAATTAAACTTCCTCGGGGGTTTGGGGTGGAGTCTTGGATACTTTCTTTGCAGTTTTTTTCTTTCCCACAATTTCCTTCTTTTCTTTTTTCGCTGCAGCCAGTAGCGAGTCTATTTTTACTGGTTCTTCAATCGTAGTGGGTAAAGCGGAACTAGGAGTTAATAATTTTATTAATTGGTCAAGCTTTGCATTTATTGCCTCAAGCTGTGCATTATTATTAGATCCTTGAGGTCTATTTTCCTCGGATTTTCTAAAAGGAGGTCTTGAATCTCTTCTTTCTCCTCCAAAGCTTCTTCGAGGTTCTGCGCCGCCCATTTTTGCAAAGCAATCTCTGCAATAGACCGGTCTGTCGCCTGTTGGCTTAAAAGGAACTTCCGTTTCTTTTCCGCAGTTTGAGCAGGTGACTTTGGTCATTTCTCTTGGTCTGTCCGAAAAATTTCTTCCTCCACCACCAAAACTTCTACCGCCTCCAAAACTTCTTCCTCCGCCGCCTCTGTTGTTATCTCTATAAGCCATTAATGCATTCTACCACAACTTATTGCAAAAATTATACTTAAATTTTAAAAAGTGCTAGAATCAAACCGTGAAAATTTTTGCATTCTTAATGCTCATATTTTTTCTGGTGGGAAATTTAAATCATGCAGATGCTCACAGATCGGGATGCCACAGATGGCATTCGTGTCCATCTGACAGAGGAACTTACATTTGCGGAGATTTAGGACATCCGTGTAGATATCCTACGCACCCAAGTTATCCAAAACACAGAAGCTCGTTAAGATAATTGACTTTTTCTTAGAAAAGAGAGATTATTGCCCCGCTAAAGTGAAAAAACTTAGGTGGGAATATCTTAAAAGGGCCCTAGATTTATTAGTTATAGTTAGTATAATTTTTGCAGGGATTCAATTAAGTAACAGCTGGAAAGTTGACTCTGCAAAATTCATATATGAGATTGGTAAAGATTTGAATAATAATGCTTTTGATAAAATAACCAGTGCAATTGATGATAATAAAAGTACCTTTAAATTATTAAAGCCAGATGGAGAATTTTCTCCGAACGATATTGAAACTTACTTAAATGGTTATGATTTTGTAGGTAACTTAAATAATGATAATTTAGTTGATATGCGATTAGCTTATGATGAATTTTCTTATGATGTTGAAAAAGCGTTTTGTAACAATGACATTAGGCAACACATAAGAGATCTTAGAAGTAAAGATAAGGATAAAACTGGACCAAACTCTTTTTATTGGGGCTTCACAACGCTAGCGGAACAATTTTTGAAAAGAGACAATAAAACCTGCGTTGATTTGGATAAACAATAATTTGACTTCTTAGCCACTAAAGAGTAGCCTTTTAATTCAATGAAAAATCAATGTAAGATCTGTAAGGAGCTTAAGGAAACTTCAAAACCAAGGTTTATCAGAATTGAACATGCTGACCCTCGACCTCCGTTTACGCAAAAACAGTTAATTGCTAAAAACTTGGTTATGTGTGATGAATGTTATGAAAAATTTCAAAATGGAGAAGTAGATATTAATTTGACTTCTTAGTCATCGGAGAGTATTTTCATAGTATGAATTCTGACATCGACTCTATATTAGATGGGGACTACAAGGTAATTTATAGCGGAAACTTTAATATTTACGATAGTAAATTAATCTTAAGTAAAATTGGTGGTTTTGATTTTGAATTTGAATTTAGAGTTGATCCCCAAGTAGAGGCCTCAATTTCTGTAAATGGTGATAATGGCTCTAAGAAGATTAATGTAGTTCTGATAAATTTTAGCAACACCTTAGGGAGAGGGACTACTGAAAGAATTCCCGTGATCAATACTGTAGATAATCAAAAAATTTATTTTTCATTATACGGTACTTCTGTGGGAGATAACAAAGCTTTAAATTTAACAGTCACTTTGTACATTAAATGAATACAAAAATTCCAATTACTGGTACTTTCGTAAAGCCAACTATAAAGAATTATGTTCCGAGGGATGAATTTACAGTAGAATTAAGAAAAATAAGGACCAAATTTGGTGAGTTTGAAAGGGAATTAAAGAATAAGGCTAAAGAGTTTGAAGATAAGGCGGAAGAGAGACAAGTTCGTACTACTGAAATTTTGGCGTTGTTTATTACACTTTTCACATTTATATCAGTTAATGTAACAATTTTCACAAAAGTTAAGGATTTAATGACGGCGGTGGTATTTATGGGGCTGATGACAATATGCTCATTAATATTACTATCATTTACATTGGTCGTCATAAACAGATATTCAATTAACAGAATAACTGCATGGGGACTGATAGTATCTCTAGTGGTATTTTCGTTGGTGATTTACGCTTGTTATTATTTCAGTTTCAATCCTAAATTAAATCAACTTTAAATGTCTTCATGATATAATCTTGATTAATGTCCGTTCGCTATGTTCAGGATAAACCATAAATATGTATAAATTAAGTCCTTCGGATTTTGCTTATCTTTGGAACGATTGTAAGCATTGTTATTACCAAAAAGTAAAGCTGGGCGTTGTGTATTCCAGTCCCTTTCCTGCAATGTTTGGAAAAATTAACGGACTTTTGCAAACTTCGATAATGGGGAAAAATCTTAGAGATGTGCACCCCGATCTTCCAAGCGGAATTATAGAAATCCAGGAAGGTTTTATGAGGTCAATACCAATTCCCGGAACAAACGTTTATTTAAGCGGGAGATTCGACATTTTAAGTAAATTGGAGGACGGAACATACGCTCTTATAGACTTTAAAATTACGACTCCCGATATGGAAAAAATCCTTAAGAAATATTCGAGCCAACTCCACGCATATAAATTTGCTTTGGAAAATCCTGCGGACGGAAAAAAACCAATTAAGATTTCCAGAATGGGAGCGGTAAGTATAAACCCGGATGAGATGAAGTTGGTAGACGGAAAAGTGCAGTTTACCGCAACTCCTGCGTGGCACGAAGTAAAAGAAGACATGGACGGCTTTTTAAATTTGGTCGGAGAAATAGATAAAGTTCTGGCTGGGGATTTGCCGGCGGAGTCGGAAACTTGCACGCTTTGTATTTACAGAAATAAATTTAAACCTAAGGGAGACTATACAGGCGATCTCCCATTCTAGGTTTGGGTATTGACCTCACAGAATTTCTGTGATATAAATTATTTACTTTAAGGACCCCATTAAAAAGAACCCAACGGGTGGGCTCTTTTTGTTCTGTTGTATAGGGGTCTTCAAGGCTAAACTACAAATGGCAAAAAATTCAGGCAAAGATAATATTAGAAAGAATTGGGGAAAGACTTACTCTACACTACCGAGGCTTGATTTGCTTGAAATTCAAAAAGAATCCTACAAGTGGTATTTGGAAAAAGGAATTGGCGAAGTCCTGTCAGAAATTTCCCCGGTTGACGACTTTACCGAAAAAAATTGGACACTCCGCCTTGGCGACTACAGACTCGGCAAGCCCACAACAGATCCTCTAATTTGTCTCACAAAAGGTCTCACATTTGATGCTCCGCTTTATGTAAACGCGGTTTTGATAAACAAAAAAACAGGCGAAGAATTGAGACAGGAAGTTTTCCTCGGAGACATTCCTCAAATGACAGAAAGGGGAACTTTTATTGTAAACGGAATCGAAAGATCGGTCGTTAACCAGCTTGTTCGCTCCCCGGGAGCGTTTTTTACGGCTGTTCGCGACAACGTTACAGGAAAAACTCTCTACACTGCAGAAATTCGCCCGGTACACGGAAGCTGGTTGGAGTTTTCAACCACAAGACACGAAACAATAACGGTTAAAATAGACAGACGAAGAAAGTTTTTGGCGACAACTTTTCTTAGAGCCTTGGGACTTGGAGACAACGATTTAATAAGAGCAAAGTTTACACAGATGGAAAAGCAGGGGGCAAGTGCATATGTCGAGAATACGCTTGCCAAAGACGAAACAACCGACACAAACGATGCATTAATTGAGATCTTTAAGAAAATGCACCCGGGTGAGCCTGTTGTTTTGGAAAAAGTCAAAGAAACATTTAGCGGAATGTTTTTTAACAACAGAAGATACGATTTGGGAAATGTCGGAAGATTTAAGATTAATAAAAAGCTCAAAGACACTCCCGGATTTAATCCTTCGGACCCAACAACCCGAATTTTAACAATAGACGATATAATAGGCACAATTTCTTTCTTAATCCAGCTTGCACAGGGAAAAGACGGAATAGACGATATTGACTCACTCGCTAATAGAAGAGTAAGACGTGTTGGAGAATTGGTTGCAACAACCGCATTTAGAATCGGAGTTTTGCGATTAGAGAGATCAATCAAGGAAAGAATGAGCCTTATTCAGCCCGACGTGCCCCTTTCTATCTCCGGGCTTATTAATGCGCGCCCTATTATGGCATCTATTAACGAATTCTTTAGAACGTCCCAGCTTTCTACAATTTTGGACCAGACAAACCCGCTTTCGGAAATTGATAACCTAAACCGCCTTACTGTTATGGGAACAGGCGGAATCTCAAGGGAACGGGCGTCATTTTCGATTCGTGACATAAATTCTTCCCAATACGCAAAAATTTGCCCAATCCGAAGTCCCGAAGGACCAAATATAGGACTTGTTACTTACATGGCTTTGTACTCCAGAGTCAATGAATACGGATTTTTGGAGGCTCCTTACAGAAAAGTAATCCAACAGAAAAACGGCAGAAAAACCGTTACAAAAGTATCAAGCGAAATAGTTTACTTAGGAGCAGACGACGAGCGGGGAAATTACATAACCCACACAGGCGTTATGGACGACAACGAAATAACGGTGGAGCGTGTACCGGCCCGATACAAAGGGGAATTTATCGAGACAGACCGGGAAAACATACAATATATAGACGTAGTTCCGCGCCAGGTTGTAGGTTCGGCAGCCTCGCTTATTCCTTTTGTCTCCCACGACGAGGCAAACAGGGCTCTTATGGGAACCCACATGCAATGCCAGGCAGTGCCACTTATAAATCCATCCAGTCCCATGGTAGGAACAGGAATGGAGTCTATGGTTTCCGAAGTTATGGGGCGAGTTGTTAGAGCGCCGTTTGACGGAAAAATAACTTACGCAGATGCAGACCGCGTAATTCTTAAGGGAGCCGGAAACAAAGAAGAAGTTTATAATCTTGACGCTTTTAAAAGAACTTCGCAGGCAACAAGTTACACCCAAACAACAATGGTCTCAACTGGAGACAGAGTCACAAAGGGAGATTTGTTAATAGACGGACCTGCCTCCGACAACGGAGAGTTGGCTTTGGGACAAAATTTACTTATCGCTTATTCTTCTTTCGACGGTTTAGGATACGAAGACGCTATTGTTATCTCGGACAAATTGGTAAAACAAGACGTTTTGTCCTCGATCCACATAGAAAAATACGAAGCGGCTGTTGTTGAGACAAAATTGGGACCCGAAGAAACAACAAGAGATATTCCAAACGTTTCCGAAGAAGATTTAGCAAACTTGGACGAGGAAGGAATTGTAGTTGTAGGTTCGGAAGTTGATCCGGGAGACATAATTGTCGGAAAAATTGCTCCAAAAGGAGAAACAGAATTAACTGCAGAAGAAAGACTTCTTCGGGCAATCTTTGGAGAACAGGCAAGAGAAGTCAGAGACACATCTTTGAGAATGCCACACGGAGAGAGGGGAACCGTAATCAGTGTTTCGATTTTGGACCGCAAGAAAGGCGATGAATTGGAACCAGGAACGATTAGAAAAATACTAGTCGAGGTGGCACAGCTTCGTCACGTTGTAATCGGAGACAAGTTGGCAGGTAGACACGGAAACAAAGGCGTTATTTCCAGAATTTTGCCGGAAGTAGATATGCCTCGCCTTGCTGACGGAACACCGGTTGATATTATTATTTCTCCTATTTCGGTTTTGGCCCGTATGAATCTGGGACAGCTTTTGGAGGCTCATTTGGGTTGGGCAGCCCACAGTCTGGGAGAAAAAATAGGAGTGCCCGTATTTGAAGAAATAGACGAAGACATGATTGTCAAAGAGCTAAAAAGGGCAGGACTTCCGGTCGACGGAAAAGCAATTTTGTACGATGGTAGGACAGGCGAACCGTATGAAAATCCAATTGTTGTAGGTATTGAATATATGATGAAGTTGATCCACATGGTCGAAGACAAGACCCATGCCCGGTCTACTGGTCCGTACTCTTTGGTTACACAGCAGCCGTTGGGTGGAAAAGCGCAAATGGGAGGACAAAGATTGGGAGAAATGGAAGTTTGGGCCTTAGAGGCGCACCGCGCAAGGTATTCGTTGCAGGAAATGTTAACAATTAAAAGTGACGACGTTGTGGGACGGGCAAAAGCATTTGAGGCAATTGTAAAAGGAACCGACATCCCAACTCCTAAAGTTCCCGAATCTTTTAAGGTTCTTATAAAAGAATTGCAGGCCTTAGGACTTAATGTTATACCGATGGGAGCAATAGAAGTTAAGGAAACAATTGCACCCGACGCCGAAAAAGTCGAGGAATCTGCAAAAATTCTCGAAAAGGAGTTGGGAGCAGAGACAGTTGTAGCGCCGGAGGAAATGCACGCCGCAACGGATGTGGCAGAGAAGGGGACAAATGAATAACGACAAAAAAGGAAAAGACATAAATATTTTGGATTTCAAGGCTTTAAAAATACTTCTTGCCAGTAAAGCCGATATTTTAGGCTGGTCTTATGGTGAAGTAACAAAGCCCGAAACAATAAACTATCGAACTTTAAGACCCGAAAAAGACGGTTTGTTCGACGAGCGAATCTTCGGTCCGACAAAAGACTGGGAATGTTATTGCGGAAAATACAAAAGAATAAGAAATAGGGGAATAATTTGTGATAAATGTGGAGTCGAAGTCACACTCTCGAGAGTAAGAAGAGAGAGAATGGGTCACATAACTTTGGCCTCTCCCGTTGCACACGTGTGGTTTTTTAAGGGATCCAGTTCGGCATTGTCTCTTATCTTGGACATGTCTCAAAAAAATCTTGAAGCGGTTATCTACTACGCTTCTTATTTGGTAATAGGAATAGACGACGATAAGAAAAAAGAGGCGCTTAGCAACCTTTCCAAGAATATCGAAAAAAGAAAAGAAGATGTAAAAAAAAGTCTTTATGGCGAGCAAAAAGAAATAGACAAGGAAATGCAGGATAAGCAAAAAGAAACCAAGAAAAAAGCATCGGGAGAGCAAAAAGAATTAATAACAGAGGAATTGGCGCTTCAAAAAAGACAAAAAACGGCTCGAATCGAAGAAAGATTGGCAGCGGAAAGTAAGAAAATAGACGAAATAGCCGACGCTTTGGGAAAACTTTTAAGAAGCCTAAAGACCGGAAGCGTTTTGTCCGAAGACGAATACTTTAAAATCTTGGAATACGATATTCCTCAATTCTTTACGGTAAAAACCGGAACAGAGGGACTCCTAAACTTAATTGAAAAAATAGATTTGGCACAATTGATAGTTTCTCTAAGAACAGAGACGGAAAAATCCTCGGGAGCAAAATATCTAAAGACAATAAAGAGACTGCGCCTTATTGAATCAATGAGAAAAGCTGGAGTCTTGCCCTCCAGTATGATTTTTTCGGCACTTCCCGTTATTCCACCGGATTTGCGCCCTATGGTTCAGCTTTCGGGGGGACGCTTTGCAACTTCTGACTTAAACGATTTATATAGAAGAGTAATAAATAGAAATAACAGATTAAGACACCTTATGTCTCTTGGAGCGCCGGAAATAATTTTAAGAAATGAAAAAAGAATGCTTCAGGAGTCGGTCGACTCTCTAATCGATGCGTCCCAGAGAACATCCCAAGTTGTTTCTTCGCCTTTGAGAAGTCTTTCGGACATGTTGCGGGGCAAACAGGGCAGATTCAGACAAAATTTACTCGGAAAAAGAGTCGATTACTCGGGTCGGTCGGTTATTGTTGTCGGACCCGAACTTAAAATTTCCCAATGCGGACTTCCAAAAGAAATGGCGCTTGAAATGTTTAAACCTTTTGTTTTAAGAGAAGTAATAATCCGAGGGTTTGCCCCAAATATAAAGAGTGCCAAAAGATTTATCGAAAAAAGACCGCCGGAAGTCTTTGATATTTTGGAGGAAATTACAAAAAACCACCCTGTTTTGTTAAACCGTGCGCCTACTTTGCATAAACTCGGAATTCAGGCTTTTTACCCAATTCTAATCGAAGGAGCGGCAATTGCTCTCCACCCTTGTGTTTGCGCAGGATACAACGCGGACTTTGATGGAGACCAAATGGCAGTCCATATTCCTCTCTCCGTTAAGGCACAGGAAGAAGCAATAAATCTTATGTTTCCCGCTCGAAATTTGCTAAAACCCGCAGACGGAGTCCCGATTACTCTCCCCAATAAAGAAATGGCAGTCGGAGTTTTCTACCTTACGACAATGGACGAAGCACTGCGCCGTGATACCCAAACAGTCTTTTTAAACATTAACGAAGTACTCCTTGCCCACTCCTTTAAGTTAATAAAACTAAGAGAGCCGATTAAAGTTAGAGTCGACGGAAAAGTTATAGAAACAACAATCGGAAGACTTCTTTTTAACGAAAAACTTCCAAAATCTTTCGGCTTTATAAACGATGCCGTAAAGGGATCTGGAATTAAAAAAATCGTAACAGAGGCAATTGCAAATAACACATCCGACGAAGTCGCAGACCTTATAGACAATATTAAAGCACTTGGTTTTTACGGATCTACCGTTTCGGGAATTTCCGTTTCGGTTTTTGACAATCACATGGTCCCCGAAAAAGAAAAACTAATTGCGGAAGCGGAAGTCAAAGTCACCAAAGTCGAACAGGAATATCAGCAAGGTCTTATAACAAACGAAGAAAAAAAGCGCTTGTCCAATGAAATTTGGCTCGAAGTAACAGATACGATTGCCGATTTGACGTGGAATAACTTAAAAGTCGGAAATGTTATTAGAACAATTATAGATAGTGAGGGAGCAAGAGCCGGAAAAGAACAATTAAAGCAGCTCTCTGCTATAAGAGGACTTATTTTAGATCCGCTTGGAAAAATTGTCGAACTTCCGATTAAGTCTAATTTTAGAGAAGGACTTTCGATCTTCGAATACGTTGCATCCGCGCGTGGATCAAGAAAAGGTCTTACCGATTCTGCTTTGAAAACAGCAAACGCGGGATACTTAACCCGCCGTTTGGTTGATGTTTCCCATGACGTAATTGTGCGCCAAGATGATTGTAAAACAGTTGAGGGAATTCTTATTAAACCTGTTGAAGCTGGAAGAACAGCCCCTTTTGGTACAAGAATTTTAGGACGCTTTGCAGCAAATAAGATTGTATCTCCTAAAACAAAAAGAGAAATAGTTGGAGCCGGTGAAGAAATTACAGAAATAAAGTTAGCCGAGATTATAAAAAACGAAGTTGAAGAAGTTGTGGTCCGGTCTGCAATAACCTGCCAATTAAAATACGGAATTTGTGTTAAGTGTTACGGTTGGGATTTCTCAAACAAAAAATTGGTCGAAATCGGAGTTCCGGTCGGAGTAGTTGCGGCACAATCAATCGGAGAACCGGGAACACAGCTTACAATGAGAGTCCGTCACTTTGGAGGGGTCGTTATGTCGGACGTTACCCAAGGACTTCCCCGTGTCGAGGAACTTTTTGAAATGAGAACTCCAAAGAATCTTTCTCCTGTTGCAGAGATTTCGGGAAAACTTAAAATAGAAACGACAGATGACGGCTATGTCTTGAAGATTAAATCGCTTCGGGTAAAACCCGTTGAGGAAAGAGAATATTTTGTTCCTATCTCTTCCACTCTTTTTGTTGCCGATGGAGACGAAGTTGCAGTAGGGACACAACTCGCAGAAGGATATCTTGATCCAAAAGACGTTATAAAAATTTCGGGACTTGTGGAAGCACAAAGATATGTTGTTACGGAAGCTCAAAAAGTTTATGAATCCCAAGGAATTGTTATAAACGACAAACATTTCGAGGTAATCCTTAGGAAAATGTCAGACAAGGTAATTGTGGAGACAGTCGGAGATACGTCTTTAATCCCGGGTGACTTTATAACAAAGACAAGATTCGAAGAAATAAATGCGGAAATTCTCTCGCAAGGCGGAGAACCGGGAACAGCAAGACAAACAATTTTGGGCGTTACCAAGTCTTCTTTGTTCTCCGACTCTTGGCTTTCGGCCTCATCCTTTCAGGAGACAACAAAAGTCCTAACAGAAGCAGCACTCGAGGGAGCAGAAGATAGATTAGTTGGACTCAAGGAAAATGTCATCATAGGACGCTTAATCCCTGTTGAAGGTGAAACCCCAACTGGTGTATAATTCAAAGTCAAAATGCCAACATTAAATCAATTAGCCAAATATGGCAGACATAAAAAACCAAAGAAAAAGAAACTCACAGGTTTGAGACGTCTTTATAATGCAAAAGACAGAGTTTACACAAACTTGTCTTCCCCGCAAAAAAGAGGAGTAGTAACATTGGTTAAAACCATGACTCCAAAAAAGCCAAACTCGGCTCTTAGAAAAGTAGCCAGAGTAAAGCTTTCCAACAAGCAGGAAGTAACAGCATATATCCAGGGAGTCGGACACTCTTTGTCCGAACACGGAATTGTTTTGGTTAGAGGCGGAAGAGTAAAAGATTTACCAGGAGTTAAATACCATATAGTCCGCGGAAAGTACGATTTATTGGGAGTTGAAGGAAGAAAAAGAAGTAGGAGTAAATACGGAACAAAGAAAGGGCTTGGAGGCCCGGCAGAGCCCAGAGTCGTAGCGGGTTCGACAAGCTCACCGCAAGCAGGAGCAGCCGAAACACCGGCCGCACCGGCACCGGAGGCGCCAGCCGCTTAATATGAGACACAAAAAAGTAGAAAAAAGAACAATTGGCGGAGACAAACTTTACAACAATTTACTCGTTGCAAAGTTTATTAATAATTTAATGAAACACGGTAAAAAAACATCTGCGGAAAGAGTTTTTTATGCTTCTTTTGAACTTCTTGATAAGCAAAATCAAAATGCTTTGGAAATTTTTGAAAAAGCGCTGCAAAATGTTGCTCCAAAACAGGAAGTAAAATCAAAAAGAGTCGGAGGAGCAAACTACCAAGTCCCGATGGACGTTAGACCGGAGCGAAAAACATCGCTTGCGATTCGTTGGATTATCGAAGCCGCCCGCTCGCGCTCTAATAAAGATTTCCACAAGTTCGAAGAAAAATTGGCAGCGGAACTTTTAGAGGCCTCGCAAAATTTAGGAGCCGCAATGAAGAAAAAGGATACTGTTCAACGCATGGCCGACGCCAACCGCGCCTTCTCTCACTTTAGATTTTAAATTCACTTCAATAACTGCTATTATTCATCAATGATTATAAATAAAGTCGCTCTAGTTTTTTGCAAAGATAAAAAAATCTTAATGGGCAAAAATGAGTTTAAAGACGCATTTTATTTTATCGGAGGTTCAGTCGAAGAGGAAGAATCGGGAATTCAAGCATTGATAAGAGAAGTTAAAGAAGAATTAGACGTTGAGCTCGACGAAAGCAGCATTGAGTTTTTAGAAAAATTTGAAGCGGAGGCGCATGGTAAAAAAGATACGATTGTAAAAATAAATCTTTATAAGGGAAATATTTTAGGAGAACCTAAACCAACGTCAGAAGTAATAGAGCTTGGATACTTTGATTCAACCGGCGACCAAAAACTTTTAACGCCCGTTGCTCTTAAGATTTTCCCCTGGTTAAAAGAAAGAGGTTACATAAATTAATTCTCTCGCTTCAGATTTTAAAAACCTGTCTTAAAGTGATATCATTCCCTTAAATGGTACAAGATCAAGAACCCACTCAAGAGCCACGTGTTTTAGAGACGGAACAAGCTACCCAGGCACATAGCAGGGAGGATTTGGCAGAGAGAACAAAAGATTTGGACGCAGATACCAAGATGTTTATTTCTAATGCCGGATTTGATTTGGAGTCATTAATAAGAAGGTGGAAAGGAAAACGAGATTCTTGGGAGGAGATAAAAGGAAAAAAGGTTTTAGATCTGGCATCTGGTTCTGCTGCAGCGTCAAAGTGGCAACCGTATTTTGCAAGGTTGTGTGCCAATAACGGAGCTTTGGTAACGGTAGTCGATAAACTTCCCCAGGTAGGTCGTGATAAAGAGCTTTTTCGCGGGATAACAACAGACCTTGTCCTGACAGTGATGGGGGAAAATTTGGCAGAAGTTGTGGGTCAAGAGGAATACGATGTCGTGCACTCTATTAATTTTATAGGAGCCTCTCCTTCTCCCGAACTCTTACAAGAACTTAGGGTGCTGCACATAAAAGAAGAAGATTTTCACATGGCATTTTCTAGACAGGCTTTTAGTTTACTCGCAGAAGGCGGAGTAATGTATCTTGATGAACGGGATCCTGCAAAAAGTGAAGATATTTATTACACAAAAAAAGAAGGAACACTTGTCCGATTGTAGTTTTTAAATTCAGAAAAATTGTGGTATACTAATTTTTACTCTCGGGCCCTCCTTCGTTAAAACTACGAAAGGGTAAGAGAGTTTTTATTATGGCAGACGCACCTAAAGAAGTTGATTTAGAAAAAGTAAGAAACATTGGGATTATTGCTCATATTGATGCCGGAAAAACCACGACAACAGAGCGTATTCTTTTCTATACTGGAAAAACATATAAGATCGGTGATATAGATGAAGGAAATACCCAAATGGATTGGATGGAACAGGAAAAAGAAAGAGGAATTACAATTGTTTCCGCAGCCACAACCGCTTATTGGAAAGACTACAGAATAAATATTATTGACACTCCCGGCCACGTTGATTTTACAGCAGAAGTAGAAAGGTCTTTGAGAGTTTTGGATGGAGGCGTTACTGTTTTGGACGCGGAAGAAGGAGTTCAGAGTCAGTCCGAAACTGTTTGGAGACAGGCGGACAAATACAAAGTTCCAAGAATTTGTTTTGTAAATAAAATGGACAAATTAGGAGCCGATTTTTTTGCAACCATAAAATCAATCGAAGAAAGATTGGGAGCAAATCCTCTTATTATGGTACTCCCAATCGGAGTTGAGTCAACCTTTACAGGAATAGTTCACCTCATGGAGCAAAAAGCATATATTTGGGTGAATGATAATCTTGGAGCAAAGTTTGAAGTAACAGATATCCCCGAGGACATGAAAGCACAGGTCGAAGAATACAGACATAAATTAGTAGAAAAAATTGCCGAGACAGATGACGTACTTTTGGATAAATATCTAAACAACGAGGAAATATCAGACGAAGAGTTAAAAATAGCTTTAAGAAAAGCAGTTATTGCTTATAAATTAGTTCCAATTTTTGCAGGCTCAAGTCTTAGAAATAAAGGAGTGCAACCTCTTTTGGACGCAGTTATCGATTATCTTCCGTCTCCTTTGGACGTTGGAGAAATTGTGGGTTTTAATCCAAAAACAAACGTAGAAGAAAAAAGAAAACCTCTTCCAACAGAGCCTCTTTCGGGACTGGCCTTTAAAATCCAAATCGATCCTCATGTTGGGAAACTTACTTACTTTAGAGTCTATTCCGGAACTGTTACGGCCGGATCCTACATTCATAATGCCACAAAAAATATTACCGAGAGGATAGGACGTATTCTTCTTATGCACGCAAACCACAGGGAAGAAATAAAAGAAGCAAAATCGGGAGAGATTGTAGCATTGGTCGGTCTTAAGGATACAACTACGGGAGACACTTTGTGCGACGAAAAATCCCCGATTATTTTGGAAAAAATAACTTTCCCGGAACCTGTTATCTCTCTCGCAATCGAACCAAAAACAAAAGCGGACCAGGAAAAATTGGGATTTGCTCTAAAAAGATTATCGGAGGAAGATCCTACATTTTCTATAAAAAGTAACCACGAAACAGGACAAACTATTATTTCCGGAATGGGAGAATTACAGCTTGAAGTTATGGTCGACAGAATGAAAAGAGAGTTTGGAGTACTCGCCAATGTGGGAGCGCCTCAAGTTGCATATAAGGAAACTGTTAAAGTTGAAGCAGAAGGGGAAGGAAAATATATCCGCCAGTCAGGAGGACGCGGACAATACGGACACTGTTTCCTCCGCGTTACGCCAAAACCCCGCGGCGAAGGATATGAATTTGTGGACGCTATAAAAGGTGGAGCAATTCCCGCAGAGTTTATTAGATCGATAGAAAAAGGGGTAGTTGAGAGAATGGAAAACGGAATTCTTCTTGGATACCCAATGGTAGACATGACAGTTACCGTTTATGACGGATCTTTCCACGAAGTTGATTCGTCCGACGCCGCATTTAAGATCGCAGCCTCCCAGGCATTGCAGGCGGCATGCAGAAAAGCACAATTAATGCTTTTGGAGCCTGTTATGAAAGTTGAAGTAACAACGCCGTCGGAATTTTTGGGAGAAGTAATTGGAGATTTGTCCTCAAAGAGAGCGCAGATTTTAGGCACCGAAGAAAGAGGAAAAGCAACGATAATTTTGGCCACCGTTCCTCTTGAGGAATTGTCGGGTTATGCAACAACTCTTAGGTCTATGTCTCAAGGAAGAGCTTCGTATTACATGGAGCCTAGCCACTACGAGGAAGTTCCTCAAAATATAGTTTCGCAAATGCTTGCGAAATCCACTTACACCGGAAGAGCCGAATAAGACAAAAAAATAATAAAGAGATTTTTACTCTCTTTTTTCAAGAATAAAGTTCGAGATCTAAAGTCTTATTTAAGATAAGACAAAACAGCCGCCATCACCAAAATGGTAACAAGCTGACCAGCTGCTCCCAAAAAGAAAAGATTCCAAGACTTTCCTTCCCAGAGAACAACTCCGACTTTTTCTACTGCTTGGAATCCAAGCCACGCCCAGAATGCAACCATCAAAGCACCTGTTAAGCCGGTTGTTCCGGTAAGCCCTAAGAAGGCTGCCAAAACATAAGCCGTAACTACCGATGCGACAAATTGTATAACGTAGGTTTTAGGCATGTCGTTTTTGTTGCCCATTTCCTTTGCTCCGGTTAACTTTATCCAAGTCTTACCAAACAAAGGACCATACCAAATATATCCTACAGCCATGGCTGCTACTGCTGCTGCTAAAACTGCGGTGTAATTAACTGTTACTGCAGGTAAAAGATTCAAAATAAATTCACCCCCTCGTCGAAGCACGATTTTCACTCTTCATCCTCAACTGAGTTCGGATTTCAGAGACGCGATCGGCTTCTCCTCTTTCAAATTTCTACGAAATTTGAGTCGGGGATCACGTACCAATAATCTATACCTATTTCGAACCGATTGTCAAATTGTGATAGAATCCAATCCTATGAAGAATCTGGTTTGCATTTTTGCACATCCGGACGACGAAGCTTTTGGTCCGGGCGGAACAATTGCAAAATTGGCCAAAATTTATAATATCTATCTTCTTTGTGCGACAAAAGGAGAGGCGGGATTACAAAATCAAAAGTCAAAAATCAAAAGTCAAAATTCAAAGTCGAAAGTAAAAAGTTTGGGAGCAATCAGAACGGAAGAACTCAAGCTGTCGGCGAAAATTTTGGGAGTCAAAGAAGTTTATTTCTTGGGTTTTAAAGATGGGACATTGTCTAACAATCTTTATCCCGAAATAGTAAAAAGGATCGAAGTTTATTTAAAGAAATTAAAACCCGAAATTCTTTTAACTTTCGAACCATTAGGGCTTTCGGGACACATAGACCATATTGTTATTTCTATGGTTACTATGTTTGTGGCAGGCAAGTCCAAGTTTGTAAAAGAAGTTTGGCAAAATTGCCGTCTTGAAGCTGCAGAGAGAAAGCAGAATTATTTTGTCTACATGCCGCCCGGTTATAAAAAATCCCAAATCCACAAAACAATAAATGTAGAGGACATTTGGGAGCAAAAAATCGCAGCGATGAGGGCACATAAGTCTCAATTTGCAGATTTCGAGAGAATTATGGAGTGGCTCGAAAAATCTCCCAAAGAAGAATATTTTTTGGTTATTAAAAAATAAAAAATCTTACCCTTCTTTCTATATCTGAATTTAGAGATAAGCATGGTTTATGCCTAATTTGGAGAGAATCGCAAATGCTACGCTTGCAGAGCTTTGAATGCATCGGAAACAGATACTTCTCTTCCTTGCGGAGTTAATTCGGTTTTTAAAATTGTAGCCTCTTTGTCCGATACTTCGAAACGTATCCAGGAGCTCGGAAGCTTCGAAATTCTATCCAGACGCTCAAGAGAAACAGTCATTATAGGTTTATTCTCTTTAAGTACAAAACTTATGGATTTTCTTGCTTTCGGTAATTTTTTTACTCCCCCTCCTTCTATTTCTGCGACCCATTTAATACTCGGCGGTTCAAGTACTCCACCTTCGGAGAATGCGATACGTTGTTTGCGTCTTGAGTTGGGCAGATAAAACACTAATTTTCCTTGTATTCTGCCTCTAAATTGGAAAAACGTCATCTTATCTTCTATTTGTTTAAGTTGAAAATTATATATTTCTTGGTTTGGCCCCATTTGTGTATTCCTTCCTCGGAAAAAGGACTGTATAGCAATTACATGAGATGTTTCTTTGGGAAATGTTGGATTTAAATTCTCCGATTCCTGTAATGTCTCTCTGCCTGCCATAGCCTGGGATTATAGCACTTTTATTACAAATTCCCTATTGACGCATGTAAGAAAATGCTGTATATTCTTTTTCTATAGCTCCAATTCGTCCTCCTTCGCTTAAGCTTCGGATGGACAAGGGAGTAATTTTTTGATTTATGGCAGAAGGTAAATACGAAAGAACAAAACCACACGTAAATATAGGAACCATCGGTCACGTTGACCATGGTAAGACTACGCTCTCTGCTGCAATTGCGACTGTTTTGTCCAAAAAGGGACAAGCAAAGCCAATGAAGTACGAGGATATTGACAACGCTCCAGAGGAAAAAGCTCGAGGAGTTACGATTAATATTACCCATATCGAATACGAAACAGACAAACGTCATTACGCCCACATCGACGCTCCTGGGCACGCAGATTACATAAAAAACATGATTACAGGTGCCGCTCAAATGGACGGCGCTATTTTGGTTGTTTCCGCTCCGGACGGACCTATGCCTCAAACCCGAGAACACATTTTATTGGCACGACAAGTCGGCGTCCCTGCAATTGTTGTTTTTCTTAACAAAACAGATATGGTGTCGGATCCGGAACTTTTGGATTTGGTCGAAATCGAAGTCAGAGAGCTTCTTACAAAATACCAATATCCAGGCGCAGAGACTCCAATTATAAGAGGATCTGCTCTTAAAGCACTCGAGGGCGACCCAGAAGCAGAAAAGCAAATAACAGCCTTGATGGATGCAGTAGACACATTTATTCCTACCCCCGTTAGAGATACGGAAAAGCCATTCTCCATGTCGGTTGAGGACGTTTTCTCGATCAAAGGTAGAGGAACAGTCGTAACAGGGCGCGTTGAAAGAGGGAAGGTAAAAGTAAACGACACAGTCGAAATAGTCGGAATTAGACCTACAAAATCCACTGTTGTAACCGGTGTCGAAATGTTTAGAAAATCCATGGACGAGGCACAAGCCGGAGATAACGTTGGACTTTTGCTTCGAGGAATCGAAAAAGCAGATGTAGAAAGAGGACAAGTTATTGCCAAACCAGGTTCAATTACCCCTCACAAAGAGTTCGAAGCGGAAGTTTATATCCTTACAAAAGAAGAAGGCGGACGCCACACACCTTTCTTTACAGGATACAGACCTCAATTTTATATTCGAACAACCGACGTAACAGCAGAAGTTGCACTTCCAACAGGAGTAGAAATGGTAATGCCTGGAGACTCAACAAAAATGACAGTAAAATTAATAGTACCAGTTGCTTTGGAAGAAGGACTTAGATTTGCAGTTCGAGAAGGCGGAAAAACAGTCGGAGCCGGAGTAATTTCGAAGATTCTTGCCTAATAAGCCGATTTGTGGTATAAAATGGCCTTCGGGGCCATTTTTTTTGGCTTTGAACATTAAAATATGCCGTTTTATAAAAAGGAAGGAGAAAGTTGGACCGAATGGGACAGAAAGCCATTGACCTTTCAGGTAGGAAACGATCCTGTAGACGAAGTGCACCTGGCTCCAACCGAGGATCCCGATCAGGTTAAAGTTTCTCTTAAGGGGAGCGTAGTTGGGATAATTGATCACGGGGTAATTTTCCCCGGCCCCGACCACGAGGAGGCAACAATTACAGGCCTGGGGATTGCTTTTGAAAATCTAGGAAATAATTCCAGAGAAGCAATTATTTACAGTAAAGAGCCAATTAAGGGAGAACATTAAAATATGCCAAAAGGAACAATAAGAGTACGTTTAAAAAGTTATGACGCAAGAGTAATTGATGCTTCTTGCCAGCAAATATTAGATACGGCAATCCGTACCGGTGCTCAAGTTGTTGGTCCAATCCCT
>DATFUR010000040.1:0-21134 GCA_035260725.1 Patescibacteria group bacterium
ACTGCTTTCGCAATTGGAAGAACAATAATTGCGATTTTGGAAAATTATCAACAAAAAGATGGAAGTGTTTTAATTCCAAAAGTTTTACAAAAATATACGGGATTTTCTAAAATTTCTCCAAAATCTTCATAAAAATTAAAATTTTTTTCAAAAAAGTAATAAAATGGTAAAAAATACATGTTATGATTTTTATTGTTATAGCAATCAAATCGAATAGTTTTGAAGCTAATAAAAAATCTTGACAAAATATAAAAAATGTTCCATAAAGTAAGTATCTTATATAAATATTTTTTTAGTACTGAAAAAAATATTTTGAGGAGGTGAATTATTACATGGCAAAGAAAAAGAAGAAAAAGAAGAAGTAATTGGTAAGCTATTTGGAGCATTACCAATTGATCAGTTGGTAAATCCCTCATCTTAATCGGTGAGGGATTTTTTGTGATAAAATATAAGATACATGTTTAATATTTTAGGAAAATTTTTTGACTCCAATGAAAAAGAAATAAATAAACTCCAGCCCATTGTTTTTGAAATAAATAAATTCGAAGAAAAATTCAGTAAACTAAAAAAGGAAGATTTTCCAAAAAAAACAGAAGAGTTTAAAAAGAGAATTTCCGGCGGAGAATCTTTGGATTTAATACTCCCCGAAGCTTTCGCAATTGTTAGGGAAGCGGCAAAAAGAGCAATCGGTCTTAGACATTACGATGTACAGTTAATGGCGGCTACTGTTTTAGCAAGCGGAAAAATTGCCGAACAAAAAACAGGAGAAGGAAAAACTTTGTCCGCAGTACCTGCGCTTTATCTCCATGCACTGACCGGAAAAAATGTACATCTTGTTACAGTAAATGATTATTTGGCCCGCAGAGACGCGGGTTGGATGGGACCTATATTTAATTTTTTAGGACTTTCTGTTTCGTCTATTATTAATCAGGAGTCTTTTATTTTTGATCCGAAACATCAAAATAAAAATGCTACGGATTTTAGACTTGCACACCTAAGACCAATTACAAGAAAACAAGCTTACGAGGCCGATGTTGTTTATGGAATAAATTCTGAATTTGGTTTTGATTATTTAAGAGATAACATGGCTTCCGACTTACAAGAAGTTGCTCAGAGAGGATTTTATTTTGCAATCGTAGACGAGGTTGACTCTGTATTAATCGACGAAGCAAGAACTCCTCACATAATTTCTGCTCCCGACGCAGAACCTACTCAAAAATATTATGAATACGCAAAATTAGTAGAACAATTGTCGCCGGAATCGGACTACAAAGTGGATGAAAAACTCCGCACTGCCCATTTAACAGATCGTGGAATGAATAAAGTTGAGAAAATGTACGGAGTTTCCGATATTTATGAAAAAGATTTTGATACTGTCTATCATTTAGAGGCGGCATTAAAAGCACATACTCTTTTTCATAAAGAGAAAGATTATATAGTAAAAGACAATGAAGTCATTTTGGTTGATGAGTTTACAGGTCGTCTTATGGTTGGAAGAAGATTGTCGGAAGGTCTCCACCAGGCAATAGAAGCAAAAGAAAACGTTCCGATTCAAAGAGAATCCAAAACATTAGCGACAGTTTCCTTGCAGAATTATTTTAGAATGTACGAGCGCCTCGGTGGAATGACGGGAACTGCAGTAACAGAGGCGGAAGAGTTCCACAAGATTTATAAATTGGACGTTGTTGCAATACCGACTCACAGAGAAATGGTGAGAAAAGATTTGCCCGACGCAATTTATAAAACCACAAATGCAAAGCTTACCGCAATTGCGAATGAAGTCGAAAATGCTAACAAGAAGGGTCAGCCTATTTTGGTGGGTACAACATCAATCGACAAAAACGAAATCGTTTCGGAACTTCTAAAACGTCGCGGTATAAAACACGAAATCTTAAATGCTAAGAATCACGAAAAAGAAGGAGAGTTAATCGCAAAGGCGGGAGAAAAAGGAGCAGTTACTATTGCAACAAATATTGCCGGCCGCGGTGTCGACATTATTCTCGGCGGAGATACTCCAAAATCCGAAGACGGTCAGGAAGGCAGGGAAACTCCGGAGTGGAAAAATTGGGAGAAAAAACACAACGAAGTCGTAAGTCTTGGAGGGCTGTATGTTGTTGGGACAGAAAGGCATGAGTCGAGAAGAATTGACAACCAGCTGCGCGGAAGGAGTGGAAGACAAGGAGATCCCGGAAAATCTTTGTTTTTTGTAGCACTCGACGACGACATAATGAGAATTTTTGGAGGAGATACAATTGCCTCTCTTATGACAAGATTTAATATGCCTGAAGACACACCAATTCAGCATCCTATCGTATCTCGTGCTATTGCCCAAGCGCAAGGAAAAGTAGAAGGGCATAACTTTGACATAAGAAAACATCTTGTTGAATACGATGATGTTTTAAATAAACAAAGGGAAATAATCTATAAAAGAAGAAGAAAAATTTTAGAGGCAAAGGAAACGGATGAATTAAAAAAAGAAATATTTGAAAAATTAAAAAATACTATTACAAATTTGGTTTTAATTTATTCCGATCCGAGTCAGGCAGACGGTGCTTCTTTAAAACTTGCTCAGGATTTTTCGACAATAATTCCTTTCGATGAGGAATCTATAAACCAGATTGCAAAACAGACGGAGCAATATAAAAATCAAGACGAAAAAATAGAATTTTTAAATAACTTGGCAATAGATTTATACAAGAAAAGAGAAGATGAGTTGGGAGGCTTAATTAGGCAAGTCGAAAAATTTGTAATGTTGTCTGTTATAGATAGATTTTGGGTAGATCATTTAGATGTAATCGAGAATCTAAGACAAGGAATTGGTCTTCGCGGATATGGACAGAAAGATCCTTTGGTTGAATATAAAAATGAAGCGTATAGACTTTTTGAAAAATTAATAGGAGCAATAGACGATGAGGTAGTACATACTATGTATAAAGTTCAAGTCCAGCAAACACCTCATGTTCACAATGTAAAAGTTACAGAAAATATTCCGGCAGAAGAGGTAAGTTTAGTAAAACAGCCAACAGCTATTGATGAACTGTCCACAAAAAATAAAAAACCTGGACGAAATGATCCTTGCTGGTGTGGGAGCGGTAAAAAATATAAAAAATGCCACTATCCTAATTAATTATGAAAGCCTCAAATCACAAAAAAGCACTGCTATATCTTGGTAAAGATAAAAAACTTAAAGCTATAATTGAAAAATATAATCTTCCGGATTGGGAGGAAGAGACCAACTTGTTTGAGGATATTGTTGGATCAATAATAAACCAGCAACTGTCCGGCAAAGCGGCAGCAACTATTTTTGGTAGATTTAAAAATTTATTTAAAACAAAAACGTTTCCCAAACCGCAAGATGTCCTTAAAGTTCCGGACGAGAAAATGAGAGCATGCGGAATTTCCTACTCCAAAATTAAATATATAAAGGGACTATGTCTTGCAATAGTAGACAAAAGTTTGAATGTTAAAAAAATTCCTGATCTTTCGGATGAAGAAGTAATAATTGAGTTAACAAAAATAAAAGGAATTGGACGCTGGACTGCAGAAATGATTTTAATTTTTTCTCTAAAACGGCCGGACGTTTTCTCGACAGGCGATTTAGGTCTTCGCACGGCAGTGTCCCGTCTTTATAAATTAGATCGGGAAGATAGAGTAAAAATTGAAAAACTTGCTAAGAAATGGAGTCCGCACAGAAGCCTGGCTTCCTGGTATCTTTGGAGAAGTTTAGAAAATAGAAGTTAAATCTTTTTGTTTTCTCTGCGGTAGCGTTCTTCGATTTTTTCCAGCTTCTCGTTTAATGCTCTTTCTATGTCAACGCCTGCGGCAACGGCCAAGATTATTGTTGTTATCAAAACATCGGCAAACTCTTCATAAATATTTCTTTTGTCGAATTTGGCAAGTTTTGATTTTCTCTGTAATTTTAAAATCGCGAGGATATCGTTACAAAGTTCTCCGACTTCTTCGTTTAGTTTTACCGTATTGTAAAGAATGTCCTTTTCCTCGTTTGTATAAACTTTATATCGGGGTTTTATTTCCGAATGTAAATTTTTTATTCTTTCTTCCAGGTTTTTGAGATTCATTTCTTTTGTATTTTACCACAAATTAACCTACAATAGCCTTATGAATGAGATCAATCTCGAACCCAGCGGTACATGGGATGTCAAAAAAATATTAATTTTTATAGCGATTATGGCAGTTGTGGCCTTTGGTTTTAAAACCTATGTATTAGACAAAAATGCTTCAATAACCTCAAAAAGTAAGTCGACACAAGTTGAGGGAACTAGTGTTAAAAATTCCGACAATATTCCGCCAAACTTCTCACCTTCTCAAGAATTGAAACAAAATCTTCAAACAAAATTAAGCGACCTAAAAAAAGAAGTCAATAATATTAATGTTGTAGATATTGCTACCTCGACCCCTGCTGTTCAAAAAGTTTTAAGCGACTTTAAGAATCTTCAAAATCTTCCTCAAAGCCAAGCAAAACAAGCTTGTGTTAAAATCTGCGACGGACTTTGAATATAAAATTATGAGTGAGATAAAACAGAGAGCACAGAAATTAATAGATAAATTAAACCTTGAGGAGAAAAGAAAAAAGATAGCGGAAATAACAAGTGAGTCCTCTAGTCCTTCTTTTTGGCAAGACAACGAAACAGCATCGAAAAAAATGAAAGAATTGGCGAGTATCCAGAAAGAAATAGATAAAATCGAGAGCCTCCAGGCACTTTTGGAAAACGAGAATTTAAATGCAGCAGAAGGTTTGCTGGAAGAGCTGGAGATTTTTGCTTTTCTTTCAGGTTCCCATGATTCAGGACCCGCAATTGTATCTTTGCATTCCGGACAAGGAGGAGTAGAGGCAATGGATTTTACAAATATGCTTTACAGAATGTATACAAGATTTTTCGAGAGAAAAGGATGGAGTGTTGAGACAATAGAAGAAACGCCGGGAGAAGAGGCTGGGCTAAAAAGTATTTCTTTTTCTGTGAATGGAGATTACGCTTATGGAATGCTTAAAAACGAGGCGGGAGTCCACCGTCTTGTTAGACAGTCTCCTTTTAACGCAGATAAATTAAGGCAAACCTCCTTTGCGCTCGTTGAAGTAATTCCCGACATCGAGGCCTCGGAAGTAGAGATAAGAGAAGATGAGCTAGAGTGGGATTTTTTTAGAGCAGGAGGTCATGGCGGACAAAATGTAAACAAAGTCTCGACTGCTGTTCGCCTTAAACACAAACCAACAGGGTTGGTTGTAACAGCATCGGCAGAAAGATACCAGGGGAAAAACCGGGAGATTGCCCTCAAACTATTGGTTGGGAAGCTTTGGCTTCTCCAGGAAGAAGAAAGAAAGAAACAGGAAAAGTCATTAAAGGGTTACAAGACTCCGGGTTGGGGAAACCAGATAAGATCCTACGTTTTACATCCCTATCATATGGTTAAAGATCTTCGCACGGGTTTTGAAACCTCCAATACGGACGCGGTCTTAGATGGGGACTTAGACGCGCTTATTCAAGCAGAGTTGCAGAGCCTTTAAAGGTTGCCAAAAGCCTCAAAATGTGCTTAACTTATGTGTAAAGGCGGTGAAATTTAATGGAGCCAACACAACAACCAGTTCACGATTTTAATGCACAATTAGCCGGACAGCCCGCAAATTTTAAGCTAACAAATAAAATTATTTTCATATTTTTTGGCGCAGTAATCTTAGGCATCTTGAGCGGTTTTGGTCTTTCCAGAAACTCATCCATTTCTTCCCAATCAACAGCAACTGTCGCGAATTTATCAAATGCCAGCAAAGGCACTATTATTGGCTCCAACGATACAAAAACTTTTAAGGACCAGGCCGAAGGAATTGTCAAAAAAGGAGGGATTGATGGAGAAGGAGCATATCACTTAGTCCGTCCCGGCGGTGAGAGTCAGAATGTTTATTTAACCTCGTCTAGCGTCGACTTGAACGCTCTTTTGGACCGAAAAATAAAAGTTTGGGGCCAAACACAAAAAGCCCGAAGCGCCGGTTGGCTAATGGACGTAGGTAGAGTAGAAATCTTAGAATAAAATCTCGTGAATGATAAAATTTCAGAATGTTTCAAAAAAGTTCGGGACAGGAACAGAAGCTCTGTCAGATCTAAATTTTTCGGTAGAAAAGGATGAATTTGTATTTTTAGTAGGTCCTACAGGCTCGGGGAAAACCACAATCTTCAGATTAATAATCGGAGAATTTTCACCAACAGGAGGATCAATCGTAATTAACGATTGGGATATATTAAAACTGCCGAGGGAAAAAATTCCGGAACTTAGAAAAAAGGTTGGTGTTATTTTTCAGGATCTTAAACTTTTTAATGACCGCACAGTTTTTGAAAACGTGTTATTGCCTCTTGAAATAGATAATAGGGAAATTGAAGGATCAAAAAAAAGAGTTGAGGAAGTTTTGGAAGAAGTCGGATTGACTCCTCATAGGGATAAGTTTCCGGTACAGCTTTCCGGAGGAGAACTTCAAAGAGTTGCAATTGCCCGTGCCCTGGCACTATCCCCGGATATTCTTTTGGCCGATGAACCTACAGGAAATTTAGATCCTGCAACGTCGTGGGATATTATGAATAGGCTTTTGGAAATAAATAAAAAAGGGACTACAATTATAATGGCTACGCATAATTTTGACATTGTGAAAAACATACCAAAAAGGATAATTGCATTAGATAAAGGCCATTTGGTCAGAGACGAAAAATCCGGAGGAAGAAGTAAAAAGTGAAATTCATAAAAACTACGAACCAAAATATTAGAAGGTCTCCTTATCAGGCAATAGCCGCAATCGTAATCATGATGCTTACTTTTCTTGTAGTATCTTTTTTCATTTTCTTAATTGCTGGTTCTTCAAAAATCGTAAGTTATTTTGAGTCCAAACCTCAAGTTACGGCATTTTTTAAAAACGAAGCAAAGCAATCGGACATAGATGCACTCCAAAGTAATCTAAAAGATAGCGGAAAAGTCTCGAATGTTAAATTTGTATCAAAACAGGACGCTTTGGCGATTTATAAAGAACAAAATAAAAATGATCCCTTGCTTTTGGATTTGGTAACTGCGGATATTTTGCCGTCATCTTTGGAAATCTCGACATATAAAATAGGAGACCTGTCGGCAGTTTCAGAGACCTTAAAAACATCTCCGATTGTTTCCGAAGTAATTTTCCAAAAAGATGTAGTAGCGACTTTGACTGCCTGGACTTCGGCACTGCGGAAAATTGGAGCGGCTAGTATTTTAATTCTTTCGTTGGTTTCGATCTTTTTAATAATTACAATAATTGGAATAAAAATATCCCAAAAAAGACAAGATATTCATATAATGGGACTGATTGGAGCTACCAATTGGTACATCCGCTGGCCTTTTATCTTTGAAGGAATATTCTATGGAGTCGTTGGAGCCTTTGCAGGGTGGGTTATTTCGTCCGCTTCTTTGTGGGCAGCAACACCTTTCCTTTCTAACTTTTTAAGGGGGATCCCTGTCGTACCCGTCTCGCCTCTATTTCTTTTAGAACTTTTATTTGTGGAGCTGATTATGGCAGTAATTCTTGGAGGTTTGGCAGCGTATTTGGCAGTTTTGAGATACCTTAAATAATATGTTTTATGGTAAAAAAGTTAATTTTATTGTTTTTTTCCCTAGCTTTTTTATTTACACCTAAAGCGACTACGATATTCGCTCAAACCGCAGACTGCCAAGACATTTCCGATTTAAACAAAAGAGTCATTTGTTTGCAAGCGAAAATCAATGATCTCCAAGGACAAAAAAGAACGTTATCTTCTCAAATCGCCGTTATGGACAATCAAATAAATCTTGCGCAAGCGAGAATTGATTCAACGAAAAGGGATATATCCGATTTAACTTTAGACATAGACACTGCGGACAAGAAAATAAATGGGCTCGCAAAATCTTTGGATAATTTAATCAAAGTTCTACTAAATAGGATGGTTACAACTTATGAGATTGGCCAAACACAGCCATTTGAATTATTGCTTTCATCGACTAATGCAACCAATTTTTTTTCACGGTTAAATTACTTAAGAATTGCCCAATCTCACGACAAGCAACTTATTTATTTAACCCAGCAAGCAAAAAATGATTATGCAAATCAGAAAAATATTTTTGAGGATAAAAAGAAAAGAGTTGTAGCGCTAAAAACACAGTTGGAAAATTATTCTAAACAACTTGAACAAAATAAGAAAGCAAAACAACAACTTTTAGCAGAAACCCAGGGAAGCGAAGCAACTTATCAACAACTTTTAGCACAAGCAGAGGCACAACTCGCCGCCTTTTCTAACTTTGCAGCAGTTCGTGGAGGAGCAAGTATCCTAACAGATCAAACAGTTTGCGATGATTGGGGTTGTTATTACAACCAGAGAGACTCTCAGTGGGGAAACTTAGCGCTTAATCATACTCAATTTACAATTGCTTCAGATGGATGCTTAGTAACTTCAATGGCCATGATTTACACTCATTATGGACATAGAGGTGTTAATCCTATGTCTATTAACTCAAATTCTGACAACTTTGCTTCATATTATCCTGCATATCTTAAATATACTATTACAGCAGATGGCGCAACTTCGAGCAGAGTTGGTTCAATTGTGGACAGCGAGCTCGCTAATGGAAACCCTGTGGTGGTTGGTGTTTCTTATGACGGCGGCCCGATTTCCGACCATTTTGTAGTTTTGGTGAGTGGATCTTCCGGAAATTACATAATGAATGATCCCTTTACTCCAAATGGCCACAAAATTCCTTTTTCGTCTCATTACTCTGTAGGTGGTATTAGGGAAATAGACAAAGTAGCCTTTTAATGCTTTTTGCAAAAGTATTTCTTAAGTTCACTTTAATTACAGTTCTTCTAATTTTTCTTTTCGTTGAGGAATCGGATGCAGTTTCGGTAACAATTTTTAATTATCCAAGTATAATTACAGACGATTCTTTTACCATTACTGCTTCTGTTTCAGGAGCAACTTCTGGCACCAATTATTTGAAAATCGATTTATTTAAAGACGGATTAGTCAGTTATTTTGGAGAAACATTTAACAATTCCGATTGGTATGGAGGACCAACTTACAGCCAATATTTGCCAATTACCATTCAAACCGGAACAGTCTGGGGAGGAATTATTCAGGGAAGAGTAGGCAGTCCTACAAGTTCCCAATATGACGGAACCGGTACTTACAAAATGAGAGTCAGAAGATACACAAGTGGAGGCGGGTATACTTCTTTGGAAGCAAACAACAGTGCGGTTGTGGTTTCGATTAATTTACCGACTCCAACTCCAACGCCTACCCCAACTCCTACACCAACGCCATCTTCAAGCCCTACACCAACACCCACGCCCTCACCAACTCCAACCCGAACTCCAACACCGACTCCCATTCCAAGCTTATCTCCTATACCGACGAAAATATTTATAGAGCTTTGGAAAGAAGCTTCAAATGGGAGCGAAATTTTGGGAACCTCATCTGCCGAGCCTAGGCTTTCGGAAGATACTTCAAAACCGGAGACAAAAACGCTTGGAACGTCAGAAAATATAATAGAACGGGTATTTATTATTTTGGGAATTTTAACTATTATTACTTCAGCCGTAATTCTTATAAGACAAAAATGGATAAAACAGTAATTACAAACAGTGCCGAAGAGACGCAAAAATTAGCAGAAGATTTGGTCCAACATTTAGATAAAAATTTTATTGCTCTTTTTGGTAATTTGGGTAGTGGAAAAACAACCTTTACTCAAGGAATGGCTCGGGGACTGGGAATAGAAGAAAGAGTCATTTCCCCAACGTTTATAATAGTCAGAGAACACAAGATTAAAATTCAGAATTCAGAATTAAGAATTGAGAATTTTTACCACATTGATTTGTATAGAATTCAATCAAATCTAGGCATTGAAGGGTTGGGACTGGAAGAAATAATTGATGATTCAAAAAATATTGTCGTCGTGGAGTGGGCAGAAAAAATAAAATACATTTTGCCCAAAAAAAGACTGGAAATATATTTTGAATATCTTAAGAAAGATAAAAGAAAAATAATTTTTAAAAATTATGAATAATATAGACAAGGCAACAGAAATTTTAAAAAATGGAGGAATTGTAATTTTCCCAACAGATACTGCTTTTGGAATAGGCTGCAGAATAGACGACAAAGACGCTGTTAAAAAATTATTTAAAATCCGCAGGCGGCCTACAACACAAGCAACTCCTGTTTTGGTCGACTCGATAGAGATGGCTAGGGAATATGTAGAATCGATTTCGGACGATGTTTTGGATTTAATGAATAAGTATTGGCCGGGAGCCTTAACAATAGTTCTAGAAAGTAGAATCGATAAGACTCCCAGTCTTGTTCGTGGAGGAGGATCAACAATTGGAGTTCGTATCCCAAATAATATAACCATTTTGGAAATAATAAAAAAAGTTGGAGTTCCAATTCTTGGCCCCTCTGCAAATTTTCCTGGAGGGGCAACGCCTTACAAGTTTAAAGATCTTGATCAAAAATTAGTAAGTGTTGTCGATTTTGTGGTTCATGGTGATACATCGGTGGGCAACGTCTCGACAGTTATTGACTGTTCGGTTAAGCCTTGGAAGATCTTAAGAGAAGGAGCTGTTAGAATAGATATATGAGGGAAATTTATAGTTTAGATCCCGTAGCAGTTTTTGTATTCATTCTACTTTTTGATTTTTTAACACTTCTTATCGTTGCGATTAAATTAAAGTCTGTAAAAACACTTTTTAAAAATCCGGGTTTTTTCCTTGGCGATTTTATTGTTCTTCCATTTGCAGCATCTTTAGTTTCTAACTTTTATCAAAGTTTTAGTGTTCTTCCGCAAGAACTCTTTTCAGCAGAGTTTAATTTAATTAATTTATTTTTAGCGCTAATAATTTCCATAGCTTTCGGAATTCATTTTAAAATAATCAAAAATTATTGGCTTCCACTTTATTGGTGGCCACATGGGCTTTTTCATGTTGTATACGTTTATATTATTTCTCTTTTCGTAATGGTGGCTTTCAAATATGGCCATTTTATAGAGCTTTCAATTGTTTTAGTTTTAGTTGTATTTCACCTGTTTTTAAGTAAAAGATTTAATAAGATTTCCGAAATTAATAAATGAAAATTTTATTTATAGATGCCACAAAAAGAGAAGAAATTTTTGTAGAGTTGGAGTTAGATGAGGTAAAAGATAGGAAAGTAGTCGAAGATGCGAGGTCAGAGAATATATTATCTTCGATTGATAAAATTTTAAAGAAAAATAAGGTAGGGCTTAAGGATCTAAACGAAATAAAAGTAAATCCGGGGCCGGGTTCTTTTACCGGAATAAGAGTTGGAATTTCGATTGCAAACGCTCTTGGGTTTGCCTTAAATATACCCGTGAATGGAAAGATTGGCGGAGAGCTAGATCCAGTATATAATGGATAATATGAGGAGATTTTTGCACGATCTGTTGTTGCCTCACCTTCATAATAATTATAGATCAAGGGCTTTGCACAACAAAAGTTTAGGCATTGCCATAATTTTTCTTTTTGCAGGCGGTTTTTTGCTATCCACCTTGAGAGTCTCCATGCCTTCGGTCCTGGGAATTTCTACAGACATAACAGGGGAAGAGCTGTTGGTTTTGACAAACGAAAAAAGACACGATAACGGCGCAGGATCTCTGACTATGAATTCACAATTGAGTCAAGCAGCATCGCAGAAAGCGTCCAACATGTTTGCGGAAAATTATTGGGCTCATAACTCTCCTTCGGGCAATACTCCTTGGGTATTTATAAAAAATTCGGGTTATCAGTACGTTTATGCCGGAGAAAATTTAGCTAAGGGATTTACCAGCTCAAAAGACACTATTAAAGCTTGGATGGCAAGTCCTAGTCATAGAGAAAATATGCTATCCAAAAATTATATGGACGTAGGTTTTGCTGTAAAAGAGGGAAAACTTTTAGGAGAAGACACAGTTTTAATAGTTGAGGAATTTGGTAATACTACTTTGGCGCAAAATGAAAATCAAACTGCAGCTGCCCCTCCCCAGTCTTCAAATACTCAAAGTTTAGTTTTGAACTCGCAAACTCAAAAACCATTAATAAACATTTCCTCTTTTTCTGAAAGTTTCGTTTTGATTTTCGCTGTACTTTTTATATCTATATTAATTTTAGATATGCTCGTTATTGAAAGAAAAAAAATAACCCGTTTCGTAGGACATAATTTGGATCACGTTTTCTTCTTTTCGATTATTGTTCTTATTATGATAATAATTGCAAGAGGAGCAATTCTATGAATTTAAATAAACATTTTGGCTACTACGTTTCTCTTTTGGCGATTCTAATTTTTGGATTCCTGATTGCGTACAATTCTTCGGACAAGCAATTTCAGTTTTTAATCGCCGTGTTAACTGCATTTTTCTATGCGCTGTGGGGAGTTTTGCACCACCTAATAAATCATGAATTGAACTCGAAAATTGTGGTAGAATATACGCTAATGGCCACACTTGGAATAGGATTTGTTTTCTTTCTTCTAAAAGGAGGTTTTGGATTATGAAAGGAGTAATTCTGGCAGGAGGGTTGGGTACAAGACTTTATCCTCTCACTCATGTATCCAATAAGCATCTTTTGCCAATTTATGACAAGCCAATGATTTTTTATCCTATTCAAACTTTAGTGAATGCAGGAATAAAAGAAGTTCTAATTGTAACAAGCGGTCCTCACGTAGGACATTTTTTAGGCGTATTAAAAAACGGTAAAGAATTAGGCTTAGATCATCTGGAGTATGCATATCAGGAAAAACCGGACGGAGGTATTGCCGACGCTCTCTCTTTGGCTGAAGATTTTGCCGATGGCGACAGCGTAACGGTAATACTAGGAGACAATGCCACGGATGCGGACATAGCCTCTGCTGTTAGCAATTTTAAAGATGGAGCGCTTCTTTTTCTAAAAAAAGTTTCAGATCCTCACCGATTTGGTGTGGCAGTGTTTGACGCAAAAGATCCGAAAAAAATTGCACAAATAGAAGAAAAGCCAAAAACCCCCAAAAGCGATATGGCTGTAACAGGACTTTATATTTATGATTCAAAAGTTTTTAAATATATAAAAGAAGTAAAACCTTCCGCAAGAGGAGAGTTGGAGATAACAGATGTTAATAATAAATATATAGAGAATGGAGAGTTGCGATGGACGGAATTAAGGGGTTTTTGGAGCGACGCTGGAACATTTGATAGTCTTTTTCAGACAAGTTCTTATTGGGCAAATAAGAAAAGAAAGTAGCTAAATTTAAAGATGATAACTTGTCAATTCGAAGACGGCGGCAAAGCCAAACTACGCCACGTCACGACTGCAGCTATTGTAAAAAATAATAAAGATGAAGTACTCCTAGTAAGGCGTGCGCCCGGACAATTGAATGAAAATAAATTTACTCTGCCCGGAGGATTTTTAAACAGAGATGAGGATTCCAGAGAAGGAGCAATCCGTGAAATGTTTGAGGAGACGGGATTAGAAGGTAAAATATCGTACCTTTTTCATATTGTTGATACCCCAAACCGGCCAAAAGAGGATAGGCAAAATGTTGAGTTCAGGTACGTAGTTGAGGTAGTCGGCGGAGAGGAAAAATTAAGTTCGGAAACGACAGAGATCAAGTGGGTTTCGGAAAAAACATTGCCTCCAGACGAAGAATTCGCTTTTGATCACAGAAAAACAATTATAAAATATTTTGATCATTTGAGAGAACCAATTACATTGCCAGTTTTTAACTAACTATGAAATTTTTAGTAACAGGGGGAGCAGGCTTTATCGGATCCAATTTTATTCTCTATTGGATTAAAAATCATCCGGAAGATGAGATTGTTAATCTGGATAAATTAACTTATGCCGGAAATTTAGAGAATTTAAAATCGACAGAAAATAACAAAAATTATAAATTTATTCAAGGAGACATATGCGATCCAAAAGTTGTTAACGAAGCGATGGCCGGAATAGATACTGTTGTACACTTTGCAGCGGAAAGCCATGTGGACAGATCCATAACGCAACCTGCTGCCTTTGTTCTCACGAATGTTTTGGGAACACAAATTCTTTTGGATGCCGCTTTGAAAAATAAAGTAAAAAGGTTTCATCATATTTCTACAGACGAAGTATTTGGAAGCTTGCCTTTGGAATCGAAAGAAAAATTTAACGAAAATACAAAATATGATCCCAGAAGTCCTTACTCTGCGAGCAAAGCCGGATCCGACCATTTGGTAAACGCTTATTATCATACGTTTGGTTTACCAATAACTATTACTAATTGTTCGAATAACTTTGGACCTTATCAGTTTCCCGAAAAACTTATTCCGCTCGCAATTACAAATCTTTTAGAAGATAAAAAAGTCCCTTTGTATGGAGACGGTTTGTATGTCAGAGATTGGTTGTATGTCGAAGATCACTGCCGCGCGATTGACTCGGTCTTAACAAAGGGAAAAATAGGAGAAACTTACTGTGTTGGAGGAATGACGGAGGAAGTTAACCATTTAATGCTGATTAAAAAAATCTTAAATATTTTGGGGAAAGATGAAAGTTACATAGAATTTGTAAAAGACCGTCCTGGGCACGATAGAAAATATGCGGTTGATTGGTCCAAAATCAAAAATGAATTGGGTTGGGAACCAATGCATAATTTTGACGAGTATCTTTTGGAAACAGTCAATTGGTATAAAGAAAATAGGACATGGTGGGAAAATATAAAAAGCGGAGAGTACAAAGATTATTATGAAAAACAATATGATAAAAAAGTATGAAGATATTGGGAACGGGGCTTTCCGGCTTGGTTGGTTCAAGAATTGTTGAGCTTCTAAAAGACAAATACGAATTTGATTCTTCAACAGAAGACATTACCGATAAGAACGCAATCCAAAACAGAATAAGAAATTCCGATGCTTCTTTGGTTTTACATCTTGCAGCAAAAGCGGACGTTGACGGATGCGAAGAAGATAAAGAACTAGGACAAGAGGGAGATGCTTGGAAAATAAATGTAGTCGGGACACAAAATATTGCAGAAGTCTGTTCTCAAGCTAACAAAAAACTTATTTATATCTCAACCGATTTTGTTTTTGATGGAGAAAGTAAGGAGGGTTACTCTGAAGAAGATACCCCTAATCCAATAAATTGGTATGGTAAAACCAAATATGAAGGAGAAAAAGCGATTCAAGCCTCCACCTTCGATTTTCTTATAGCAAGAATTGCATATCCTTATAGAGTGAATTTCCCTTTAAAAAAAGATTTTGCAAGAGGTCTTATCGAAAGACTTAAAAATGGACAACCCCTCTCGATGATAACTAATCATGTAATGACCCCAACTTTTGTAGATGATATTGCAAATGCGTTAAACCTGCTTGTTGAAAAAAAAGAAAAGGGAATTTTTCATGTTGTAGGAAGCCAGCAAATTAGTCCTTATGACGCAGCAATTCTAATTTGCGATGTTCTAGGTTTTGATAAGTCAAAAATCTCAAAGACTACTAGAGAAGAATTTTTTAAAGGGAGAGCATCTAGGGGATTCAATTTATATCTGAAAAATGATAAAATTAGAAAATTGGGAATTAATATGCGGACTTTTGAGGAAGGTTTGAAAGAAATAATAAATCAATGACACTAACTTTTATAGGACACGGATATGTGGGTTTGGTGACGGCTGCAATTTTTGCAGACCTGGGAAATTCTGTTTGGGTCATAGGCCACACTAAGGAAAAAATAGAAAATCTAAAAAAAGGAATAATACCTATATATGAACCTGGTCTTGGAGAACTGGTTAAAAAAAACGTAAAAGCAGGACGTTTAAACTTTACTTTAGATTATTCCTCTGTTGCCAAGTCCGAAGTTGTGTTTATTGCGGTTGGTACTCCTTCAACAAAAATGGGGGACGCCGATTTGTCTGTGGTTCTTGAAGTAGCAGAAAAGGTAGGAAAAAATCTTGGTAAATATACTGTAATTGCCACAAAAAGTACTGTTCCTGTGGGAACTTACAAGAAAATTAAACAAATTGTAGACGAAGTAAAGTCTCCTACAGCTAAATACGATCTTGCTTCGGTTCCCGAGTTTCTGCGCGAAGGAACAGCGCTTTCCGATACGCTTAACCCCGACAGAATAGTTATAGGTACAGACAGCACAAAGGCAAAAGACGTTTTAGTAGAACTCCATAAACCAATAAAAGCACCCTTTGTTCTGACTAATCTGGCAACGGCAGAATTAATAAAATATGCCTCTAACTCCTTTCTTGCAACTAAAATTTCATATGCAAACTCGATAGCCAAGCTTTCCGAACTTTCGGGAGCCAATGCACTTCAAGTTTTGTCGGGAATAGGAATGGATAAAAGAATTGGAAAATATTTTTTGTCTCCCGGTCCGGGTTATGGAGGAAGCTGTTTTCCAAAAGACGTCAAGGCTTTAATTTCTATAGCCAAAGATTATGATTACTCTTTCTCTCTTTTAGAGGAAGTAGAAAGAATCAACGACAGAGCAAAAAGAGATATTGTGCAAAAGGCAAGACGTCTCCTGGGAGATGTTAGGGGTAAAACAATCGCTATTTTGGGGCTTGCCTTTAAGCCGGACACAGACGACATGAGAGATGCGCCGGCAATTACAATAATAGAGCTTTTGCAAAAAGACGGAGCAAAAATAAAAGCCTATGATCCCCAAGCTACGAAAAACGCGATGAATCTATTAAAAGATGTTGTATTTTGTGAAAACGTATATGACACAGCGAAAGACTCCGATCTAGCAATAATAATTACAGAATGGAATGAGTTTAAAGAGATGAACCTTAAAAAATTTAAAGAGCTCATGAAGACTCCAAATCTAGTTGATGGTAGAAATATATATGATCCCGAGAAAGTTGCAAAGTTAGGCTTTAGCTACATAGGTGTTGGCAGGTAAACTTTCTCTATGTTAGAATAAGTTTTATGAAGAAAAAAGCACTTATTACAGGAATTAACGGACAAGACGGTTCATATCTCGCAGAACTGCTACTTTCGAAAAATTATCAAGTGTATGGGTTGGTCAGACGTTTAAGCACACCAAATATCGAAAATATAAAGCATATCCAAGATCAGGTGGAGCTTATTTCAGGAGACTTATTGGACCAAACTTCTTTAACCGAAGCCGTCGCTGCTGCCCAACCGGACGAGGTTTACAATCTTGCAGCCCAATCTTTTGTAAAGGCTTCTTTTGATCAGCCTGTCTTGACAGGGGAATTTACTGCGCTTGGTGTAACAAGAATGTTGGAAGCAATTAGAGCAGTCAATACGAAAATAAAATTCTATCAGGCTTCTTCGTCCGAAATGTTTGGTAAAGTAACCGAAACTCCTCAAAAAGAAACAACAAGATTTTATCCAAGGAGTCCATATGGAGTGGCAAAAGTTTACGGACACTATATTACTGTAAACTACAGAGAAAGTTATAATCTTTTTGCTTGCTGCGGGATTCTTTTTAATCATGAGTCACCAAGACGCGGACTGGAATTTTCAACCAGAAAAATTTCTAATGCAGTTGCTCGAATAAAGCTTGGAAAGCAGAAGAAACTGGTTCTTGGAAATCTTGATCCAAAAAGAGATTGGGGATTCGCAGGCGACTACGTAGAAGCGATGTGGCTTATGCTGCAGCAGGATAAGCCTGACGATTATGTGGTATCAACAGGGGAAAATCATTCCGTACGCGAATTTGTAGAACTTGCATTTAAAGTTGTAGGAATTGACGATTGGGAAAAATATGTGGATTCCGGAAGCCCACTGCACACGAGACCCACGGAAGTAGATTATTTGATCGGTGACTCAAGTAAAGCCAGAAGAGTATTGGGTTGGTCTCCAAAAACAAGCTTCAAGCAATTGGTTGAAATGATGGTCAAAACGGACCTCGAGTTTGAAAAGAACAGTAAATAAATTATGCAAACCGCTTTAGTTGCAGGAGGAGCAGGTTTTATTGGATCGCATCTATGCCAAAGCTTACTAAGTGACAATCTTCAAGTTTTTTGTATCGATAATTTAATAACGGGAGAAGAAAAAAATATCGATGCATTCAATCAAAACCCCAATTTTAAATTTATAAATTCGGATATTACAAATTCTATTGATATAGAAAAGGTCGACTTTGTTTTTCATCTTGCATCCCCTGCTTCTCCCAGCAATAAAAATCCTAAAAGTTATATTAATCACCCCGTTGAGACTCTACTGGCAAATTCCTTAGGAACGTATAAGCTTTTGGAGTTTTCTAAAAAAAACCGGGCCAAGTTTTTGTATGCTTCTTCATCCGAAATATATGGAGATCCTTTAGTTTTTCCCCAAAAAGAAAACTATTGGGGAAATGTAAATCCAGTTGGAGTTCGTTCTGTTTATGACGAAGGAAAAAGATTCGGAGAAGCAATGACTATGGCATTTTTTAGAAAGCACGATTTAGACACGAGAATTATTAGAATCTTTAATACTTACGGACCAAAGATGCCTCAAGACGGCCGAGTTGTTACTAATTTTATTAACCAAGCTTTGGCAAATGAACCAATTACGGTATACGGAGATGGAAAACAAACTAGAAGTTTTTGTTTTGTATACGATATGGTTGAAGGCATCAAAAAAGCTATGTTTTCTCCAAATACCAAAGGAGAGGTTATTAATCTTGGAAATCCGGAGGAATTGGAAGTCCTCTCAATTGCAAAACTAGTGAAGGAGATGACAAATTCCCACTCGGAGATCGTATTCGAAGATCTTCCAGAAGACGATCCCAAAAGAAGGTCTCCGGATATAACAAAAGCAAAGTCTCTTTTGGGTTGGATTCCTAAGGTTGACATTAAGGAGGGTTTGAGGAAGACTATAGATTATAGACCAATATGAAAGTAGTAATTATAATTCCTACCTACAATGAGAAGGGAAACATAGAGAAGCTAATAACTATTTTGGAAAACGAGATTTTCCCCAAAATAAAAAATCATAGTATGAGTATTTTGGTTGCCGACGATAATTCTCCCGACAAAACCGCAGATGAAGTTAAGAAGCTTATGGCTAAGTGGAATAATATTGATATTTCTTCCGGAGAAAAAAAAGGTCTTGGAGCGGCCTATGTTAGAGCAATGTCTTACGCTATCGAAAAATTAAATGCAGAAATTATGTTTGAGATAGATGCCGATCTTTCTCATGATCCAACTAAAATTCCGGAATTTCTTAAAAAAATAGATGAGGGATACGATATTGTAGTTGGAAATAGGTACAGCAATGGAGGATCTATTCCTCCCAATTGGCCCATCAAGAGAAAGCTATTCTCTGTTTTTGGAAACCTTCTGGTAAGAACGATCCTAATGAGGTTTAGCATACATGATTGGACCGGAGGATTTAGGGCAATACGAAAAGAAGTGTTTATAAAAGAACACGAAGAACTCGAATCATTTCCAAGTTATACATTTCAAATTGCTTTTTTGCATAAAGCTCTCCGGGATGGATTTAAGGCAGCAGAGGTGCCGTTTCATTTTACTGATAGAATATTAGGAAGATCAAAATTTCCGGCTATTGAGTATATAGTTAACGCTCTTCGCTATGTTATTACAGCCCGAATAAAAGAAATTCTAACAGGTAGCTTTGGAAAATTTCTGGTTGTTGGAGGAGTAGGATTTATTATAAATGCTGTCATTCTTAGAACAGGAGTCGAAGTTTTTAAATTAAGTCCGTCTGTCGCAAATCTAATAGGCGCTGCACTGGCAATTTTTTCAAACTTTAACTTTAACAACCTTTGGACATTCAGAGAAAGTAAGTTTAATACTCTCTCGCAATATTTTACTAAACTGATTCACTTTTATCTTACTTCTTCTTTTGGAGTTATTTTTATTCAAACAGGAACGATATTCTTAGGAGACAATTTAATCGGAAGAAAATATTATTTTACATATTTCTTAGTAGGTACTTTTTTCCTTTTGATTTGGAATTTTACAATCTACAGTAGATTTATTTGGCGGAAGAAGCCTCATGTTTAAAATTAAATTTAATCGCAACTCTCTTATTATATTGGGAATTGTTCTATTGGCTGCGTTTCTTCGGCTTTATAGAATCTCCGATTACATGACTTTCCTGGGGGATGAGGGAAGAGATGTTTTAGTAGCAAAGGGAATTCTGGAGGGTAATCTTACTCTTTTGGGGCCAAGGGCATCGGCCGGAGATTTTTTCCTAGGTCCAATCTACTATTATTTTATGGCTCCATTTTTGTGGCTTTTCCGTCTTGATCCTGTTGGACCCGCTGTAATGGTTGCTCTAATAGGCATTGCGACTGTATACCTTGTTTACAAAGTCTCAAAAGAATTTTTCGGTTTTAAGGCTGCAGTTTTTGCCAGTGCCTTGTATGCGGTTTCTCCTTTGGTCATTGCTTATTCCCGATCTTCCTGGAACCCAAATCCAATGCCTTTTGTTTCTCTTTTAACTCTTTATTTATCATATAAAGCAGTCGTTGCCCCTTCTTTTAAGAAAAATTTATTCATAGGAATTCTTTTGGGAATTGCAATTCAACTTCACTACCTGTCTGTATTCCTAATAATAATAGTATTGTTTTTTATTTTATTTGCTAATAAGTACCAAAAAATAGTTTTCAGAAAAACTTTGAATTCATACTTCCAGATATTTATTGGATTCTTAATAGGATTTTCTCCATTTCTGGCTTTTGAAGCCCGCCACGGATTCCCAAATACAAAAACAATAATCAATTTTATTTTTTCAAACACATTTCAAAAAGGCTATGGCGACAACGTCTCTTTTGTAGAAGTGGTTAAAGATGTTTTTTTTAGACTTTTTGGGAGACTAGTTACTCGTTTTCCTCCAAGAGAACAACTTGGACTTTTTGATCAAAGAATAATTTCTCTCTGGCAGATTGGAACTCTTCTCCTGGGTCTTGAGGCAATCTTTAATATTTTTAAGATAAAAAACAAATTGGTGGCAATTTTGTTTTTAACTTGGATTTTCTTTGGAATTGTTCTATTCGGATTCTATAAAAAACCAATCTATGATTACTATTTAGGCTTTATGTTTCCTCTGCCGTTTATCTTGATTGGTAATTTTTTAAGCAATTTCCCTCATAAGCACAGTAAGACTTTTTGGGGCAAAATATTGGCTTTTGGAATTTTTCTTCTACTTTTTATATATAATCTCTACGG
>DATFUR010000041.1:0-7071 GCA_035260725.1 Patescibacteria group bacterium
ATATTAGTTTCTTCACAATTCAAGTGTAGATAGAATTGATTACCAAATCAAGAGGTTATCCTCATAGGCTACAGACTAAAAAATACTTAAGGCTTGTACTCAAGCAAACCTAAATATTTAACACACCAACGATTTTCTTAAGCTATGGCAACTTTGGTACGCTAGGTATAGCTGTAGGAATAACCGATGGAACTGGTGGTATTGAAACGTTTGGAAGTATTTGATTGCTTCCTCCTGTACCGCCTGCTCCTCCGGCTCCACCTTGGCTACCTGTTCCAGTACCCGATTGGGAAGGATTGGTGCTTCCGGCTCCGTTAGGAGACCCCGCTCCTTGTCCGCTGGTACCTGTTTGCGTACCTTTAGAACCAAGAAAATTTTGTAAAGATCCTGTAAACCACAGAAATGCCAGAAGTAATAATACAATTATCGCGCCGATAACAGTTCTTGACATTTAATTCACCTCCCTTCCAAATTATTTACGAAAATCAAATATGTTTTTAATATACAAAGGTTCAGGCAATAGTGTGAAGAAACGAATTTATAATAGATAAAACAACGCTAAATATGAGAGCCCACCAAAATCCGTCGACGTTAAAACCGGGTACTAAATTTGCCGCAAGGAGAATAACCACTGCATTAATTACAAGTGTAAATAATCCCAAGGTCAGAATATTGATTGGCAGTGTAAGAATAAGAAGAATAGGCTTGAGAACTGCATTTATAATGCCCAAAACTACTGCAGCAACAAGGGCCGCAGTAAAGCTTGCCACATGAACCCCTGGCAATAGGTAGGCAGATGCCAAAATTGCTAATGCGCTTACTATCCAATTTATAAGTAAACTCATAAAATTATTATGATCTTATCCCGTACTTTTTGTCAATTATCTTTACCGTCCATGAAGCCATTAGAACTTAACTTATGGTTTACTAGCTTGTCTTAATAAGATTCTCGAGCTTATCCTCAAGAGAATAGAATTCTTTTGAGCGAAGATTTCGGGGGCGTTTTAACTTATTTTCAATTAATGACTTTACTCTACCGGGTCCGGAAGTCATTACAATAATTTTGTCGGAAAGTTCGATTGCTTCCTCAACTAAATGGGTAACTAAAATTATCGTTATTTGTCTTTTTTTCCAAATAGATAAAATAAGACTTCTTAAATTTTCAGCAGTAAATTCATCTAAAGAAGAAAAGGGTTCATCGAGTAAAAGTACATTTGGAGAAATAGCCAAAGCTCTTGCTATTCCTACTCTTTGCTTCATTCCACCGGATAATTCCTTAGGGTGTTTATTTTCAAAACCCAAAAGCCCCACTTCTTTTATAAGTTCTTTTGCAACTTCGTGCCTTTTGCTTTTTACGATACTTTTCATTTTAAGCCCAAACTCTATATTTTCTAAAACCGTAAGATATGGGAAAAGTGCAAAGCTCTGAAATACAAAGCCGATTGTTTTTTCCTCCTTCCAAATTACAGATCCCGAAGTAGGACTTTCTAATCCTGCCAATATTCTAAGAAGGGTTGATTTGCCACAACCTGATGGACCGATAACTACGGCAAACTCTCCTTTATCAATCTCAAATGATACGTTTTCTAAAGCAGTTATCTCCTGTGAATCAAGGGTAAATTTCTTTCCAATATTTTTTGCCTGCATCATATTTACTCTTGTTGATATTTTGTGCTCATATTTAAAAGCGAAAGCCAAATGTATTTATTTATAATAAAGAGAATAAGAAGAAGAAGTAAAATTCCGATTACAAGAACGCCTGTTTGATTATTATTGCCCGCTGTTGATAAATAATTCCCAACACCCGTGACATTAACAATAATCTCGGCTGCGATTATTGTTTCCCAAGCCTCTCCCCAAGCAACGATAGAACCCGTAACAATTGCAGGAAACAAAAGGGGTAAAAGAACATACAAAAAATAGTTTATTCCCCCGGCTCCAAAAATTTTTGAAGCCTCCATAAGATCAGTTTTTATTTGTTTTTGTGCCGAAAGAAGTGTAAAAAGAATCGGCCAAACCATCTCCAAAACCAGAATAATAATTACGTCAATAGAATTTCTCCCAAACCAAACAATAAGAAGAGGGAAAAGTGCAAAGGATGGAAAACTTTGGAGTGCATCAAGGATAGGAATAAAAATAGACTCTAACGTTGTAGTTGAGGTTATTATAATTGTTGTAAATATAGCAATGGAAATTGCTACCAAGTAAGCTACGATAACCCGCCAAAAACTTTCCAAAAATCCCAGGAAAAATTGTTTGGCGTCCAGAGTCGTAAAACCTAATATCAGTATTAGGGCAACCAGCAAAATTGTGAAAATAACAGAAATTTTTACAACGTGCTTTCTTTTGCGTATTGTCTTAATGTTGTGTGTATACCGCACAACTTTATTATAACGAAAATATACCTATATGTAACAAGGCACTGGAGTTTATTTAGAATTTTTTTTCAAAGAGTAAGATTGCCAGGCAAAAATTATATCACTGCACAGGATCTGATTTTGCTTTTTCTTTTTTAGCAAGAAATATAAAAGGCAAAGCGGCGAATTGGAAAAAAGAAGCAAATAAATAAGACGTAGAATATCCCCAAACATCCGCCGCTCTTCCAAGCACAGGCTGGATGAAGATACCGCCTAATGACCCCATCATCGAATCAAAGGAGAGGACAGTTGCTCTTTGTTCGGAGGCAATTATACCGTTTATATAAGCTTGTCTTATGGGTGAGACTGCTGCAAATACAAGCCCCCAAAGAAAAATTAATAAAAGTACAAGTAAAAAGTTACTCACCAACGAAACTGCAATCAAAATAATGCCCGCAAAAAGCGTTCCGGTAATTAACGCGCTCGTTCTTGTCTTAAAAAGTTTTTTCAAATGCGGTGCGGTAATTCCTCCTGTAATCTGTGCTGTTGCGGCAATTGCTGCGACAAGTCCTGCGATTCCATAAGCTTTATTGTTTCCGTATAATTGAAGCAAAAAAGGCTGCAGCGCATAAAAAATATAAAAACTTACGCCCGATACAAATGGCGCTGCGATCATAAGCCACCTGACAGGCGGATTTTTAAGGCCATTGTCTATTGATGCTACAAAAATCTTTTCCATTTCTTTAATTGGCTGCCCCATTCTTTTGGGCTTAAAGCCTAGATCTTTCATTAGGAAAAAAGCTGTAGCAAAATTTAAAATCAAAACTACAGATCTTAAAATGTAAGGCACGCCAAGATTGGTTAATTGGGCTATAACTCCTCCGGCAATTGATCCGATAAGCATTGCCGCGCCTCCTGCTATTTGCCCTTTTGCAAAAACAGAATCCAAACTGCCTTTAAAATTTGTCGCTTTGAGTCCGTCAACAAGCCACGCCTCCAAAGCACCCGAGAAAAAGGTAAAACCTAAACCCAAAAGAATCGAAGAGGCCGCCCATCCCCAAAACGGACCATGTATCCGCCACATATAAAGATACAAAAGCGTAGAAACCGTCAGCGTAAATGCGCCAAGAAGATAAGATACCCTTCTGCCAAACGTATCGGCAATAATTCCGGTTGGAATTTCAAATATTACCTCGCCCAGCGTAAAAAAAGCATTTGCGGCAAAAGCCTGAAGATTGGTAAGGCCCGCATCGAGTAGGAAAATCGTGTTTATGCCCCATATAAAAGATGCAGCAAGTGTATTTCCTAAAACTAACGAGAGGTAAACTGCCTGGATACTTTGTGGTTTTCTTGGGCTTATCACAAAAGTTATTATATCAAAACTCACTAATCCATATGTTCTTAAGACCTCTTGACTTTAGAAATTAACTAGTTCTACAATAAAGTGTGCTACACGAAAACCTAGAAGCAAAGTCATCCATGCCCCTAGAGGACTTTTTGAGAATGAGCAGGGCAAGAAGGGTGTTTCATCCAGAACCGGATCATGCTACTAAAGGCGCTCCTTCCCGAAGTCTCGAACAGAAAGAACTAGTAATTCATTTATCTCATGTAAGAGAAAAGGCTCAACAAAAAATCGCAGAAGTCGACATGCGAGAAGCTTTGTCGGAACCGATCGAAACTATTCCAGACGAACATGTTAAACCCGAACCGTCGTTTTTGTGGGCTTTAGTTTCTCCAAAATACTTAATCCTTCTGGCCTCTGACCAATCCTTATTTGTTGTTTAAACAACCTAGTAGAATAACTATTGAGATTTTCAGTGCAATCTGACTTTTGTAGGATTTTGGCTAGAATTAATTTCCGGCGCCGGGATTTGCAGGGGCTTTTGTAATATCCATATGGACAACTTCCCAAAGGTGTCCGTCTAGATCTTCAAACGATCTGTTATACATCCAACCGTAGTCATCGGGATTTCTGTAGATTTTTCCGCCTGCTTCAATAGCTTTATTTACTAATTCATCCACATTTTCACGGGTTTCGACAGATATTGCATTTATTACCTCCGAGGTTTTTGATGAATCGGCAATTTCTTTTTTAATAAAAGTTTTATAAAAAGGCTCTGTTACGAGCATGGCAAAAATATTTTCGCCCAATTCTAAAGCTCCAGCTTTTTCGTCGGTAAATTGGGGATTAAAACCAAACCCAAGCTTAGTCCAAAATTCCTTTGTTTTGTCTAAATCTTTAACAGGTAGATTAACAAAAATTTGCTTAATCATTTTCCTTTTGCTGCTTTCTTTAAATCAGCGATAACAATCTTTTTCATCTGAAGAAAGGCTTTCATAGCTTTTTCAGTTTTTATTAATTCTCCTATATTTTCTGGGACAATTTGCCAGGAAACGCCAAATTTATCTTTACACCATCCGCACTGTTCATTTTCTGGATTTGCAGATAATTTCTCCCAGTAGGAATCAATTTCTGCCTGGTCTTTACAAAAAATTTGAAAAGAGATCGCTTCATTAATTTTAAAGAAAGGACCCCCATTTAAAGCAGTAAATGGTTGACCATTTATCTCAAAATTAACTAATAGAGTAGAACCTATTGGCTTGTTAGAAGGAGTTTCAGTCAGATATGGAACAACCTCTAAAATTTTGGAGTTTGGAAAAATCGAGGTATAAAAATTAGCCGCTTCTTCAGATTCACTGTCAAACCACAAACATGGTGTTATTTTTTGCATAGTTATTTTACTTCCATCCTTTCCAGAGGCTGGAGCATGCCGACGTGGTTTCCTTCACTATCTATAAATGAAACGTAAAGTCCAACACCCGGAATATCATCAATAGGTCCCGAAGCACCGCCGAGCACTTTGCCGCCGGCTTCTTCAACTCCCTTAATAGATTCCTCAAGATTATCAACAGAAATTACCAAATGAGGAATATTGGAACCTTCTTTATCCTGGTAATCAAAAAATCCTCCATTGATAGCTCCCGGAGTTTTTATCATACCTTTATCATCGGTTTCAGTGGTGTTTGCCAAAAGGTAATTACCCATTTCGGAACCCAATTTTTGCATTTTCCATCCAAAAACTTTGGAATAAAAATCAGAAACCCTCTTTTTGTCTTTGGCGGGCATTTCAAAATGGACAACGGGATTCATTTTCATAAGTAGGGTTTGCCATTTAATCCATTAATAATTTAACTAGTCTGCGCAATTTAGTCAATGCTTAATAATGTAATAAACGCGTTAGAGATGGTTCCTTTAATTAGCCTTAGAACTAAAGGAATTTTTACTTCTTCTTACGTAATTCTGGTTTGACATACATAGAATGGTCTTATAAAATATACGTGGATGAAGAAATTAATTTTTTCTGTTATCGCAATAACTCTTTTTTCAATATCTGCTTCTGTTGTCAAGGCACAGACTCCTTCTATTTTGGCGGCTCCTTCAAGCACACAAGTCCAAAGTGATTTTGCTAAAGATTTACAAGATGGAGAAAAAGACGCTACAAATGATCTGGAGGCTCAAAAAAACCAAAAAGATCTAAAAGACAATGAGAATGTTGGAGTAAACGAACAAGGTGAAACGGTTAATGAACAGCAAGGTGTTAATCAAGAAGATATGGCAGAGCCTACAGAAGAACTAAACGAAGACAATGGCTCCTCGTCTCAAAATGAGAAAAATGGAGTAGAAAATAATTCAAAATAAATATATGCCAGAAGCACAAAATTCCGCTAACGTGCCCCCACCCCCTTCAATTCAAGAAACACCCAAAAGTTCATCAAAAAATATTCTGTATATCCTAGGAGGCATTATTGTTCTGGTGCTACTAGCTGGGGCATATTTTATTATGCAAAATTCAAAAACCACTTTGAGTCAGCAGGCGATTACGAAAACAATTCTCCCTCGAAGTAAAGCGCCAAATGTCATAACAAATGCTTTAACAGCAACCGCAATCGATGCACAAGGCAATGCGGTGTCTCCAAAGAACACTTTTTCAACAACAGATAAGAATATCTATCTTATCCTAACATTTAATAACCCGGCAGTCGGAACTAAGTTTGAATATATTAGGTACTTAAATGACAAACTTCTGGACAGCAACGCTCTTAAAATCCTAAAGCCTAACCTTACAAATGCTAGTTTTGTATGGAGTCTTAAAAAGCCAGAGTCAACACATCTTGCGGGTAATTATAGAGTGAAACTCTATACGAATGGCGTATTTGAAAAAGAAGTCTCCTACACTGTTAAATAATTTTATTTACAGTAAAATATCCTCATGGACTCTAAAAAGTTTCTGATAAAACACCCCAGCGCCTGGATTCCGATTGCAATGTCTTTGACCGTTGTTGGACTATGGTTTATTGGCATTGCGATTTTTGGTGTTCCTTCCCGAGAGCCGGATGAAGGAACGGCCGCACATATTTTTCAGATTTGGTTGGTTTTAGAAGTACTAATGATTACATTCTTTGCAGCTGTGTGGTTGCCGCAGAAACCCAAAGAGGCACTTTTAATTTTGGCAATCCAAATTATTGCTGCGCTTGCGGCATGCACACCAGTTTTTCTTTTACACCTCTAAGCATTCCTACAAATCTCAAAAAGAGAATTAAGCAAGTTTTACGTTTTTTGCACTTAACCCTTTTTCACCTTCTACAACGTCAAAAGTTACATTTGCTCCTTCTTGAAGTTCATCAAAAGTAACACCGACTAAATCTGAAGAAT
>DATFUR010000042.1:0-5081 GCA_035260725.1 Patescibacteria group bacterium
CTTTGTCTTCCAATCGCATCGATTTCGTCTATAAAAATAATTGCGGGTTGGGATTTTTTTGCAGTATTAAAAAGGTCGCGAACGCGGGAGGCTCCCACTCCGACGAGCATTTCCATAAATTCCGATCCTGCCATCGAGAAAAATGGAACTCCGGCTTCTCCTGCAGTTGCTCGGGCAAGAAGCGTTTTTCCCGTTCCCGAAGGACCGATCATAAGAACTCCCTTTGGAGTTCGGGCTCCCATTGCCTTGTATTTTCCGGGGTTTTTAAGAAAATCAACAATTTCGGTTAATTCCTGCTTGGCCTCATCCACTCCCGCGACATCAGAGAAACTTATTCTTGGATTGTCTTTGTTAAAAAGTTTTGCCTTCGATTGACCAAAAGAGAAAACAGACTCCTGGGCTCCTCGGGCCTGGCGGAAAATAAAGTAAAAAAATGCAACCATGAGTACTACAGGCAAAACGGATGAGGCTACATTTATCCAATTATTCAAAGTTGTATCGTCTTTTATAACAACTTTTGTTTTTGAAGAATCTACATTTGAGTCTTTAAATATCTGGTAAATATTGGAGCCTTGTTCCTTAAAACTTTCCACTGTTTGATTTTTCTCGTGAACAATAAGTTTGTTGCCGACGACTTCTATTTGCGATACTTTGCCTTCGTTTACATCGGAGATTACTTGCGATAGAGGAACACTTTGGGGTTCTGCAAACTTGCCAACCGGGGTATTAAAACCCATAAATAGAAAAAGAGCAAAGACACTTAGAAAAAGATAGACGAGAATATTCTTCCAAGAAGTATTGATCTTAATTTTTACCGATTTTTTATTTCTTTTACCGTTTGTTGCCATGGAAGGAGATTATAGCAGAAGTAGCTTCAATTTCAAGCGGTCAAACCCATCTTTTCTCGTACTTCGGCGATCGTTTATTCAATCTAAAAGATTTTTTTAAATTTTATATTTTTATTGTCAATAAGCAAATTAGATTGATTTGACGGCCTAAACGATTTTATAAATATAACAAATATATAAGGGTGTATACTCCCGCAAACTATGGGAAAAGAAGGAGAAACATTACCAAAAGCGGAAATGCTTAAGGTAAAGCAAGTAAAACTAGGTAAACCTTTTACTCTTACTCATGTTAATAAAGATAGAAGAGGCAGACTAAGCAGTGATTTCGAACTGAATTATAACGATGATAAATTAAAGGGCAGAGTTCTCTTAAGTTCTTCTTATATTTATAGTTATGAAGATATAGTAAAAGAAGGAATTTGTATGCCACTCCATTCGGCCCAAAATCTAGAGATGCAGCTAGATATACCTGAATTCACACGAAATCTATGTTTTGAAGTAAGATTCGAAGGCGACGATCCTTTATTTGGGCTTAAAGTAGAAGGTGAGGGAAATTTATTCATACGGAAGTGGGTTTATGATTCTCAAGTAGCACGGCATAAGTTTAATTTTGAAGGAGTTAGTTTAAAAGCAATAATGCTTTCAAGCTTTCAAGATATTAAAAGAGCAACTTTTTTAATACATAGCTACCATTGAGCTACTTTAAACAGAAAACTTGTGAAGGGTGTCTGCCAGTCTGTCTGTTAGTTTTGGCTGGGCAAAAAATAACTCTAGAATCGGAGCTTGACCTTATTATCGGCGGACTGAAGAAAAGTCGGGAAAGTTATGCTCTAGGAATTATCGAAAAATTTACAAGTAAGTATAAAAGGCGTGCAACTATCTGGATTGACAATAAATTTTTCTTAAAAATAATAATGGCCGGTAAAAATAGTCCTATTAAGCCGGCCCATAAAAGAATTGATCTAAACTTTCTCAACTCCCTAGCTACTCCCTTTATCCTCTATTTGGACTCCAATATCCTGGGTACTTACTACCACTCACCCCATTTCGTGATTGTTGAAAAAAGATTAGGAGGTAAATTTCAGATAGTTGATCCCTGGATAGGAAAAAGAAGATGGATAGAACCAAGCAGGCTGGAAAGAGGAATCACTAGCTTAAGAGGTTATTTGAAGTTTTGTCCTCTTGTCATTAAATTAAACTAATCCCATTTTCTTGCGGACTTCAACCATGGTTTCCTCAGCTAATTTTGAGCATTCCCTTATTGACTCCTCGATAATTGAATCTACCAAGGCCGGATTTTCCTCAAATTCTTTTCTTTTTTCCTGCAAAGGCTTAAGTTCTTTATAAATTAATTCTGCCAAAACTTTCTTCATGTCCGAATACCTAATTGTCCCCTGTTGATAAGCTTTGGCAAATTCACTATATTTTTCAGGGGAGAATAATTTTAACATTGCAAAAAGATTTGCTACTCCGCCTTCTTTGGGCAATTCTCCGCCTTTTGTTCCGCTGTCTGTTGGGGCTGCCGCCAGTTTTTTTTCAATCGTAGACAGATCGTCTGTTACATTTATATAACTTCCCTCAATAGACTTACTCATTTTCCCTTTTCCGGTTAAAGAGGGCACATATTCCCCTTCTGTTTTGAATCTTTGCGGTTCCGGAAAAGTCTCGCCGAACATAGAATTGAACTTTCGGGCAATCTCCCGCATTACTTCCAAATGAGGCTCTTGGTCGATTCCCACAGGCACCAATTCGCCTTTGTACAGAAGAACGTCTGCTGCCATTAGAACCGGGTAATACAAAAGTCCCATGTTTACGTATTTTGGATATTGGGCTTTTTTCTCTTTGTAAGTCGGCAGATCTTCAAGCTTAGAAACAGGGTAAATTGTAGAAAGTAAATAGGCTAATTCTGTATGCTGTGGGACTCTGGATTGAATTTCCAACTTGCACTTTTTAGGGTCGAGCCCTGCTGCCAAATAATCCAGGACAATCTCGCGAACCGTATTCTGCAATGCAGAAGGATCATAAGGGACTGTTATTGTGTGCAAATCGACCACGGAAAAAATGCAGTCGTATTTGTCTTGAAGTTCAAGCATTCCTTTGACCGCCCCAAAATAATTTCCTAAATGAAGCCGACCCGTAGCCCTGATACCCGAATAAACTCTCTTCATGGTTTCAATTGTATCAGATTTAGAGGCTAACTTTGTGGATAATTTTTGTGAGAGTTCCGTGGTCTCCCAAATGAGCCAAAACCAAACTTGCAGGCCTAAAAGTCTCTCTTCTAGCCTCGCCCAGGACCTTAAGAGTTCTTTCTGCGTCGTTTGGATTTTTGATTCTTGCAATTGTAATGTGCGGATCGTATCGAGGTCCGATTAGAAGCGATCCGAAGTTTTTGATGTCTCCTCTATCTTCGTTTGTTAATCCTTCCCTATCCATAAGCTGCGGCATAATTAAGCCCTCTCTCAAAGGATTTGCTAATCCAATTGCTTCCGATTGAGCATTAATTAACTCACCTGTTTTCTCGCATCCCCAAAAAATAAATGTTCCCAAAACAACTCTAAAACTATCCATTGTTATTTCAAGTCCACTCAATCTTTGAGCGATTTCATCGACCGCTTTTTTTAATTTATCTAAGTTTCGCAATGGATAGTGGGCTTGATAAACTGTAAAGTGCGGATGTAAACTTTCTCCGTCCAAGACAAAATACGAAGGGATTTCTGCCGCAACTTTTCTACTTAATTCAATCGCCTTATTTTTTCTTTCTGCGTCCGGTAGAATTGCAATGTTAAGCGAAATCGCTTCCTGTTCTTCCATTCGGTGATTATAACAAATTTACTTCTTTTTTAAATTGCTCTCCGCGGTCTTTGTAGTTTTTAAACATGTCAAAAGATGCGCAAGCTGGCGTTAGTAAAACCACGTCTCCCTTTTGTGCTATTTTTGAAGCTGCCAAAACAATTTTATTCATGTCTTCTGCCCCCTCGACAAACAAAATCTTCGATTTTTTATTTATTTTCGATCTTATCTTCGGCCACTCCTTACCTATTCCAATTATTGCTTTTATGTTCTTTTTCGAACTTATAACTTTTCCAAGTTCTGTAAAATCAGAATTTTTAGATGAGCCGCCGAGTATTAAAATTTCGGGTTCTTTAAATGCCTCAATCGCGGCGATTGCTGTTTCCGGAGTTGTGGAAAATGAATCGTCATAATATCTTATTCCGCTGACTGTTCGAACAAGCTCTAATCGGTGTTCTAAGCCTTTAAAAGTTTTGAGAACCGAGATAATATTTTCTTTCCAAACCCCGAACAGTGTTGCCGCCATTGTGGCCGCGCAAACATTTTCTAAATTGTGTTTGCCAGGAAGTAGGATTTCTTTTGTCGAGATTAAATCGTAAGATTGTCCCTTTATCTGGACCGTTATTTTGTTGTCCGAAATAAAACATCCGTCGTAACCTGCCCGTTCTCTTGAGACATAAAAAACCTTACCTTCGGAATAAACATCCGATTCCAAACTTGCGGGATAGTCTCTGTTTATAATCGCGAAGTCTCCCGGGACTTGATTCTTTAAAATATTTCTTTTTGCCTCAATATATTCTTTTACATCCTTGTGCCAATCCAAATGCTCGGAGGTTGTCATAAGCATAACTGCAATATGAGGACTTTTGGTAAGATCCTGAAGTTGGAAACTTGATAGCTCAAGCACAACAGCGGACCGAGCATTTAATTTATCCAAAAACTCAAATGGAGGCTTACCTATATTGCCCCCCAAATACGCATCCATGCCTTCTTTCTTTAACATTTCATAAATTAGAGAGGAAGTCGTTCCTTTTCCTTTTGTTCCGGTAACACCTATTATGGGACTTGGACACAGTTCAAAGAAAAGTTTTGTCTGGGAAGTTATTTTTGAGGAATCAACATCTTTTAAAACTTCGGGCTTTATACCGGGGCTTCGGACAACCAAATCGTATTGATTAAGATTCTGAAGATAATCTTCGCTGTCTTTCTTGTCAAGAATCGTAACCTTAGCGCCTTTTGAACTCAAATATTTTGCACTAGATTCTCCTTCTATCCCCTTTCCCAAAACAGCTATGTTTTTTCCTTTAAAATTCATTTCAGTTCATTTTTTGAAGATTCCAAGTTTTTACTACAAAATGCAAAGCTAAACCTGGACCAATTCCTGGAGCTATTGAATCAAAAATATCCGGATATTGAAGGTGAATGCGCTGCTTCTCTTCTTCA
>DATFUR010000043.1:0-14791 GCA_035260725.1 Patescibacteria group bacterium
TTTCCTTTACATCTCTCCTGCCCAAATTCTAATATGCCGGAACTTCCTGAAGTCGAAACCATACGTTTGGGACTTGAAAAATACGTCGTAGGCCACAAAATCGAAGACGTTGAGGTAAAAATTCCAAAGATTTTTGAAGGAGAAACCCGGCAGATTATCGGTTCAAAAGTTATCAAGATTAGAAGGTTTGGGAAGGGGTTGGTAGTAGATCTTGATAACGGTCACTCCCTTGCAATCCACGTAAAACTTACAGGACAGTTAATTTACAGAGACGAAAAGACCAAAAATATTCCTGTTTCAAAACAAAAAGTTGGGGAACTTCCTTCTAAATTCACTCATATAATTTTCAAATTGGATCATAATGCCGTTCTTTATTACAACGACATAAGGAGATTTGGCTGGATAAAGGTTGTCAAAACAAGTGAGGTTGCAAGTCTCCCATTCTTTAAGGGCATGGGTCCAGAGCCTTTTAAGGATTTAACTTTGGAATATTTTAAAAAAGCTTTGTTATCTTCAGGTGTGGCGGTGAAGCCGTTGATTATGGACCAGAAAAGAATAGGCGGAATAGGGAATATTTATGCCAATGATGCTTTGTATCTTGCAGAGATTGATCCTAAGAGACCGGCAAAAAGTTTAAGTTCAAAAGAAGCAGAAAAGCTATATGACGCAGTTCATAAAGTCATGGAAAAGGGGCTTAAGTATGGAGGATCGAGTGAGCTAACTTATGTGAATGTTCTCGGCCTCGAAGGAGAATACCAAAGGTATACCTTAGTTTATGGACGGCAAGGCGATATTTGCGAAAGGTGTGGGGGCAAAATCAAAAAAATTTTCTTGGGCGGCCGCGGAACTTTCTTTTGTCCCGCCTGCCAGCATTAAGCGCAGGCTTTTGCGGTCAGGGAGAAGAATTTGTCGACGAAGAAAGTAAAGAAGAATCATTTGTTGCCGAATATCAAAATCCTCCTCTCTTAGGAGAAGAGGCTTTAGCGCATGCAAAAAGAATGCTGATAGAACTTCTTTCATAAATTTTATACTTGTCTCTTGATTTTTAAAGAATTTATGTGGTAGTATCTTTCACTAGTATGAGTAGTGGGTATTCTGACAAGGTCATAATGTCCATTGGAGGAAGCTTGATCGTCCCAAATGGGGGAATTGATACAAAGTTTCTCCAAAAGCTAAATAGCTTTGTAAGGCAACAACTGGCGAAGAACAAGAATCGCCAGTTTTTTTTGGTCTGCGGAGGCGGATCTGTAGCCCGCCACTATAGAGACGCAGGCCGGGATGTAATAGGCCACGAGCTGACCCGCGACGATTTGGACTGGCTCGGAATCCACGCCACAAAGCTAAACGCCCACTTAGTCCGCACAATCTTTAGAGATTTGGCCCACCCCTACATACTCAAACACTACGAAATAATAAGAAAAGTTACAGAACCCGTTGTTGTTGCAGCGGGATGGAAGCCCGGATGGTCCACGGATTTTGACGCGGTTTTGCTTTGCGAGGACTACAATGTCCGAACAGTTATAAATTTGAGCAACATCGACAAGGTTTACGACAAAGATCCAAAGAAATTTCCCGATGCAAAACCAATAGACAAAATTAAATGGAAGAACTTTAGAAAATTAGTAGGGGACGAATGGATTCCGGGAATAAATGCGCCATTTGATCCCGTTGCAGCCAAAAAAGCAGAAGAGTTGGGGGTAAAAGTTGTTGTTATGAACGGAGACAATTTTGAAAATGTAGAAAAATTCATGGACGGCAAAAAATTTGTAGGAACTGTGATAGAATAACCTCGTGTTTTTAAAGAGCATTTCTCTCCAAAACTTCAGAAGCTACGATAAGAAGGAATTCGATTTTGATAAAAGAACCATAATTATAGGCCCCAATACTGCAGGCAAGACCAATATAATGGAAGCGATTTCTCTTTTGGCAAACGGCAAAAGCTTCAAAACAGATAAAGACACCCAAATGCTTAAGTTTGCAACGGAGGTCGGAAGGGTAAAAGGTCTTATTGGTACAACAACTCTCGAAGTTGTTCTTACGGGTGGCGAAGTGGAAGGTAAAAAAACTCAAACTAAAAAATATCTGGTTAACGGAGTACCAAAAAGAAGGCTGGATTTTGTTGGAAATCTGCAAGCGGTTATTTTTTCTCCTTTGGATCTGGAAATTATTATTGGGTCACCTGGAACAAGAAGAAATTTTTTAGACGAGGTACTCGAACAGGTCGATTTTGACTACAGAGTTGCCGCCTCGGAGTACGAAAAAGGCATAAGGCAGAGAAATTCCCTTTTGGACTTAGCCCGGAAAATGGGAAGACGGGATATAAAACAGTTTGAATACTGGGACAACTTGGTAATCAAATACGGAAACGTCATAACAGAAAAAAGAGAGGCTCTTGTTGCATATTTAAATAGTCAAACAAAAGATGTTTTTGACTTTGCCGTTATCTACGACAAGAGTATCATCTCGTACGAGAGGCTTTTGGAGTATCAGGAAGAAGAATTCCTATCGGGCGTAACGCTGGTTGGACCTCACAGAGACGATCTGGTCTTTGAAATGCTTAACAACGAGACAGAAACTGCGAGTAACATTAAATTCTTCGGTTCCCGAGGCCAGCAAAGACTCGCTGTCTTGCAATTAAAACTCTTGCAGCTTGCCTTTTTCGAAGAGAACCCTTCGGTAGGCTCAGGGCAGGGAAAGGAAAGCCCTCTTTTGTTACTCGACGATATTTTTTCGGAGTTAGACGAGGGACATATACAGCATGTTTTGGAGATGCTTGATAAAAGGGACACTGTTATAACAACAACCCACGAAGAATTTGTAGCCCAAAAATATCTGGACGGGGCCAAAGTAATTAAACTATCTATAGAATGAAAGACATTGATCCCAAAATTTTAAGAAAACTTTATATTCCTTCTCCTGTCTCCCACAAAGGAGATAACGGAAAGCTACTGATAATTGCAGGTTCACAACTTTTCCATTCTGCCTCTCTTTGGCCCCTGACAGTCGCATCGCGGATTGTAGATATGGTTTTTTTCTCGTCGGTTCCGACAAATAACGAAATTGTCAAAGAACAAAAAAAAGAATTCAGAAACGGAATCATAGTTCCAAGAGAGAGGGTAGAGGATTATGTAGGGGAGGCAGACTGTATTCTTATCGGTCCCGGATTGCCAAGAGCCGACGGCCAGGAAAAAGGAGACGATGACACGGGAGAGTTCACAAGTTCACTTCTCAAAAAATATCCTAAGAAAAAATGGGTCATAGACGGAGGAAGTTTGCAGACAATTGATCCTTCAAGTATTCCGCCGACAGCAATTCTTACTCCACACGGGAAAGAATTTGAAATGTTGTTTAAAGTGAAAAGCGACAAGAGACAAGTAATAAGTATGGCGAAGAAATTTAACTGCGTGATTTTGCTTAAAGGGCCGATTGATATTATTTCGAATGGTTCAAAAACAGTTGAAGTAAAAGGCGGCAACGCGGGGATGACAAAAGGGGGTACAGGAGATGTTTTGGCAGGATTAGTAGCTTCACTTTACTGTAAAAACGAGGCGTTCTTGTCGGCAGTTGCCGGAAGTTTTATCAATAAGAAAGCGGGAGAAGAATTATTCAAAAAAACAGGTTTATTTTTTAACGCAACCGATCTTGCAAACGAAATCCCGATTGTAATGAAAAAATCACTTATCTCGGTCTAAAATTTTGGAGAGTTGGAAGGTAATAACTACTGCAAGAATTGTAACTGCAACGGCGTAAATTAAAAGAGACCACATATTGGAATCATTCCCCGGCAAGAATCTTTTAATATAGGTTTTAACAAACTCCTGGATTACATTGTTCCAGGCAAGCGCTGCAACAAATCCAAACCCCGAAGTTGCCAGTGTAAGCATTTGGCGGATTACTTCGATATGCAGTTTTTTCTTCTCTTTTTTCTTTGCCATAGGCTGAAATTATATCATAATCCGTTTTCTTATTGACTTTCTTCGGGAATTATGCGTTAATTAACTAGCAAAATGTACGCTCCAAAGTTTACAATTACCAATAAAACCCTCAAAAATATAGGGAGTATAGAGGCCTCCAAAGAAGTAATAGATAAAGCCCCTCTTTTGCCTTATTACGAAAGGCAATTTCAAGACCAAGCACTTGTCCGAACAGTTCATTTTGGAACTCACATAGAGGGAAACGAGCTTAATTTATCCCAGGCAGAAAAGGTTTTACAAGGTGAAGATGTAGCTGCTCGGGACCGAGACATACAAGAGGTCATAAATTACAGAAAAGTAATGGATCTTATAGGCGAATTCAAAATTCAGAATTCAAAATTCAGAATTAGCGAAGAGTTTATAAAAAAAATGCACGAGATGACAGTACAAAAGATACTTTCCAAGGAACAGTCGGGGGAATATAGAAAGACCCAAGTGGTTGTCAGAAACAGTTTGTCCGGACAGGTGTCTTTTAGGCCTCCTATGGCAGTTGCAGTGCCCTTCCAGATTAGAGATCTGGTGAGTTTCATAAACGACGCTAAAGACGATATTCATCCTGTTTTAAAGTCAGGAGCAGTACATTATGAATTGGTCCGAATCCATCCTTTTGTAGACGGTAACGGAAGAGTGGCCAGGGCCCTTTCGACCCTAATTCTTTTCCAGGAGGGATATGATATTAGAAAATTCTTTTCCTTGGAGGAATATTTTGACACAAATGCCGCTAATTATTACGAGGCACTCCAATCTGTTGAGAAAAATGGAGGAGACCTGACTTATTTTCTTGAATATTTTTCTCTGGGGTTGGCAATCGAACTGTCTAAAATAAAAGACAAGGTCGAAAATATTTCAATCGACGCAAAACTTAAAGAAAGGTTGGGCGGAAAGCCTCTTATGCTGTCTGACCGCCAGCTAAAAATTATCGAATACATACAAAAAATAGGTTTTTTGCAAAACAGAGCCTTTGAACAGATATTTCCAATGGTGTCGGAGGACACTATTTTAAATGAATTAAAGGGACTTTCCAAGGCTGGAATTGTCAAAAAACAGGGAATTACAAAGTCGGCGAGGTATATAATGTCAAAATAATGGAATTTTCAAAATTAGCATCATATTTCGAGAAGTTAGAAGAGACATCGTCAAGGTTGGCGCTTATTGATATCTTGTCGGAGCTTTTTAAGGCTGCTCCAAAAGACGAAATTGACATTATTATTTACCTGACGCAGGGGAGAATTGCACCATTTTTTGAGGCAACGGAAATTGGAATGGCGGACAAAACTGTTGCACAGGCTTTGGCCAACGCCTATGGCTCTAAAAAAGAAACAGTCCTAAAACTCTATCAAAAACTAGGAGATATGGGTAAAGTTGCGGAGGAACTTAATGCAAAAGCAAAAATAAAAAGGGCAAAATTAACAGTCAGAGAAGTTTATGATGTCCTTCGCGCCATTGCCAAAACAACGGGCGAGGGAACAGTCGAGAAAAAGTTGACCTTGTTTTCCGATTTGCTTGGGAAAGTTGATTCAACTTCGGCAAAACATCTTGTTCGCATACCTTTGGGCAACAATAGACTCGGAATTGGAGATCCGACAGTCCTGGACGGACTCGCAACTGCGGTTTTGGGAGATAAATCAAAGAGAAAGTTACTCGAAAAAGCATACAACGAGACTTCGGATCTAGGTCTTATTGCAAAAACTTTGGTTAACGACGGCTTAAAAGAGGTTCAGAAGCTCAAAGTTACAGTTGGCCGTCCGATTAGGTCCGAACTTTGCGAAAGACTGCCGACCCCTGAAAAAGTTATCGAAAAATTAAAGGTTGTTAACGCCCAATACAAGTACGACGGCTTTAGAGTACAGATCCACAAGATGGGAAAAACAGTACGCATGTTCTCTAGAAACCTTGAGGAGATGACTCACATGTTTCCGGAGCTGATTGAAGGAACTTTAAAACAGGTAAAGGCAGAGAATGTAATTCTGGATACGGAAGCACTCGCTTACAATCCTGATTCGCAAGAGTTTTTACCTTTCCAGGAAACAACGAAAAGAAGGAGAAAATATAAAATCGCAGAAATGCAAAAAAGTCTGCCTCTCCGGGCTTTTGTTTTTGATATTTTGTATGTCGACGGCAAGTCTTTGATAGACACACCTCTAAAAGAGCGATTAGAAATTCTTAAAAAAACCCTTCGGTACGACTCAGGGCAAGCTGGGGATGAGATCTTAATTCCATCAATTGGAGAGGTCATTTCGGACCCAAAAAAGCTTAAGGAAATGCTAGAGGACGCAATCACACAAGGTTTGGAAGGGCTTGTTGTTAAGAGGTTGGACTCATTGTATGAGGCTGGAGGCCGGAATTTTAATTGGGTAAAGCTTAAAAGACACTCAAGCGGAGAGTTACACGATACAATAGACACCGTTATCTTGGGATACATTGTAGGACGGGGAAAAAGGACAGCTTTTGGAGCAGGAGCACTGCTCGTTGGAATTTACGACGAGAAAAAAGATGAATTTGTAACAGTTTCGAGAATCGGAACCGGCTTAACAGATGAAGAATGGAGAGAAATTCACAAACGCGCCGACAAAATAAGGGTCGATCACAAACCCGCTAGGGTAAATTCTTTAATTTCTCCGTCTGTTTGGATAGAGCCCAAAATTGTCATCGAGGTTTTGGCGGACGAGATAACAAGATCCCCAAATCATACTGCAGGAAAGGTGGGGGATGAGCCGGGATATGCCCTAAGATTTCCAAGATTGGTAACTTTTAGAGGAGACGACAAGAAACCGGAGGACGCAACAACGGTAAAAGAGCTTATTGAAATGTATAAGCAACAAGGGAAGAAATAATGGAATACGTTTGTGATTTTCATCTTCATTCAAAGTACTCAAGAGCGGTTTCGCAAAATATGATTCTTGGGGAAATGGAGAGGTTTGCCCTAAAAAAGGGAATTGACGTCCTCACAGCCTCGGATTTTACACATCCTTTGTGGTTTAGAGAGTTAAAAGCACAACTTGTAGAGGACGGAGAAGGGGTTTATAAGCTTAAAAATTCAGATTCCAAAGTCCGTTTTGTCCTTTCAACAGAAATCTCCTCTATTTATTCTCAAGGAGGAAAGACCAGACGGGTTCATAATTTGGTTTTTGCCCCAAGTCTGGAGACGGTTGAGAAAATAAACGCGGAGCTGATAAAAAGAGGAGCTAATTTATCGGCAGACGGCAGGCCAATCATTGGTTTATCATCAAGAAATTTACTCGATTTGGTTTTGACTGTAGATCCCAACACTTTTTTAATTCCATGTCACGCTTGGACACCTTGGTTTTCTTTATACGGTTCTAATTCGGGCTTTGATTCCATTGAAGAATGCTTCCAGGATTTATCAAAAGAAATTTACGGAATAGAAACAGGGCTCTCCTCGGACCCGGAGATGAACTGGAGAATAAAGGAGTTGGAAAATCGTTCAATATTGTCTTTTTCGGACGCCCATTCTGCAATAAAAATGGGAAGAGAAGCGACAGTTTTTGATCTCACCAGCCTTTCTTTTACTAATATTAAAAATGCAATCAAAAAAAATGGTGCCGAAAAGATTTCTTACACCATTGAATTTTATCCCGAGGAGGGAAAGTATCATTATACGGGCCACAGAAATTGCAAAATCTCACAGACCCCCGAGCAGACTCGCCAAAATGGGGTAATATGCCCTGTTTGCAAAAGGCCTTTAACAGTCGGCGTTATGGAAAGAGTTGAAAAATTAGCAACGAGTCCTACAAATCTTAAAACTTCTGTTGATGAGTTGGGAGTTACATGGGTTGAAGACCCAAGTGAACTTCATCCGAAATATGTAAAGCTTGTGCCGCTAGTTGAAATCATTGCGGAGAGTGTTGGAGTAATGCCGGGAAGCCTAAAAATTCTGGCTAAGTTTGATGAAGTGGTTCAAACGTTTGGTTCGGAAATAAATGTTCTTATTAAAACTCCAATTTCGGACATCGAAAAACAGTTTGGAGAAAGAATCGCACAGGGAATAGGCAAAGTTCGCAAACAAGATATATATGTTGACCCGGGTTTTGACGGAGAATTTGGAAAAGTTAAGATATGGGACGAAAATGCTAAAGATCAAGTTCAAGCGCAAGAAAAAAAGGAAGAATCCCAGTTGGGTTTGTTTTAAAATGTTTGAAGATAGACAGCAAGCAGGTTTTCTTCTTGCCCAAAAGCTCGAGCAGTTCGCAGATAAAAAAGATGTTTTGGTTCTGGGGCTCGCTAGGGGAGGAGTTGTTGTCGCCAAAGTTATTTCCACATTTCTAAATGTTCCATTCGACGCATTGGTCATCAAAAAAATTGGTCTGCCAAGAAATCCGGAACTTGCAATCGGAGCTGTTGGACCCAAAAATACAGTTTTTTGGAACGAAGAGCTAATTGAGAGATTGAGAATTTCAAAAGAAGAAAAAGAAAAACTTAAAGTTTTAAAAAGCGTTGAAAGAAATGTGCAAGAAAATGCACTAAGAGGCAATAAGCCTCTTGAAATTTCTGGGAAAACAGTTATCCTTGTTGATGACGGAGTTGCGACGGGAGCAAGTGTTCTTGCAGCTTGGAAATTTTTGAAAAAAGAAGAAGCTAAGAGGGTTATTTTGGCAGTTCCGGTCATTGCGAGTGATACTTTAAGAGACATTAAGAAATATTTTGATATGATAATTGCGCTCAAAATTAAAAGAAACTTTTACGCCGTGGGAGAGTTCTATAAAAACTTTCCGCAAGTAGAAAATGAGGAGGTAGTGAGACTTTTAAAATGAAATTGATTGTGGGCCTTGGTAATCCAGGAGAAAAATACGAAAAGACAAGACATAATTTAGGGTTTATGGTAATAGACTCTTTCCTAAAAGATTTTGAATCGGCAAAAGATGGACAGTGGGAAGACTCGGCAAAATTCAAAAGCGATATTTTACAAATAGAATACAAACCAAAAGTGGGAGAACTCGTAAAAGTAATTCTGGCAAAACCGAAAACTTATATGAATAACAGTGGCATGGCCACTGTCTTAATCAGTTCCTTTTACAAAATAAAACCCGAAGATATATGGATCGTAAATGATGACTTTGATCTTCCCCTGGGAAGTATGAAAATCCGTTTTGGAGGGGCCTCGGCCGGACACCACGGCGTAGAGTCAATAATTTCGGCGCTCAACACAGACAAATTTTGGAGGTTTAGAATGGGAACAGGGGAGTCTCACGCAAAAGGTAAAATGGCAAAGCACAAAATAAGGGAAGCGGAGGATTTTGTTTTGGGAGGATTTGCAAAAGGAGAAGCGGGAAAGATAAGAGAGCTAATAAAACGCGGATCCAAAGCAATTTCCATGGCTTTGGAAGAGGGCTTGCTTAAATCCCAAAACAGGTTTAACACAAAATGAAAGCAGTAGGACAAATACTCAAAAATTTTAACCCTACAACCGATAAATATCTTTCGAGAGAGTTCCAGTCGTATGCAATCCACCTTACCGAGTCGCTTGACGATTACAAACACAAAAGTTTGTACATGAAACTTGCAAAGACTGTTCACCGTTCAATTTTAGAAAAAGCTTTGTCTTTTACTGTTGATTCGGGAGCCAAAAATAAGGGAGCTTTGTTTATGTGGAAATTAAAACAACTAAAAACTCCTCCGGGAACAAGCACTACTTCGAAATGACAGCAAAAATTTGGATATCTGGATTTGTTCAGGGTGTGGGATTTAGGCAATTTGTAAAAAGAGAGGCAAGAAAATTAGAACTAACAGGTTACGCGAAGAATTTGCCCGACGGTAGAGTAGAGGTTTTGGTTCAGTCTTCGGCAAACTCAGACCAAGAGGCAAAAGAAAATATTGAAAAGCTAATTAAGTATTCCCAAAAGGGTCCATTCCTCTCGAAAGTAGAAAACATTACCGTTGACTGGATAGACTCTACTCCAAAGTTCGATGATTTTGAAGTAGTCCATTAAATTCCTCTTGACAAATGCAACTAAGTTGCATATACTGGCCGAATGAAATTCAAAATTACTCCTGCTAGAGGTTCAATCATTACATTCTTAGAGAATTCCAAGTCTCCCGTCGATGTTTTAGAAATTATTGAACATCTCCGCTTTAAAAAACTTTCCACAAATAAAGTCACCGTTTATAGAACATTGGATTCGCTTTTTAAAAATGACTTGGTAAATAAAATAGAATTTGGAGAGGGGAAGTTCAGATATGAGCTTAAGGGAAGAGATCATCATCATCTAATTTGCACAAGATGTTCGAGAATCCAAGATTTCGAAGATAGTTTTACAGATAAATTAGAAAAAGAAATTTTAAAAGATAGAAAATTTAAAGTAAATTATCATTCCTTGGAGTTTTTTGGAACGTGTTCTTATCATGAATAAACTTTTATACATTATTATTCTGATTTTATTTATTGTAGGCGGTTATTGGGTACTAAAAAATCCTCAACTAAGTTCCAACAAAAGCAATAAACTTGCGATTTCTGCTTCCTTTTATCCGATGTACTTCTTTTCAACACAAATTGGAATGGAAAAAGCAGACATTTCCAACATAACTCCTGCCGGAGCGGAACCCCACGATTACGAGCCTACAAGCCAGCAAATAGCAAAAATCGAGAGAAGCAATATGCTTGTCTTAAACGGCGGTGTTGAAGGCTGGGGAAGTAAAATTAAGGATAATTTAAAAGGTACAAAAGTGTTAATTGTTGTAGCGGGAGAGGGTTTAATAACACAGAAAGTAGAAGAACAAGGGCAGAATGTGATTGATCCGCACGTATGGCTTGATCCTGTTTTGGCCAAACAGGAAGTTGCAAAAATTACAGACGGATTTGTAAAAGTTGATTCTTCAAATGAGACTTTTTACAAAAATAATCAGAAAAAACTGGATGATAAATTAGATCAGTTGGATAAAGATTACAAAGAAGGATTAAAAAGTTGCAAAAATAAAGATATTATAACTTCACACGCTGCATTCGGATATCTGGCTTCAAGATATGGACTAAGGCAAGTTCCAATTGCGGGACTTTCTCCAGATGAGGAGCCTTCGACGCAGCAATTGGCTCAAGTGGCAAAATTTGCTAGAGATAACAATATTAAATATATATTTTTTGAGAGTCTGGTTAGCCCAAAACTATCGGAAACAATCGCAAGCGAAGTGGGAGCAAAAACTATGGTGCTTGATCCAATAGAAGGAATATCCGATGATAATATTAAGCAAGGAAAAAATTATTTTACTGTAATGGAGGATAATTTAAAAAACTTGCGGGTAGCACTAGAATGCAAGTAACTCATTCAGATACAATTATAGAACTTCAGGAAGTCTCCTTTTCTTATACAAACGAAGAAGTAATAAAAAATGTTTCTCTGCAGGCTCATAGAGGCGATTACGTTGGGATAGTCGGTCCTAATGGAGGCGGAAAGTCTACTCTTGTTAAGATAATGCTGGGTCTCTTGACTCCACAAAAAGGTAAGGTTTTGCTTTTTGGAAAAGATATAAATAGCTTTAAAGAAAGATACAAAATCGGATACGTTCCTCAAAAAACTTATGTTGAGTTAAATTTTCCGATCACAGTTGAAGAAGTTGTTTCTATGGGAACTTTCGGGAAAAGGGGACTGCTCCGTTTTACTACAAAATCGGATATGGAAAAAGTCCACAAAGCATTGTCCGAGGTAGGAATGTTTTCTTATAGAGATAGGTTAATCAGTAACTTATCGGCAGGCCAACAGCAAAGAGTTTTTATTGCACGTGCTCTTGCCTCCGAACCCGAAGTAATATTTTTGGATGAGCCCACAGTTGGAGTGGACGTAAAAACCCAAAAGCAATTTTATAATTTGCTTAGAAAGCTGAATAAACAATTGGATTTGACTTTGGTTTTGGTATCCCACGAGCTTGATGTCGTAGCACATGAGGCAACAGAATTGGGATACATAAATAGAACCTTGGAATATTACGGAGATCCAGAAGAATTCTTAAAAGGAAGTTACTTTCATGAATTAATAGGAAAGGGTGGGGTCCATGCTTGATATTTTTACATATAGCTTTATAATCCGGGGTTTCGAGGCGGGAATTATAATTGCAGTCATAGCTCCTCTTATTGGAATATTTTTGGTTTTGAGAAGGTATTCTCTAATTGCAGATACCCTTTCCCACGTATCGCTTGCAGGAGTTGCTGTAGGACTTTTATTAAAGGTAAGTCCTTTAATAACGGCAATAATTGCTGCCGTTGTATCGTCTTTGGCAATTGAGCGATTAAGGTTAAGTAAAAAAGTGTACGGAGAATCTGCGCTTTCTATTTTTCTCTCCGGAAGTCTGGCGTTGGCCATTGTAATTATTAGTTTTGCCCACGGCTTTTCCGTTGATCTTTTTAACTATCTTTTCGGAAGTATTGCAACAGTTAAACAAATAGATGTTTATATAATTGCCGTGTTGGGAGTTGTTGTAATTGCTTTAGTTTTAGCCTTCTATAAAGAATTAATTTACATAACATTCGATGAAGAATCGGCCCGGGTTAGCGGCATTCCAACAAAATTTATAAATATCGTACTTATAATTTTGGCCGCTTTAACGGTTTCTCTGTCTATTCCAATTGTGGGGGTTTTATTAATCGCGGCTCTTATCGTTATTCCCGTTGTAACCGCATTGCAATTTAAAAGAAGCTTCAAAGAGACAATTCTGACTGCAGAGTTGATATCTATTTTCTCGGTTATCAGCGGAATTTTTGCTTCTTTTTACCTTAATCTTTCGCCGGGAGGAACAATTGTCCTCATAGCGCTTCTTATCTTTGTAATTGTTCTTTCTTATAAAAGGTAAAATTGGTATAATTTTCTCCATGCTTAAGAAATTAGTTTTCTGCCTTATCTTCTTCTTTACTTTGGCTTTTTCTTCGGTTTCTGTAAGTCATGCTCAACTGCCGGACCAATTAGATTTTAAGGAGGCTTTTGGTAAGGGAAAGATAGTTGAGGTTTTCCAGCCAACAACGCAGGAAATAAATGGAATAACCATATCCTCTCAAAAGTATAAAGTAGAGATCATAGAAGGCGCAGAAAAAGGAAAAACAGTTATTATTGAACAATCAATTGACCCAAGACTGCCCAGTCAAAAACTAAACGCTGGAGACACGGTTGTTATAAATAGTAAGCCAAATCCCAACAAAACAATGGCTTATTCTATATACGAACCATACCGGCTTAATACATTGTTAATTTTATCAATTCTTTTTTTGCTTTTGGTTATTCTTGTTGCAGGCAAAAGGGGATTAGGAGCGGTTACAGGGTTAATTGTCAGTTTTGGAGTTATTGGTTTATGGATAATTCCATCCATTCTTCAAGGAGCAGACCCTTTGCAGGTTAGTATTGCAGGTGCAACGCTAATTCTAATTGTTACTACCTTTGTGGCCCATGGAGTTTCCTTAAAAACAACGGCCGCAATATTTGGAACGGCGATCGCACTTTTATTTGCAGGATTTCTTGCGACAACTGTTGTCGGACTTTTGCATATTGTTGGTCTTGGAGACGAGAATATATATAACTTGCAGGTAGGCACGCCTTTCCCAATAAATCCACAGGGGCTTCTCCTTGGTGGAATAATAATAGGAACTTTGGGCGCTTTAAACGACATAACAACGACCCAAGCGATTACAATATTTACTTTAGTTCGGGAAAATCCTAAGCAGAAATTGTCGGAATTGTTTGGAAAGGGAATGATAATAGGTAGGGAGCACATCGCGTCTCTAATAAATACGTTAATTCTGGCCTACGCAGGTTCGTCTTTGGCGGTTTTGATTGTATTTGAGTTGAATCCAGCAAAATTGCCCTGGTGGGTGATTCTAAATAACGAAGCAACGATGCAGGAGATTATAAAGAGTTTGGTCGGAGCAAGCGCTTTGATTCTGGCAGTTCCTTTAACGACATTTCTTGCTTGTTGGGTTGCTCTGCGGGGAACCACATTTAGAAGATTCTTCTCGTCTTTTACTTAGAAAGCTCTTGGTCAATTAGGGTTTTAAAAGAAGCATAAGGTTGTGCACCAACAACTAATTTTCCGTTAACAAAGGTCGCCGGCGTTCCGGTAACACCTGCTTTTTGTCCGTCTGCAAAATCCGCGTCTATGTCTTTCTGATATTTGTTGGTCGAAAGACAACCTCTAAATTTACCTGCGTCCATTCCCATGTTTTGGGCGACGGATGTCAGATTGTCTACCGTATACATGGAAGTGTCACTCTCCGGTGGCTGGTTTTTGTATAAATAATTGTGGAAATCCCAGAATTTTCCTTGCTCATTGGCACATTCGGCGGCGTTTGCCGCGACCGTGGAGGCTGGACCAAGAAATGCGTAGTGGCGGAAAGCAAATTTTACTTTACCTGTGTCAACGTAGTCCTTTTTAAGATTTCCCTCAACGTCTGTAAACCATCTTTCGCAGAAAGGGCATCTAAAATCCGCAAATTCCACGACAGTTACTTTTGCATCTTTATTTCCTAAAACAGGAAGGTGGCCGACTGAAACGTTTACTTTTTGTCCCGGAGCCGGAGTTGTGGGAGCACCTGCAACCGGAGCTGGGGCAGTTGTTCCGCCCTTTTCAAGATAGGAGATTTTTGTATACATTGTTCCTATTAAGAAAGCGGCGGCGACCAAAAGTCCGAGGAGAATATAGTTGGCGTTTTGCGATAAATTCAATTTTGGCAGTTGTTTTGAGGGCCTTGGCATAGAAATATTCTAAGGGTTGTAAAAAGGTCTTGTCAAGAAGAGAAATAGCGATTAGAATTAAAAAAAGTGAATTTTATCAGGAAAAATATTCTTTATATTGCATTTATCCAAGCTCTTCTCGCCGCATTTATG
>DATFUR010000044.1:0-14044 GCA_035260725.1 Patescibacteria group bacterium
AACCGGAGTCTTTTGATTTAGAGCAACGTGAGAGGCAATATTTACAATCATTGCTGTTTTTCCCTGGCCCGGCCTAGCAGCCAAAACTAAAAGGTTTGATTCCTGCATTCCTGACAAAATATTGTCTAAGTCGACAAATCCAGTCTGAACTCCTCTAAAACCCGCGCCCCTTTTGTGAAGCTCGTCTATCCTGTCAAAGCTTTCCGCCAATGCTTCTTTAATTGGGATAAAGGATCTAAGATTACTTCCTTGGGAAACGGCAAAAACATAACTTTCTGCCCTGTTTAACAAGTCGCCTACTTCCTTGTCGTCCATAAAACCCATTTCCGCAATCTGACTTCCTATTGTTATGAGTGCTCTTTTTGTCGAAGCTTCCTTGAGTAGCTTTGCGTAACTCTCTATATTTGCTGCTGTTGGAGTGGTATTCACCAAATCGGCAACATATGAAGGCTCGACTTTGCTGTCTTTCCCGTCTTTCTTAATTTGTGAATTAACTGTCAAGATATCTATCGGGCGACTCCCGTCGTATAAAGCAAGCATTGCGGAATAAATCATCCCGTTTATATCGTCATAGAAATCCTCGGGCCTTAGGATTTGAGAAACTGTTGCAACTGCGTCTTTATCTATAAGGATCGCACCCAAAACACTTTGTTCTATTTCTTCGTTGTGCGGAGGAACTTTTAGGCTAGCCATACTATTTGCGTCTCTTCGGGAAGCTTTTCTTTTGTAATAGACAATTTTTTAGCAGGAGTAAGGTCGTTTTTTCCCAATGCCTTTATCCCCTCTGTGACTTTTTCTCCATATAAAACAATTGTTTTTGCTTCCAAAGACGCAACAATGGCTTCGTTAAGATTTGAATCAACATTTAGAATCGCGACTTCTGCTTCGTTTGCTATGTCTGTTAATTTTTCCAACGTCGAGACCCGGGCTAAAATTACTTGTGTGTTGTCAATATTGAGATTATAAAACATACCGTAATCATTTTTGGATTGTCCGGTTACTTTTACCGATCCTACTTCGTATTCTCCGTCGTCATCTATAACTAACCTGTACTCGTCTACCCTTGACGGGTCAATTTCTCCCTGAAGTGCCAAAATCATGTCCGCAGTATTTTTGGGAGTTTTTGTTTTGGGGTCTACAATTAGAGAAGCTTTTTTGCCTTTGATTTTTAGGGATCCTTCGGATAAAAGTGCTACATCCATGGTGCGATCCATAGTAGCATAGAAATTTTTCGTTGACAAGGCACGATTTTTACCGTATCATAAAACTTCGCAATAATGAGTAAAGAGAAAGTTATTCTATCTTTTGTGGCCGTAACAGTGGGACTTATAGTCGCCGCCGTGGCTTTTTACTTCTACCAAGGGACAAAAGAGATACCCAAAGAATTGCAAAAACCAATATCAATTCTAAATCCCAACTCAACGCCCAAGCCGGCAGTGACTCTTGTTATAGACGAGCCGAAAGATGAGTCAGTCTCTAATACCCGGGTCATTAAAGTTTCCGGGAAAACAGACCCCGACGCCATGATAATAGTCCTCACAGACACAGATGAGAGTGTTTTAAATCCCACGATAACAGGAGAATTCTCAACAACCGTTACAATAGAAACCGGTGCTAATCCAATACAGATAACCGCAATCGGCAAAAACGGAGAAACAAATACAATCGAACGAACAATAACCTATTCAACAGAGAGTTTTTAATATGAAAAAAATATTTTTACTATTTACTATTTATTATTTATTATTTACCAAAGTGAGTCTTGCGGCTTCTCCAACGCCTGCTTCGACAAATCAATTTGATCCAAAAATCCTTAACCAATTTAGAGATCAAGTAGCCTCAACCGTAGCCAAGTTAAATCTTGTTGAGAAAAGAGGAATAATCGGGACTGTAACAGATGTTACTGGAACACAGATAACCCTAACCGACACAAAGGGCGATACGAGATTTGTAGATGTTGACGAACTGACAAAATTCATAGGTGGACCCAAAGATCCGGCTTCTTTCGGAATATCGGATATTAAGAAAGATTCAACCTTGGGAATTCTTGGCCTTTACAACAAACAGTCAAGAAGAATTCTGGCCCGAACGGTTAGCGTAATAACTATCCCAAAAATGATACACGGATCTATTGCGACAATCGATTCGAATAATTTTATTCTTAATGTCTCAACAGACAAAAACGAACAATTACAAGTAGAATTTGAGACAACAACCAAAACTTTCTCTTACGATAAAAAAATTAAAGACCTAGCAAAGTCTGGATTTTCAAAAATTGTCGAGGGAGAAAAAATATTTATAATTGGTTTTCCCGACAAATTAGATAAAAATAAAATTATTGCCGACAGAATCATGGTTTTCCCTGAATTTGTAAAAAGTCCAAAAATTGAGGCCACTCCAACTATTGTTCCATCAACCGGCTCCGGCAAAAAACTCACTCCGATTGTTAAATGATAGGCGTAAAAACTCCAGAAGAAATTCTCAAGATTAAAAAAGCGTGTGTTCTTGGTGACAAAGTTTATTCTCAAATTTTTAAGAAAATTAGAATAGGGATAACCGAGCGGGAGTTAAGTCTTGAAATCCAAAGAGCAACGAGAAAATACAGAGCAAATCTTTCTTTTCGCCCAATTGTATCTTTTGGCAAAAACGCATTTGAGATTCATCACAAGCCCACGAATCTGAAACTTCGAAAAAACCACGGATTTATTATGATTGACCTGGGAACAAAAGTGAATAATTACTGCTCTGATATGACACGTACAATTTTCTTTGGTCGTGCATCGGCAAAGCAGAAAAAAATTTACCAAACAGTTCTTGGGGCGCAAAAACGAGCAATGGAACACGTTAAACCAAATCGAAAAGCTGCTGATGTCGATAAGATTGCGCGAGATTATGTAATTTCAAAAGGGTACCCTTCATTTCGTCATACCTTAGGGCATGGGATCGGAAAGAAGGTTCATGAATCAATTAGAATTGGTCCAAAGTCAAAGACAATTCTTAAAAACGGAATGATTTTTACAATTGAACCGGGAATTTATATTAAAGGTTTCGGTGGAGTAAGAATCGAAGACGTTTACTACTTACATAATGGAAAAGTCGAGCAACTTACTAAATCCCCAAAAAAACTTCTGGAATTGATATAATTAGAGTATGGTAAAAGCACCGCCTACACCAAAAGGTTTTCGTGACATTTTACCCGAACTTGCCAAAAAAAGGCGCGGAGTTATAAATACAATCGCTAATGTTTTAGAAGAGTCCGGGTTTGTTCCTGTGGAAACGCCAACAATTGAGTTTGCGGAAACTCTTAAAGGTAAATACGGTGAGGAAGAAAAATTGATATACGAATTTACGGATAGGGGCAACCGTAATCTCGCTTTAAGATACGACCTAACCGTTCCCCTAGCCCGCTTTGTTGCAAGTAATCTGAGCTTAATTGAACGCGGTCCGTTCAGAAGATATCAAGTAGGCCAGGTATTCCGAGGAGAAAATCCTCAAAGAGGAAGATTTCGAGAATTTACACAGTTTGATTTCGACATTGTAGGGTCTTCTGATATTTCCGAGGATGCAAAAATTATTGAAGTTGTCCTAAAAAGTTTTGATGCTTTGAGATTTGATAAGTACAAAATCTTTATAAACGATCGCGCTATATTTGAGGGCCTAGAGCCAGAAATTGTGCGATCAATCGACAAGTTAAAAAAACTCGGAAGAGAACAGGTTCTAGAAAAAGTAGGTTCGCGACAATTGGAGAAGGTGGAAAACGCTAAACCAACTCAGAAGATAAAAGATATTTTGCAGACAATAAATAACCCAAAGGTTGAATTCTCCCCCACTCTTGCCAGGGGCTTGGATTATTACACCGGAATGATTTTTGAAGTTGAAATAGAAGGATATCCTGTCTCTGTTGCAAGCGGAGGAAGATACGACAACCTAATCGGAACTTTTGCAAAAAGAGAAATTCCCGCTGTCGGAGGATCTTTTGGCATTGATAGACTAATTGACGCGATGGCGGAAACTTCAGTTTGATTAAGTCCTTAAGCTAACTGAAATTAGGTGATTTTTTCTCTGGCAAATCTTCTCCAAAACCTTTTAAATTCATAATGATCGTGGCGCTGGCTCAAAGAGAATCCAATTAAAAACAAAACGGCAATTATAATTACTGCGTCTATACTAAGTCTTCCCTCTTTCGAAAAATACACGTCTTTTAGGTGGACTAACAATGCCAACTCGTCTAAGGTGAGAGCCGCACCCACTCCAAACAAAACCGCCATAAGCCACCGTAGATTTCTGTTTCTCCAGAATGAAATACCCAAGTATCCGCTTACCAAAATAAGGAATATTCCTGGAACCAAGTGATGGATGTGGATTCCTTGATAAATTATTGGTGGAAGGGGCAAACCTAACTGCTGCAGTTTAACGGTAAATCTTGCAAGAGTAAAAGTTATTAGAAAACTAATTAGAATTAAAAGCTGAGAAACTCTTGTGGGTTTCCTAACTTTACCAAATGGCGTAGAAACTCTCCCCATACTTTAAATTATCTCAAATTAGGACAAAGAGTCAACAAAACAGCTTGTAATTAACCTCAAATTACGCTATAATTGCTTAACTATGAAGGCTAATGTACACCCGCAATATTTCGAAAACGCCACTGTTATCTGCGTTTGCGGAAACAGATTTACAACCGGCTCAACGCAGGAAGTTATTCACGTGGAACTTTGCAGCAATTGTCACCCCTTTTACACAGGTGAGCAAAGATTTGTAGACACAGCAAGCCGAATTCAAAAGTTCCAAAAAAAGCAGGAAGTTGCTAAAGTCCACCAGGCAAAAGTAATTAAGAAAAAAGAGGAACTGAAAAAAAGAGACGATGCCCCAAAGACTCTTCGAGAAATGCTATTAAATATTGAATAGCTAATCCCCATGGATTATAGACAAGTACAGATTGACGATCTCGATAAAAAAATTGAGGAAACAAAATCTCTTCTTTCCGATCCCTCTTTGGCTAATATGGCCCAAAAAGAAATAGAAGAATTGGAAAAACAAAAAAACGATATTCTCCAAACTCTCAAAAGTGACTCCAGCGATTCGCTCGACACCCACAATATTATTTTGGAAGTAAAAGGTGCAACAGGCGGAGAAGAAGCAAAACTGTGGGCAAACAAACTTTTGCAAATGTACTTAAATTTTGCCGCTAAAAAAGGTTTTAAGGTCGAAGTCCTCAATGAATTAAGTTTAAAAATAGATGGAAAAGATGCTTTTGAGACTTTTAAATACGAAGCAGGTGTGCACAGAGTCCAAAGAATTCCGGAAACCGAAAAAAGAGGAAGAGTACATACTTCAACGGCAACTATTTCTGTTTTGCCCGAACTTGAAGATATCGACTTGCATATAAATCCGGATGACGTACAATTTGAAGCTTTTAGAGCAGGAGGACACGGCGGACAAAATGTGAATAAGGTATCAACAGCCGTTAGATTAATACACAAGCCCTCGGGGATCATTGTAACCTGCCAAACACAGCGCTTTCAGGCGCAAAACAGAGAGCTAGCGATGGAAATGCTAAGAGCCAAGCTCTGGGAGCTCGAAGCCGAAAAACAGCATGGAGAACTTTCTTCAATCAAATCGACCCAAGTCGGACGCGGAATGAGAGCCGAGAAGATACGAACTTATAACTTCCCGCAGGATAGGTTAACCGATCATAGAGCCGGTAAATCGTTCCATAATCTTCCGTCAATTTTAGAAGGAAATTTAGAAGAGGTAATTGCGGAAATGAAAACTCTTGACAGTTAAATTTTAAAAATAGAGTTTGTCTTAATTAGATGTGCCAAGTATTTTCCTCCTAAAATATGCGGTTGAATAATGTAATCCACTCCTGCTTTTTTAAGCGTTTGCTCTTCCCTACTGTCCATCGCTATTGTAACTATTTTTGGTCTCCTTTTTAATTTTCTAATTTCTGACACTAAAAGCAAATTGTCTTCTATATCGGCTACCGTAGAAATTATGAGTCTTGCTTGTCTGATATTTGCTCTATCTTGAATTTCCAAATCGGAAATATCTCCAAACAAGCTGGGAATTTTTTTGTTTCTCAACTGTCTTATTACGTCGGGGTTAAAATCAACAACGAGAACTTTTTCTCCCTGTTCCAGAAGAGCCTCCAAAACGCTGCCCCCTGTTCTATTTGCGCCGACCAACACCACATGGTCTTTTTGAGTTGAATCGTTTACTTCTCCGTGTACATTTTTTCTTTCAAAAAAAGGAATTTTTACTCCCAAAATTTGGTATATATTTTTACTTTTTAAAATCATATAAGTCGACACGGCAAATGTAACAATTCCAACCGTTGTAATAAGTGAAACTATATCCGAAGGAACTTGTCCTATTTTATTTCCTAAAAAAATTATTATAAAAGAAAATTCGGAAACCTGGGAAAGAGATATTCCTGTGAGGAAAGCTGTCCTTTTCTTATATCCAAAGGAGCCTACAATCGGCATAATTATTAAAGGCTTTGCAAAAAGGACAAATAAAGAAAGAGCTATGGCTGGAATAAGAATTTTTGAAAATGAAGAGAAGTTCATATTCATTCCCAAAAATACAAAAAATATAACCACAAAAAAATCTCTAAGCGATTTTGTTTTCCCAATAATCTGAAAATTCTCCGCAGTATTGGCAAGAGCAACTCCTGCCAAGAGTCCTCCTATTTCTATGGAGAACCCTATAAGGGGAGACGCGACTAAAGCGCAAAAACCCAAGGCCCAGGCTATGCTAAAAAGAAAAAGTGTCTCCGAGGAAGAGGCAATCCTGTCTAATATTTTTGGGAATACCTTATTGGAAAGAAATATAATTGAAGAAAAAAGAATAATTCCTTTAGCCAAAACGGCGAGAATATTAAAAGGAGAAATAGACCCATTGGCGAAACTGGAAAGAAAAATTAAAATAAAAATTGCAAAAAAATCCTGAACAAGTAAGATCCCAATAGCTAATTTGCCGTGCAGACTTTGTAAGTCCCTTTTATCCGACAAGATTTTTACAACTATAATAGTGCTTGAAAAAGCCAAGGCAATTCCTATGTAGCTTGCAACGATTTGCGAAAATCCTAAAGCTGTCGATAAAACAAATCCTCCGGCAGAGGTTAGGACAATCTGGAGAATTCCGACGAAAAGAGAAGTTTTTCCAACGCTTTTTAAATCCGAAAACTTTAATTCAAGACCAATCATGAACAAAAGAAAAGCAATTCCCAATTCCCCCATCGCTTGCAAAAAATCCCGGCTTTGCAACTGAAACCCTCCAAACGGACCAAGTATTATCCCCGTTGCTATGTATGCGAGGATTGGGGGCTGTTTAATAAGTCTAAAGAACAAAGACAAAAACGCGGCAAGGCAGATTATTATGGTTATCTCCAAAAAAATATTGCCCATTAAAATTATCATACAATATTTTTAATCTTCGATGCTATAATGCGTTTACTTGTATCGAGAGAAACGAGATATGAAATTAAAACTTGTTGATAAAGAAATTCAAACTGGAGATGTAAAATCTTTTGTTTTCGAACCGGATATTCCGGTTGAATGGGCCGCGGGACAATTTATGGTTTACAGACTCGATCACGAAAACCCGGACATAAGGGGCAAACAACGTTTTTTTACAATCTCCTCTGCCCCATTCGAGAAACATATCGTAATCACAACTCACATACAAAAAGACAAATCAAGTACTTTTAAAAAAAGTTTAGATAGTCTTAAAATTGGAGATTTTATAGAAGCTAAAGGACCGGACGGAGATTTTATTTTGGAGGATCCAAATAAAAATTATGTTTTTATCGCAGGAGGAATTGGAATTACTCCATTTCATTCCATAATCGCAGACCTTGCTCATAAAAGTCTTCCAATAAACATCACTCTTTTTTATGCAAATAAAACCGAAGAATTCCCTTTTAAAGAAGAGTTTGAAAAAATTAGAGAACAAAATACATCATTCAAGGTTCACTACGTAGTTAGCCCAAAACACATTGATGAAAATTTAATAAAAGAAAATGTCGCGGATTTGCAAAAAAAGATTTTCTATGTTTCCGGTCCGGAGAAAATGGTTGAAGATTTAACCGAGATGATAAAGGGAATTGGAATTAAAGAGGAAAATATAAAACAAGACTTCTTCCCCGGCTACGACCCTATTTAGACATTATTATCTTTTTTGAAAGCGTACTTTTAAACAATCTATATGCAGGCCTTTTTTCTTTTTCAAAGATATATAAAACTCCCAATAACTCTTTGCAATTTGGACAAGTTAACTTAGAATTCTCTTGAGGGCCTTCAAAAATTCTGTCTAAATATAAACGGCGGAGCATTCCCGGCCCGTCTTTCTGATAGAAGAATAAATGATTGCCGCACTTGGTACAACTTAGATCTAATAATCTCGAAGACCCTCCGCGGGATTTTCTATATTTATCGTTCTTAAATTTAAATCTATTCAAGATATTGGATTTCTTCTTCGAGGGTTATATCGTATTTGTCTTTTACGGTATTTTTTGCAAGCTCGATCAGTTCTAAAACATCCGAAGATTTTGCATTACCCACATTTACAATAAAATTTGGGTGTTTATCGGAAATCATTGCGCCCCCCGCTTTCTTTCCCATCAAACCAACCAGGAATATAAGTTTGGCAACCGGCATAATAGGCATTGGGTCGTCTTTTATATATTGCTTTAATTCTTCTTTAAACCTTTCCGGTACATCCTTCCAGTCAACATTTTTGAAAGTGCTTCCAAGACTGGGATAATCCATTGGATGACGTTGATTTCTATAATCTATTTTTTCCTGTGTTTTTTTAACTATTTCGTCTTTATCTCCAATTTTTATTTTTAAGAAAACCTCTGTAATAAGTTCCCGGTCCCCATTTTCCTTAAATATACTTGTCCTGTAATCAAACTCACATTCAATATTCTTTCTTATCTTTTTTCCCTTTGTGTAAAGATCAATGCTCTCCACCTCATAGACAGAATCTTTTGTCTCTTCTCCAAAGGCCCCGGCATTGCCCCGCGCTGCTCCCCCAACGGTTCCCGGAAGTCCTCCTGCCCACTCAAGACCGGACAGAGAATTTTCAATACAATATTTAAGTACATCGGAAAACAAAACTCCGGAACCAATTCTCAAATCTATGTCTTCATGTTTTATCCCCAAGATTTTATTGTGAATAACAAGTCCGTCAAACCCATTATCTGATATTAAAATATTGGTTCCGGCCCCCATAACGAAGACTTTTTTATATCCATCCAGATTTATTTCCTTTAATTCATCCAGATTCTCCAGTTCAAGAAAAAACGATGCAGGACCACCTATTTTGTAATTGCTGTAATCCTTAAGCGAAACGTTTTTTTGAAGATTCATCTTATTGATTTGGGGCTGCTGCGAGGATTGCCTTGAGATTTATTTTTTGACCATCTCTCCAAACAACAATCGACACCGTATCTCCTACTTTATGTGTTGCAATAATTTTTGCAAGATCCCCCTGCCCATCCCCTATTGTCTTGCCATCGACTTCAATGATTATGTCCGATTGCCTCACCCCGGCCTTATCGGCAGATGACCCTGCGACAACACTTTGTACAAACGCACCTTGCACGACATTGTTAAGAAGGGCAACGTCTCTTCCAATCATTTTAAAGGCAACGCCTAGAAAAGGTCTTTCGAATTGTCCGTGTTCGTTAAAATTTTTTAAAGAGTCCTTTACAACATTAATGGGTAAGGCAAAACCTATGTTCGCTCCATTTTGAGACACTGCGGTATTTATTCCGATGACTTGGGAAGAGGAATTAACCAGAGGTCCTCCTGAATTTCCAGGATTTATCGCAGCATCTGTTTGAATAACATTGTCGAGTCTTTCCACGAGGCCCTGGAACTGATCTCCTGCAGTAATTCCCCGCCCGAGTCCCGATATTACACCAGTTGTAACGGTATTTCTAAACTCGCCCAAGGCAGTTCCTATTGCAACAACAAATTGTCCAACTTGAAGTCTAGAAGAGTCGCCTAAATCGACCGGTTTTAAAGACTCGCCGGGATTTTCTAACGGATCAACTTTTAAAATTGCAATATCGTTAAGAGGATCCCTGTAAATATTACGTACATTATATTTTTTGTCGTTGCTCGTGATAATCTGATATTTAACACCAGCGCCCGAGTCGGCTACAACGTGCTTACTGGTAACGATATATCCATCGGATCCCACGACAAATCCCGATCCGATACTAACTGCTTCGGGCCGCGAAAGAGACTGACTTGGAATATCAAAAATAGAAAATGGACTTAACAATTGAGATCTTTGATTTGGAATTTGTTCGGAAACTGTAACAACCGAAGGCCCAACTTGTTTGACTACATTTATCGTTACCGATTCCTCTGTAACGATCTTTACTGTTTCTTTAGGTTTAATAAGAGGGTTAGAATTGTTTCGCAACCGGGAAGAAAAACCGGACGCAATAGCTAAAAACAAAAAGAGGATAGTTAGAAGAATAATCAACCTTCGCATCTTATTAGGTTATTTTATCAGTTCTTCAACAGCCTTTTCAAGCTGTGTATCGTGGGATTGCTCCTTGGAATCTAGGGAAACGGGTATATCGGGCGTTAAACCCGTACCGTTTACCCAGGTTCCGTTTGGAGTTAGCCATTTTGCAATTGTAACGTGAATTCCGGCGCCGTTGCCCAAATCTTCCGCTTGCTGAATAGTTCCCTTACCAAAAGACGTATCTCCAAGAAGTTTTGCTCTACTGTGGTCTCTAAGCGCTCCTGCTACAATTTCGGAAGCCGAAGCAGATCCCTTATTTATTAGAACTATAACAGGGGTGTTTAGAAACTTTCCCTGTCTTGTAACCGTCAAAGATTTCTTATCTGAATTTCCATTCTCTTCCATTACAACTGTTCTTCCTTGAGGGAGAAACTCGGACCCTATGAAAACTGCGTCTGTAAGATAACCTCCGGGATTGTTGCGAAGGTCTAAAATAATGCCCTTAAAGTTACTTTGTTTTTTAATTTCGGTTTGAAGGTTATCTATGAGAGCCAGCCAATCCTTATTTGTGTTGTCTCCAAACTGCGAAAGCCTAATATACGAAACACTGGCATCTTGAGAGTTTTTTATTGTGTCGGTTTTTTGTATTCCTTCTACATCTCCCACTTTTTTGATCCAACCCGAAACACTTTTGACTGTTATTACATCTCTTTTTATTTTTATATCTATGGGCGTCCTATCATTCTTATGCAAAACAGTAAGAGTTACAAAGGTGTCCCTTTGACCTCTTATTTTCTCTACTGCTTGCGACAGATTCCAGCCCGTTGTGTCCTGACCGTCAACTTTTATAATTACATCAGAAGCCCTTATTCCGGCCTTCTGTGCCGGGCTTCCGTCCAAAGGAGAAATAACTATAATATCTTTATCTTTTGTTCCAAGCTCTGCCCCGATTCCGGAGAATTGTCCGGCTAATCCTTGCTTAAAATTATCGTTTTGTGTAGGAGGCAAATATAATGTAAAAGGATCTCCAAGACTCTGAACCATCCCCTCTATAGCGCCGTTTAGCATTTTTTGTGGATCAAGCTTGGATTTATCGTAATAGTTTTCTGCAAGTTTTTGCCAGACTGTCCAAAACTGCGAAAAATCTACGGTGGTCAATTCCGGTGGAGGCTCTTTGCTTATTGCCTGAATTTTAGGATGGTAATTTTGCCAATCAAATTTAACCTTGGTTGTTCCAAAATAAAAACCTATAAAAAAAGAAATTATTAAAAGAAGAGCTAACTGTACTCTAGGTACTCTATTTTTCATTTATTTAAAACAATAAACGCGGGGAGGAACACGAAAACTTTTGTCCCAACCTCAGCGTTTAATTAACTTCTTACTATAAAAGACAAGAGAGCTAATTGCCTTGCATGCTTAACATTTCTGGCCAGTGCTCTCTGATGTTTTGCGCAAAGTCCGGATCTTGACCTTGGAATAATCTTACCTCGTTCGGTTAAGAACTTCAACAAATCCGCTGTATTGGAAACGGAAGGCTCTATCTTTCCTTCACAGAAATAACACTTTCTTAGAGTCGTTTTCTGAAATTTTCTTCGTGGTTTCTTTCCTTTAGGCATATTAGAATGGGATGTCGTCCGGGGCTACTTCTTCCTCCTCACTTTCTTCTGTCGGCTTTTCTTCTTTTTTTATTTCCTCTTTACCCGTTTCTTCCTTAGAAGTTTCCTGGCCTGTCGGCCCGTTTTTCTTTTCACCCAAAAGTATCATGTCGGATATAACAATCTCCGTCCTGGTTTTTTGTGTTCCATCCTGGGCTTGCCAGCTTCTTGTTGCCATTCTTCCCTCAACGTAAACTTTGCCTCCCTTAACCAAAAACTGCGAACACAGTTCCGCGAGCTTATTCCACGCAACTATATTGTGAAACTCCGCTTCGTCTTTTTTCTCTCCGGATTCGGTTGTCCAATTGCGATTTGTCGCAATACCAAAAGAGCAAACAGCGGTACCATTGGGTGTGTATCTAAGTTCGGGATCTCTGGTTAAATTTCCGATCAACTGAACTCTATTTAAGCTTCTAGCCATATTAATTTTTTAAAAGCAGGTGTCTTAAAACATTGTCCGATGTTCTAAGTTTTTTTTCAAAATCCGAAGGAATATTAACTTCTCCCTCAAAACTCACTTCCACGTAAAGACCGTTGACTTCTTTTTTTATGGAATAACTTAGAGGTTTTTGTCCCCAATCGTCTTCTTTAATAATTTTCAGATCCTTTAACCAATCTTTGAGATTTTCGAAAAATTTCTTTCGATCTGTGTCCGACAAAGGTGATTTTAAAACCAAAACCAATTTATACGATTGCATTTTGACTATTATCCACGGAAAGAGGCTAAAAATCAAGAGCCACGTTTTACCTTGAAAAAAATCCTTCACAGCGGTATAATCTTCTTCCTATGAGAGCACCCGAATTAGAATACACATCAAATCCGCAAGATCTCAAAGCCAGAAAGGAAGCTACAGGGCCTATTAGAGCGCATTATGTGTTAATGGGCCATAGAGCCGTAGCCGATTTTGCAACGACAGAAGGAATCAGTTATGAGGATTTTATAGGAAAAAGTGGACACCCAAGGATTCAGACTGCAAGAAAAAAAGCACAGCAAGAATTTATAGTGTATGCAGAAGCGATTGACTACACAGATGCAGAGATTTCTCATGTTTTCAAAAGAACTGAAAGATGGACTAGGCACCTTAGGCCTACAAGACCCAGACCCACTAAAAAGATAGTGGGCAATGAGCGTCTTGCAAACTTACTTGTTTCCGTAGGCAATAGGCGTAGAAAAACTTCCTTCTTAAAACAATCTGCTTAACTTGAACTTGGGCTTCAAAAATCCTATAATTACCTTATGGAAGAAAAGGGAATTTCAGAACCACAACGCTTGTTTCCTGATATTGAACCGGAACCGTCAAGAAATACCGGTAGACCACGCTATGAGCCACGAAGAAGCATGAAATATCCGGAAAATACAACAAAACTTGTATTAAGCCCAGAAGATATAGAAACACAAGTGACTTCAATTCAGAAAATAAAAGAAAGCCATAGGCAACAAGCGGAAACTTATAGAGTAAGATACGGCGAAATGCTTGACGAAGTAGCCGAAGAAAAAGATCAAGATCAATTGGAAACTAATCATAGAGATGAACTAGATTTTGTTCGCGGAGAGATAAGACGATCAAAATCTCCAATCGATGAAAAAGAAGTTAAAAGGGCTCTCGAACAAGATGATGTAACGCCCGACCAGGCTTGGTTACTGGGTATTGAGGCCCTAGAAAAAGGCAATGTACCAATTGGATTCCAACTATTTGACAGAGCAGATGCTCTTGCGGAGCTTAGAGGCATTAAAGATCCTCGTTTCGCTTATGCAAAATGGAAATACCATGAAAAAATGTCTAAATACACAAGAACAGAAGATAAAAAATTAAAGGGACATGTAATACAAGCTACCACGACACGTTTTACTCGCCCTGCGCAAATTACTACAACTTCAAAACCCCGCTAAATTGACAAAC
>DATFUR010000045.1:0-15690 GCA_035260725.1 Patescibacteria group bacterium
TAGTCTTTCCTTGGCTCTTGTCATTCCTACATAAAAAAGTCTTCTCTCTTCCTCCAGGTGAAAATCGGTTTCCGAAGCTACTGTTTCTTTAATAATTCCATCGGGCAATGGAATTTTTTCGTTTCTTTCGCGGGACGGAAAGCGGTCCGATACAAGATTTACTAAAAATACAACTTTAAATTCAAGTCCTTTTGAAGAATGTACAGTTAAAATATTAACGGCATTTTCATCTCTTAAATCTATGTCCGCAGCTCGTGGACTGTCTTCCATTTGGAGCATAAGATTTAACCATTCAACAAGAGTAAATATGTTAGCATCAATGCGTTCGCTTTCGAAAGTTTTAATCCGATCAAAAAATTTTGCTATATTTTGGACTCTCCGTTCTTCTTTAACTGAATTTGTGACGTTTAACGTTTCAAAAAGTTTTGAGTCAACAAGAAAATAATATAGAATTTCTCCAGCCGTTTCTTTTTTACTTTTTTCAAGATGTTTTAGTGCCATTTCTCTAAAGTTTATTAATTTCTTCTGAGTCACCGGTTTTAAAAAGAACTGATTTGTATAGTAGAGTGCTTCAAAAAGATTAAGATTTTTTTTCTTTGCAAAATTAAGAAGATAATTTAATTCAATGTAGGGAATATTAAAAATATCCATGGAAAGGATTCTAAAAAGCGAAACGGAATCTGAAAGATTTGTTAAAAACGTAAGATAAGCTATCAAATCTTTTATCTCTTCTTGAGCAAAAAGATACCCTGGTCCTAAAAATTGAAATGGAATACCATGTCTTTGCAAAGCAGTTGTAATTAATTGAGCATGATTGTTTGCTCTAACTAAGATTGCTATATCCTTATAGTCGTAGTTTTCTTTTATCAAACTTTTTATTTGGATTGCTATTTGATCCGCTTCGTCTTCTGAACGATTTTCGTGAATTAACTCAATTTCTTTTTTTTGAGCGGTTGAGTGGCTTTTGAGTTTTTTGTCTATACTCTCAACGATTTCAAGTCTGTTGGGATTATTGTGTTGAATAAGCCGGTATGCCGCATCAAGAATATTTTGGGTAGATCTATAATTATCATTTAAAGTTACGATTTCTGAGGCCTTAAAGTTTTTCTTAAACTGTAAGACATTCGAAACTGCAGCGCCTCTGAATCTATAAATTGATTGATCATCGTCTGCAACAACTGTAATATTTTTATTATCTCCGGCAAGAGCAATGGCAAGTTCATTTTGGGCGTAATTTGTGTCCTGAAACTCATCAACTAAAACAAACTTAAATTGATTCTGATATTTTTTTAAAACATTAGGTCTTGTTCTAAATAGTAATAAAGTATTGGAGATAAGGTCAGAGAAATCCATAACGGACTCTTTAATTTTTAATGCTTCATAATTTTTGTAAGCGTTGGCCAGTTCAAGATACTGCTCCGATTCTTCAGTAGATTTTTGTTTTTTTACCCATTTAATATATTCGCTTGGCATTATATCCTCATCTTTTAGTCTTGAAAAATGAGTCAGAAGAGCATCGATAAATTTAGTAGGATTTCCAAGAGGTCTAAATTTTTTTAACCCCATTTCAAAAATATTCTTCCTTACTAAAAGTACTGCCTCTGATTCTGAAAGTAATTTATAGTTTGGATCAAGTCCTATTGCGTGTGCTTCATCTCTCAAGATTCTGTCGCAAAAAGAGTGGAAGGTGTGAATCCAAAGGTTGGTATAACCATAAGGAAGGAGAACATCAACTCTTTCTTGCATTTCAAATGCAGCTTTTTCCGTAAAAGTAAGGGCAAGAATAGAGGAAAGAGGAATGTTCTTTTCCAAAGCGAGATATTTAATTCTTTCCGTTATGACAGTTGTTTTTCCGGTACCTGCTCCTGCTATTACCAATAAAGGTCCCTCGCCATGTTTTATGGCTTCCAGCTGCTCTTTCTCTAGCTTTGGCATCATTGCACAATCACGGTTCCTGTCATGCTCGGATCCAGATGATTATGGTAAGTGTATATACCGGTTTTGTCGAAAGTCACGCTAACAGATGATCCATCAGCAAAATTTCCAAGATTTAAGAAAGGCCACAAAGTATGAATCGGATGGGGGTCCGAACTAACATTAGCTGTTACCCCGCTTTTATTTGTCCAAGTTACTTTTGTTCCTGCATTTATCTTTAAAGTCTGTGGAACAAAACCATTTGCCGTTACATTTACATTTCTTTCTTCCATCTTTGCGGAAGGCGTTGCAGACGCTGTTGGTGATGATGTTATTGTTGGCGTTGGTGTAGATGAAACACTAACTGCTGCCTGATTATTTGTTTTATTTGAAAGAAGAGCAAATGCTCCAATTCCCAAAACCAAAACCGCAATTGTCCCAATTAAAATTTTATTACTCATTTATCTCACCTCCTTCTATTTCTTCTATAACTTTTTCTTCCAGATTTCTTGTTGAGCTAAGTTTTTGTCCGAGAACATTGAATCCCGTCGCTACATTACTAAATTGCGCGGAAGCATTGTTGATATGTTTTCCTAAGACCCCAATATTTTCCTGAACTTTTCCGTAATCAATTTGTAGTGCTCTTAAAGTTCGAAAAACTTCGCGGGAATGGCTTTCGATTTTCTTGCCCTCGAAGGAAAGAAGAATTGTCTGAAGGTGCGCATATAAGGTTGATGGAGAGACAATATAAATCCTTGCTCTTCTTGCATAATCCATAAGATCGGTTAAATTAACTAGTTCGTAATATACCGATTCACTTGGAACATACATAAGAGCAAAGTCCATTGTCCCTTCCTCGGGGAGAATGTATTTTTTGGAAATTGAATCTATGTGTTTTTTTACATCTCTTACGAATTCTTTTTCGTGCATTTCTTTTTCCTGTTTGTCTTCTGCTTTCGCCATTTTTTGGAAATTTTCCATCGGAAACTTTGAATCAATGGGGAGTATTCCTGCGTCAGTTTTAATAGCCGCGTCGACTCGCTCTCCGGATTTAAATTGGTATTGGAGATTAAAACTATTTTTTGGAAACATTTGCGAGATTAAGTCTTTAAGAACCTCTTCGCCAATGTTTCCTCGGAGTTTCGGACTTTTTAAAAATTCTTGCAGTTCTTTCATGTTTCTTCCAATTTCACTCATCTCTCCGACACCTTTACTTACTCCCTGAATTACTTCGGCTGCTTTAGTAAGCCTATCGTTTAATTGTTTTGAATTTTCCTGAAGTACTTTAGTCATTTCTGTTGAAGAAGACCTCATTGCGTCGTTTAAGGTTTTATTCATAGAGTCAATTGAAGATTGTGTGCTCTTTAGCCATTCTAAGGTCGCATTGTCTTCTTTTGGAGTTTTTAATTCATTTAATTTTTTGTTGAGAAAATAAATTGTTCCAAAAAGGCCAATAACTAAGAGGAAAAGTAGGATAGTGTCCGCTTGCATAGGTTTTATAATTCTACCATTTTAGGCTTGGGATTTAAAGACTAATTAAGATTGGAATGATATAATTTACTTATGGAAACAGGAGAGGCACAAAACCTTCTGCTTAAGAGAAAGTATGATCTACATAATTCTCCGGAAGTGAAATCTGCCGCAAAACGGACAAAGGCAAAAAGCGGAGAAAAAGTTTCTCAAGATCCTTTACTTCTAATCCAAAATTATTTAGATCGCTTTAAGGAAATAACAGATCGAAAAGATCCGGCGGAACGGGAGCATGGCTTAGATGCAATAAAAAGACTTCTTCACGGCAAATTTGTTATTAAACCTAATGAAATCCCGGAAGGTTACTTTGAAAATCAAAGGAGACTAGCTAGAGAACTGGGTCATGGAAATATAGAAATTACAATAGAGGCAAGAGATCAGCTTACTGAAGTTATTATTGCAGACCAAAGGTCAAGTCTCGATAAATGGATTGATTATCTTTCTTCTTCCGATGCCCCATATTCTTCGGGACTTAAGTATTTTACCCTGCGAAGCATTCTTTCCATGGGTGAATACGATAAAGAGAAAAAACAATTTAACCAAAGATCAAAGGGTACAGTAAAACCATTCCCAGACTTAAATCGCGAGGCTTTAGCTTACGTTCTAGACGCAATTGACAAGAAATACAAAGGGCAAAATATTAATTTAACAACGTTTGAAGAAAAGGACAAAGAGCAATTTGAAAAACTTCTAAAGAGTGAAAACTTTGCAAAGCTCTACGCTTTTGCAATAGAAAAGGTTACTCCTGCCTCTCCTGTTGAGCTTTCTGGAATAGCAGGTGTATGGAAAAAGTATGATCAAAACTCGGATCCAATGCCGCTTGTCGAGTCGCTTCAAGGACACGGAACCGGCTGGTGTACTGCGGGAGAGTCAACGGCAGAGACGCAGCTTAAGGGAGGGGATTTTTACGTTTATTACTCTTTGGATAGAAACGGTCTTCCGACTATCCCTAGATCGGCAATACGCATGGAAGGAAATCAAATAGCGGAAGTAAGGGGAATTGCATCGGAGCAAAATCTTGATCCGGCTATTATATCAATCGTTGATAAAAAGCTTCAAGAATTCCCGGATGGCTCTTCATACAAGAAAAAAGTTCACGACATGGGAGTTCTTACCGAAATTGAGGGCAAAGTACGAGCAAATCAGAGCCTTTCAAAAGAAGACCTTCTTTTTCTCTACGAAATAGACTCTCGAATCGAAGGCTTTGGATATGAAAAAGATCCCCGAATAGAAGAATTAAGGGAACAAAGAAATCCGGAGGAAGATATTCCGATTATTTTTAATTGTTCGATAGACCAAATTGCCAGAAAAGTTTCGAAAATAAACAAAAATACAAAAGTTTATATAGGAGAGCTTTGGCCCAGAATTTTTGATGTTTTTCGAAAATATAGCATAGAACACGTATACACTTCGTTCCCCGAAGGAAAAATAAGATTTCAAAGTCTTGAAATAGGGGGAAAAAGTTCGGCAGATCTTCAGAAAGAGCTTAAGGAAAAAGGGATTAAAACTACAGAATATACAGAGAGTCTTCTTGAAAGCCTGGATTTTAAAACTCTCAAAAGTCCTCAAAATATTGATCTTGTCCGTTTAACCGGCTATGATCTTGGATTTGATGAAGACGTCACAATAGATCAAATATATAAACGTGCCAAAAAACTTGGGCTTGAGTTATGTCCTGCGGAAGTTGGTCCGCATCTTAGATTAAAAGATTTAAACCAGCCTTTGGTAGAATGGTATTCTATTGCAATGCAACCAATCACCGCTTCGCATGACGTCCCGCGTGCTTTCCTACTTATGCGCGAGGGGGGGGGCGGGTTGTGGCTCTACGACTACGTTGTCGTGTCTTACAGGGAGCGGGAGAATCCGGGAGAGGAGTTTGTTTTCTCCCTCCCGCCAGCGCCTGAGCGCAGCAATGGCGGGCAGGCAAGTAAACTTTAACTCCCTATGCAAAATAAAGCTGGGGGTTTGCGCTTATTTTATTAAAAGGAATGGGCCCATTATTAAAAAAGGCGGCGGCGGCAATCATTGCGCCATTGTCCGTGCATAGGTTTTTTGGAGGGACAAAAAATTCAATCCCTAGCTTGTCACTTTCATTTTTTAGTTCATCCCTCAATCTTTGATTCGCAGCAACACCACCGCCCAGCAGAATGGATTTAACTTTATATTTCTTAGCAGCCTTTATTGTTTTAAAAATTAAAACGTCAACGATTGCTTCCTGCACCGATGCGCAAAGGTCTCCAATTTTTATTTTTGCATCCTTTTGTGTTTCTCTAAGAACAGCAGCTTTTAACCCGGAAAAACTAAAATCAAAATCGTTAGAATCAATCATGGGCCTTGGAAAACTAAAGGCTTTTGGATTTCCCTCTTTTGCCAGTTTTTCTATTGTCGGTCCTGCGGGATAGGGAAGATCCATTAATCTTCCTGTTTTGTCCAATGCCTCTCCTGCCGCATCGTCTCTTGTTCCACCCAACCACTTGATATTTCCATGGTTTTTAATCAAAACTAAGTCTGTGTGTCCACCGGAAACGAGTAGAGACAAGGCGGGGAACTCAATATTTTTATCTTGTTCAATCCAATTGGCATATATATGTCCGATGAGGTGGTTAACAGGAATAATTGGTTTTTCAAAAACATAAGAGAGAGTTTTGGCAGTCTCAACGCCTATGAGAAGAGACCCCATAAGCCCAGGTCCATAGGTTACCGCTATTTTGTCAAAATCCGCAACTAAAGACTCTTTAATAACAGGAATAATGTATTTTAATTGTTCTCTTGCAGCGTTTTCCGGAACAATTCCTCCGGTTTTGGCGTGCAGCAAGACGGACGAGGAAACGACATTGCTCAAAAGTTTTAGCTTATTATTTTCGGATTTTACCAAGCTTGCGGATGTCTCGTCACAGGAAGTTTCGATTCCCAATATTGTCATCTGACGTTTCTAAATTCAACTCTCTCTCCAACTTTAAAATTATATTTTTCAGAAACTCCGGCGTTTGTTTCTAAGACTTTGTCTATTGGTTCCGAAGGAGAGTAAATAGGGAGATCATCAACAGGGTCTTTGAGGATCGGAGCATTTTTGTAAATTTTTACTATTTTATTGTCTTTAATAAAGATAATATCTATTGGAAACTTCATGTCCTTCATCCAAAAACGGTAATAGTCGGGTTTGTCAAAAATAAAAAGCATAGCTTGGTTTTGGTCCAGCTTTGTGTTTTTGGAGAGTCCTATCTGCTTTTGCTCTTCGGTTTTTGCAATTATTAATTGGAATTCGTGATTTTGTATTTTCGCAAAAGGCAGAGTCATCTTTTGATAAAAAGCAAAAGCAATAATTACCGCGATTAGGGAAGCAAATGCCAATAAAACTTTTGTCATATCTATAGTGAATTAATTATTCTACTTGTTGATCTATTTTTAATTTTTTTAATGTAAATCAATTTGGCTCTCAATTTATTTACCTGTCTTTTTTTATGAACTTCGTTTTTATCTCCCTTGGTTGTTGCAATAATATCTGGTTTTAGTCTCATAATCAAATTATCGTAGTCTTTGTCGCTAAATATTTTTGGAAGAGGGATAACATAATCGACCATATCTAAATGGGATAACAATTCCGCTCTGTCTTTTTGGATATTTACAGGACGGTTCTTGCCTTTGGTTTTTTTAACAGAATAGTCGCTTTCGAGAATTAAAAAAAGATAATTTCCATAAGTCTTGGCTTCTTCTAAAAATTTTATGTGTCCTATATGCAAAACATCAAAGCAGCCACCAGCGAGAACAATCTTTTTTTTATTTTTTAATTTAGAGCTTATTTTAATTGCTGTCTTAGTACTAATTATCTCTCCCATTTTATTGTGTTCCTTTCAGAAATATCGCCTGCCATGGTTGGTAGTCTGAAACAAATTTTTCGGAAATCATTGTCTTACCGTCTTTTTTAACTTCTCTGGTAAAAAAAACGTTTGCTCCCCACGCTTCAAAATCGATTTGCTTAATCTGATTTTTTGGGAGAGTCGGGTCATCCTGGTAGGAAGGAGGCGGAGGCGGAGTTTGGTTTGTAACAACAGGTTGGCTTATGGATGTTGTCCTTCCATCCCGCGTTCCATATAAATAAAAAGTAAGCTGCAGATTGTCCGGATCAATTGCGGTTTGTACGAGAATATGATGTCCGGTGTCATTTTTGAATTTTAAATCGACACTCGGATAGTAAACCGTCGCGTCAATACCCGGATATGAGTCTTGTTCGTAATACCCAACTCGGTAGGAGTGGGCGTGTCTTTCAACAATCGGTAGCCCCGCATTAAGTACCGCGCGAAAAAAAGTTGTTGATACTTGGCAGACTCCTCCTCCATCTCCCAAAATTGTTTTACCGCCTTGGATTATGTAGGCTTGTTTGTAACCCGTATAAGCCGAAACATCTCCCAAAACTTTATCGAAAGAGAAAACCTCGTCGGGCGCAATTAAAACTCCGTCAAATTTAGAAGTCGCTAAATTTATGTTATAAATTCTGCTCGGAATTGAATGTGCAAAGTGGGATGTTCCAATTCCAATCAGCTCCTTAATGCCAAAATTGTTTACGGCCTCTGTGGTAATTGAAGGTTCTAAAGTTTTAATTGGGATTTGAATTGTTAAATTTTTCGGACGAAGATATAAAACTTGAGATCCTTGTTGTAAGATTTTACTGTTTAATCCGTCTTTGTCTACTGCCGACCCTTTCTCAGAAGGTTTAAAAGTAGTAACTCTTCCATTCTCGAATTTAAAAACCGCATCGACCGGTTTTTTATCAACGCTTTTTACAAATTCCGATAATATTTCCATTAATTTCTCGTCGGAGTATTTGTAAGACCCTGGAAGGTATACGCCGCTTAAGTAAGCTTTGGAGATTAAATATACGTTGGTCAAAATATTATCCGATCTTCCAACACTAAAGGCTTGAATAGCAATAAGATCTTCATTGAAACCAAAGTTAATCTCCTGGGCGGATACGGTCGCCACTATGTTTTTGTCATTTACAAAAGTAAAGGTAGTATTTTTTGCAGATTCATTTTTCTTTGAAAAATATTCCTTAACATTGTCTTTTTTCATCCCGCCAACATTAACTCCATTCACAATTACCCCAGGATAAACTTTACCGTCATTGACTTTTTGGAAAATTAAAAAGGCGAAACTAATTACAAAAAATAAACTTAAAAAAATACCTGTTGAGAACCAGAACCCAATTCTTATGCTATGCTTGAGATACTTAGATTTTAAAATTCTAATTTTCGGAATTTTCATTTGCGAGAATTTTGTCTTAGTATTATACTATAAATTAGCCTCAACATGGACGATAAAACACAAAATATACAGTCAGGATCACAGCCCCCTCAAAGTGAGCCCGTGGCTCAAAATACTCCGATTCAGCCTCAAGCAAATAACGCCTGGACCCCGCAGGGAGCCTCACAAACTAAACCGGAAGAGGACTTCGGGTCTAAAGGACCGCTTTCTCCGAGTAATATCACAAAACTTTTAGTAGGAATTTTTGCCATTTTGACTTTGGCTTTTGTTTTGTTTATTTTTATAGTCCCAAATATTGGCAAGGGAAGCGAAAAAGTTACCCTGTCCTACTGGGGGGTTTTGGAAGATCCAACTGTAATGCAACCGATAATTTCTGACTTCGAAAAAGAAAATCCAAAAATAACAGTGGACTATAAAAAACAAGATATCAAAGACTACAAAGAGAGATTAGCTACCAGAATTTCTCAAGGAACAGGACCTGACATTTTTGGTTTTCAGAATACCTGGTATCCGGCATTCTCCCAAGTTTTGTTGCCCATGCCATCGGACACGGTTTCTAAGGATCAATTCAATAAATCTTTTTACCCTGTTGCAAAAAAAGATCTTATCCAGAATGGTGGAATTTATGGTATTCCCACCGGAGTGGACACGCTTTCTCTTTTTGTAAATACTGAAATCTTCAAACAAGCGGGAGTAAATATCCCGAAAAATTGGAACGATTTTATAAATGCAGCAAGAAGCTTAACCGTTAAGGACCAAACAGGAAAAATAAAAACTTCGGGTGCTGCGTTGGGAACCTTTGACAATGTAACCCACGCGGCCGATATAATATCGCTTTTTTTTGTCCAAGATGGAGTTGATTTGGATAATTTAACTTCTTCTAAGGAAAGAGTGTCCGATGCCCTGCGTTTTTATACGGCATTTGCACTTGGAGATGGCAGCGTTTGGGACGGCAGTTTGGATCCATCAAGTTTGGCTTTTTCCAAAGGTAACCTCGGAATGTTTTTTGGATATTATTGGGATTATTTTGCTATAAAATCGGCAAATCCACAGCTTGCTTTTGAGATCGATTCGGTTCCGCAGCTTAATTTTCAAAGTCAAACAATATCAACTTACTATGCCGAAGGAGTTTCCGCGAAAAGTAAAAATCAACAGCAAGCGCTAGCTTTTATGAAGTTTTTAGCAAGAAGAGATACTCAAGAAAAACTTTACCAAGCGCAGTCCCGAGCAAGAGCTTACGGTCAGCCTCCGGCAATGATTGATCTTTCCGACAAATTGCAAAATACCCCAATTTCCATAATTGTTTCGCAGGCAAAAAATGCGACTTCCTCGTATTTTGCGGGTGAACCTATAGATAACAGCTTGAGAAGTTATCTATCAACCGCTGTTAGCTCTATACTGACTGGTACGCCTCCTGCGGCTGCAGCAGACGCTTTAATAACAGGCGTTTCACAGACACTCTCGCAGTATTCAAAAAAATAAAATCCGAGGCTAATTTGTACTAGAGGCTTATTGACAAAATGCCCCTTATTAGATATTATGACGCTTGAACTTATCATCCCTCAGGCATTGTTGAGGGATTTTGTTTTAAAAAGGCTATGGACGACAAAAAGATATACATAACTAAAGACGGTTTGTCAGATCTTAAGAAAGAGCACGATGAGCTAAATGGTGTCAAAAGACCCCAAGTTCTGGAAAGAGTTTCTCAGGCCCGAAGCATGGGCGATTTGTCCGAGAATGCCGAATATTCCGCGGCAAGAGAAGAACTTTCTTTCATAGACGGAAGAATAGACGAGCTCGAAGAACTTCTAAAGCAGGCAGTTATTATTGCAGAAGGTCATTCCAATCACATGGTTAAGCTTGGATCAAAAGTAACATTGAGTGTAAAAGGCAAAAAAGAGGTTTTCTCGGTTGTCGGCGAATGGGAAGCAGATCCAATAGAAAAAAAGATTTCACATAAGTCTCCGCTAGGTCTTGCGCTATTGGGAAAAAGAGTTGGAGAAAAAATCGAAGTCGAAGCGCCTGTTGGCAAAATTCTCTACACAATCAAATCTATAAATTAGCCTCTTATATATAGTATAATGATTTTTGTGGAAATGAAAGAATCTCCAGATAATGTAACTATTACTACAGCATCCCAAATTCCTCCAGAAAAAATAGAGTTATTTTTAGACGAAGTTGTAGATGTCGAAAAAAGGACCTGGCCCGATGAGCTGCAGGCTTCAAGAGAAAAGTTTGCTTCCCGTCTCAAAGTTTTTCCCGAAGGTTTTATAGTTGCCAGAGCTAATGGTCGGGCCTTGGGAGTAAGCACAGCACAAATAACCTTTTATGATCCTTCTAAAAGTCCAACCTGGGATGAACTTACAGATTCAGGGTTTTTGATGAAGAGCCATAATAAAGATGGTGATGCCTTATATGTAGCGTCAGTGGGGGTAGCGGCAGACAGTCAAGGCATCGGAATAGGAGGAAAATTAGTAGAGTCTCAAAAAGAACTTGCTAAAAAATTAGGATTGAAATATCTTTTCCTTGGTGCTCGGATTCCAGGTTTTGACGCTTATTGCAAAGAGCATGGAGAAATTTCGGCAGAAGAGTACTTGGCTTTAAAAAACGAAAAAGGAGAACCGGTGGATCCGGAGATAAGATTCTACTCTCGTCAGGGGCTAATTCCGACGAAGTTAATCCCAAACTTTGAGCCTGATGACCAAAGCCGAGGATATGGTGTAACTATGGTATGGGAGAATAAAAAGTGAAGAAGTGCGATTGTACACTTTGTAAATTTAATAATCCTAAGCCTACGGCAACTGCGGTCATAATAAGAGACCAGAAAATCCTCGTTGGTAAAAGAAATCTTAAAGAAGAACCTTTCTTTGGTGAGTGGGATTTTTTTGGAGGATATATTCAAGAAGGAGAAACACCCGAACAGGCATTAAAAAGGGAAATTAAGGAAGAGCTTGGCGTAGACTCTGACTTAACTTTTCTGGAATCTTTTAGTGGCACTGCAGGGTACAAAGAATACGGATATCCGGTTATTTCATTTGCGTACCTGACAGAATTAAAGGGAGAAGTAAAGCTTAATAAAAAAGAAAATTCCGAAATAGCATGGGTTCCTTTAAAAGAAATTAAGACAATTGCCTTTGATTCAAATCAGAAAATCTTGAAATTTATACAGGAGAAATTTTCCTATGATTTAGACAATCTTAAGGAATTAATAAATCAGCTCGATTCCTCTGCCGTAGTTAACGAACAATCATTGTACAAAGCAATCTTAGATGGTTACATAAGTAAAGTCGAAAAAAACGGAGAAATAATGGGTATGGGCTGGATATTTCCAAGGCAAACTTTGCTTCGTAAGCAAGCAGTCGTCGAAGATATGATAGTTAACGATAAGTACAGGGGTCAAGGATTAGGAGAGAAAATTTTACTCGATTTAATTGATTGGGCTAAAAAGCAGGGCGTTGAGGTAATTGAGCTTACAACAAATCCAAAAAGAGTAGCAGCAAATAGCTTGTACCAAAAAGTTGGTTTCGTGCTTCATCCTACAAACCACTATCTTCTTAAGCTTTAGTTTCTGCATTTTTATCCTCTAGCTTGTATAATAATGGTATGTTTTGGGCTGATAAGGTTTTAGAAGGGCGCGTTGGTAAAGAATGGATTAACGATGCTTGGACTCCATCCGGAATTGTCCACATGGGAGGTCTTAAAGGACCTGTAATCCACGACGTTTTATATAGGATCGTTAAAGAGCAGGGGCGTGTTGTAAAATTTACTTTTGGACTCGACGACATGGACCCGATTGACGGATTGCCTCCTTCTCTTAAAGAATCCCACGAAAAATATATGGGGATACCTATTTTTATTGCTCCATCTCCCGAGGGTAAAGGAAGTTTTGGGGAATATTACGGAAACAAGATGAGAAATTTGTTTAAACAATTAGGAATCAACGCGGAAGTTTATTTAGCGTCGGATTATTACAAAAAAGGAATCTATAACGACGCGATTAAATTTGTTTTGGATAAAACATCAAAGGTGCGAAAAGTCTACGAGGAGATGTACAAAAAAGAATTACCCTCTAATTGGTATCCTTTACAGGTTGTTTGTCCAAACTGCGGAAAATTAGGAACAACAAGAGTGACAGGATGGGATGGAAAAGAAGTTGAGTTTGAGTGTTCGGAGGATTTGGTTAAGTGGGCAAAAGGATGCGGTTATAAAGGAAAGATTTCTCCTTTTGACGGCAATGCGAAAATGCCTTTTAAAGTCGAATGGGCGGCAAAGTGGTCGACCTTTGGGGTAACAATAGAGGGAGCGGGAAAAGACCATGCCTCGGCAGGGGGAACGTACGATGTAGCCAGAAAGATTGTTAAGGACGTTTTTGGCAAAAAGCCGCCCTTGCCCCTTCCTTACGAATTTTTCCTCTCCGGGGGTAAGAAAATGGGTTCGTCCAAAGGAATTGGACTTGATGCAGAAGATCTTTTGGAAGTTATGCCTCCGGAAATTGTACGTTTCCTAATGATAAAAACAGAACCTAATCAGGCTGTCGAATTTTCTCCCTTTGAAACAGACACAATTCCTAATCTTTACGATGAGTATCAAAAAGCTGCCGAGGAAGGTTCACGTACCTTTGTTCTGTCTCAAATAAATGAGGTAAAAAATCCTCCGAAGATTCGATTTTCTGTTTTGGCTCAATGGGTCCAAATGCCAAACATGGAAGAAGAGATTAAAAAAGAAGGATTGGCTCAATGGGCAAAGTATGCAAAAGTTTGGGTGGAAAAATATGCTCCCGAAGATAAAAAATTTACAATCCAAGAGGAATTGCCAAAAGAAGCAAAGAGTTTATCAAAAGAACAAAAAGAATTGCTATCAAAAATCTCATTAGAGCTTGATAAAAAATGGCAGGGCGAAGACTTTCAGACAAGAATTTATGAAATCGGAAAGGAATTAGGATTAAACGGCGCTAAAACATTTGAAGCAATATATATTTCACTTTTGGGCAAAAATCATGGACCAAAGGCTGCTTGGCTTATACTCTCCTTAGATAAAAAATTTGTTAAGAATCGTTTTTCTTCTTTATGAAGAAACTTCTAGTTGCGACCAAAAATCCGGGAAAAATTGTAGAGCTCTCCAATTTTCTAAAAGATTTAAAATTTCAAATTTTGTCTCTTAAAGATATTGGAATAACAGAGGACGTCGTTGAGAACGGCAAGACTTACGAGGAAAATTCTCAAAAGAAAGCAATTTTTTATGCAAAAAAATCAAACCTTCCCACAATTTCCGACGATGGAGGTTTTGAGATAGATGCACTAGGTGGAGCGCCGGGAATTAAAAGCAGAAGATGGCTGGGAAAAGAAGCTACAGACAAAGAATTAATTGCACACATGATAAAGATTTCTAAAACTCTGCCTGATTCAAATAGAAAAGCACGTTTTAAAACTGTTGTTTCGTTTGCGCTTCCAAATGGTAAGGTTTGGAGCATGGAGGGAAAAACAGTCGAGGGAATTATCCCAAAAAAACCATATCTTAAAATTTCCAAAGGATATCCTTACAGATCATTTCTTTACATTCCGGAACTAAAAAAGTTTTATCACGAAAGCGAATTGACCAAAAAAGAAGAGAAGATCTATAATCATAGGTATACGGCAGTTAAAAAGCTAAAACCAATAATTAAAAAATATGCTTGATATTAAATTTATCAGAGAAAATCCGAAAAAAGTTCAACAAGGCGCTGCAGATAAAAGTATAGAAATTAATGTAGAACATATTCTAGAGCTTGATAATAAAGTTCGAGAGCTGGAATCAATTACTCAAAAGTTAAGAGAAGAAAGAAACAAAACCGCAAAAGAGAGAAATATAGAAAAAGGAAAAGAATTAAAAATAAAACTAGAAAAACAAGAAAATGCTCTAAGGGCAGTTGCGGAAGAATTAAAAACCTCACTTTTGGAAATTCCGAATCCGGCAAGTGACGATGTAAAGATCGGAATTGACGAGTCGGAAAACGAAGTAATTAAGAAGTACAAAGAACCTACGAAATTCGATTTTAAACCGTTGGATCATTTAGAGCTTGGAGAAAAGTTGGACATTATTGATGTAAAGTCGGCTGCCAAAGTATCCGGAACAAGATTTGCATATTTAAAAAACGAAGGAGCACTATTGGAATTTGCTTTAATCCAATATGCAATGGAGTTTTTAACAAAAGAAAGTTTTATTCCAATTATTCCTCCTGTTCTGATTAATAGAGAAATCACCGAAGGTCTGGGATATTGGAGTGGTGGAGGCAATGGTGAATATTATTATTTGAATGATCCTGATGAAAAAAAAGAAATGTATTTAGTAGGAACTGCAGAGCACTCAATTGTCCCAATGCATAAAGACGAAGTATTAAATAAAAAAGAACTTCCCAAAAGATACGCCGCTTTTTCTTCTGCTTTTAGGAGAGAGGCCGGAAGTTATGGAAAAGACACCAAAGGAATTTTAAGAGTTCATCAATTCGACAAAGTCGAAATGGTTTCTTTTACAACAGAGGAAAATGACGATAAAGAACACGATTATCTTTTATCTTTACAGGAAAAACTATTTCAATCTTTAGAAATTCCATACCAAGTTGTAAAAATGTGTACAGGAGATTTGGGTTTTCCGGCAGCCCGAAAATATGATTTGGAAGCATGGATGCCGGGAGAGGGAAAATTTCGAGAGGTAACATCTGTTTCGACAACAACAGATTTTCAATCACGAAGATTAAATATTAGATATGAAGATAAAATGCCTGGTTCAACAATTGTTCAGGCAGGTTTAGGAACAAAAACGTTTGGCGGGACGATAGTAAAAAAGTATGTACATATTCTAAATGGCACTGCTTTCGCAATTGGAAGAACAATAATTGCGATTTTGGAAAATTATCAACAAAAAGATGGAAGTGTTTTAATTCCAAAAGTTTTACAAAAATATACGGGATTTTCTAAAATTTCTCCAAAATCTTCATAAAAATTAAAA